>CAJUIO010000056.1 GCA_910586025.1 uncultured Lachnospiraceae bacterium
GTTAAATATGTAGTTGTCAATGTGCCGGGACAATAAGTCTCACGGATTCAGGTTAATGAAAAATAATGAATATTTCGCAAGGCTTTATCACTGCAGTATGGATGCAGAGTCATTTTTCTCTGCCGAAAACAGAAATATAGCTTTACGTTGACAGCGAGGAACAAGGATGAGTTTTCAGGATGAAATGAAAAGGATGTTTCTGCGTGTTGCCGCAGGGGAAGTGGAGCCGAACGCCATATGCAGGTGACTCTGTTTCGCCCGGGCCACATTTACGGGCCGGGATTTCTTACAGGATGTTATCCGGAGCAGAGCAGACAGGAGAGCCTTCCGGGACAGATTCTTCGGGGAGAACCTCTGCGTCTTGTGGCGGAAGGCATTTATCTGACACAGCCTGTTTTCGTGGAGGATCTGTCGGACACTATGCTGGACTGTGTGGATAAGGCTGCCGGCTTCCAGCAAATTTTCTGTATTGGCGGCCCTGAAATCATGGAGAACCGCAGGTATTATGAGATCATGGGAGAGTTGCTGGGAACGAAAGCGGTTATCGAAGAAATTCCGCTGCATGGATATTTTGACGGTCATCCGGAATCTCACGGACATCTGTGCCACAGGGCATATGATTTGTCGAAACTGAGAAATGCCGGCATAAGAGCTCCGGAGACCTCTTTTAAGGAGGGAATGAGGATACATCTGAAAAGTCTCGGGTATCTATAGAAGAGCGGAAGGGATGAGGGACATGAATTTACTTGATGAAATAAGGAGCTATACGCCTGTGAATCGACAGGAGGAATACGACAAGGAGCAGATGATTCAGTTTATATTGCATAATCCGGACTGTCTGGACCGGAAAAATAAGATTGCGCATTTTTCGGCTTCCATATGGACCATAAATAAGGAGCGGACCAAAACATTGATGGCGTATCACAATATTTATGATTCCTGGGCATGGATCGGAGGCCATGCGGACGGCATCGAAGATCTGCGCTCGGTGGCCCAAAGAGAGCTGAGGGAGGAGACAGGCGTGGAAAGCGCAGTCCTTTTGAGCGATGAGATTTTCAGTCTGGAGACACTGACGGTTGACGGCCACGAAAAGAGAGGAGATTATGTGCCGAGCCATCTGCACCTGAATGTCACCTATCTTGCGGAGGCGGATGAAGGGGAAACGCTGATTGTAAACAGGGAGGAAAATCAGGCAGTGAAATGGTTGTCCTTTGAGGAGGCCCTCAGGGTACCCAGGGAGAAATGGATGGTGGAGCGCATCTATAAAAAGCTGATTGAGAAATCCGGTGCGGCAAAGCGTCCAAGCCCCTCAAGATTGAGGGGCTTGGGGAGTTGACGCAGGCTTGCCCGCTTTGTTCAATTCTGTAGTAAAATTGCCGCATGATCTGATTGGCCTTGCTTATCTTGAACGGATCTCCTGCCGCATAAAGGACACGTAGGAGACCGCAAAGGCAATCAGCATCAGCGCCGCAAGAGCGGTCAGATGAGGCCATACCAGCAGCAGGCTCTGTCCTACGGACAGGGTGCTGGACAGTGCGCCGGAGAGCTGCGATACAGTGACGGCGTTCACCGAGCGGACTGACGGGTTAAGAAGCGTGGCCGTTGCTTCCCCGAAGAGATAGTAGGGGGAGAAGCGGTTCAGGTTCAGCTGGCAGGAGTAATTTTTCACCTCGTTGATCATGGACTGCAGATCGTTTCCGTCCACCGGATAGAGCGCTTCCGCAATGATGCCGGAAAGCAGGCTTACAAAGATGGAACAAAACAGCCACAGGGCGATGCAGGCAAGAGCCGAGGTTGCGGCATGCCGGCAGAGGGTGGAGCACAGAATGGATGCCGCCAGCCAGAAGCCGATATAGATCACGCAAAAGCACAGATAGATGAAAAGCCGGGCGATCTCTGCTCCGGTTGGAATCAGTCCGGTGGAGATCAGACCCACTGCGGCGATCAGAATTCCCGAGGAGAACACCATGACTGCCGTGATAAAGAGTCCGGCGAGAAACTTTCCGATGATGATGTTGTCCCGGTACAGGGGCTGACTCACCAGCCGGTTCAGGGTTCCTTCGGTCCGCTCGCTGTTTATGGCGTCAAATCCCATAAAGATCCCGATAAAAGGACCCATCAGTGCCATCAGGGAATTGTAGGAGGGGATGGAATTCGCACTCACGGTAAACAGCCGCAGGAACAGGAAGCCTGCGGAGGTCTCGCTTCCTGCCGTCTCGGCATGGAGTCCTGATACGGCCGCATAAAAGCCCGTAACGGTGATCAGTCCGATCAGTATGGTAAAGAGCAGCATTCTCTTCCCGTTGATAAAATCCGCCGTTTCCTTCTCAAAGAGCACTCTCAGAATCTGATAGTTTCTTTTCTGCTCCATTCTGTTCACCTGCCTTTTCAAAATATTTTCGATAAATCTCGTCAAGATCGCTGCCTGCCTGGCGCAGGTGCATGATCGTGTAGCCCTTGTCGGACAGCTCCTTGGCCAGGGATCTTCTTATGTCAAAGGAAGAATGGATGATATACAGATCGCTGTTCCTCTCCATGTCAATCACGCCGTTTTGCCCTCTTATGATATCCTGAAGCCGGATATTGTCCGGGTAAGCGGACAGCTCGAGAGTGCTCACACCGTCATGGCCGATCTGTGTTCCCAGCTCCTCCAGGGTGCCGCAGGCAATCATTTTTCCGTGGACGAAGATCCCCATGCGGTCGCACACACGCTGCACCTGATGCAGCTGGTGGGAGGAGAGGAGGATGGTGCGGCCGTCCTGCTCCGCAAGATCACGGATCAGCCACATCAGCTCCCGGATCCCTTCGGGATCAATGCCCAGGGTGGGCTCATCCATAATGACCACCTGCGGATCCTTCATCAGCACGTCTGCGATTCCGAGCCGCTGCCGCATACCCCGGGAATAGGTTCCGGTCTTCTTGTCTGCGGCCTCCTCCATGTCCACCCGTTTCAGGAGAGTGTCGATCCGGTTTTCCAGCTCATCGCCTGAAAGTCCGTTCAGCCTGCCGGTAAAGCGCAGGTTTTCACGGCCTGTCATTGCGGAATAAAATCCCACGTTGTCAGGAAGATAGCCCACTGTTTTCTTTACCCTGATAGAGTCCCTTGTGCAGTCCAGACCGTGGATCATGGCCTTTCCCTCGTCCGGTTCAGTAAGCCCGAGGAGCATGAGAGTGGTGGTGGTCTTGCCGGCACCGTTCGGCCCAAGCAGTCCGAAGACCTCACCCCTTTGGACTGTCAGATTAAGGTGATCCACTGCGGTCAATTCCCCGTATTTTTTGGTGAGTGCCTCTGTACGGATCACAGGGACGTTCACTTTTTCCGAAACAGCCATAGCCTACCTCCTGCCGTATTTTTTCATCACATAGTAAAGGCCTGCCCCGACAGCCGCGATGATGATTACGGCGAAGATCCCCCAGCCGGTCTGTGTCTTGACTGTGACGCGGAACTCCACGGTATCGGAGCGGTTATCACAGGATGCGCCGATGATCGTGATATAGTCGCCGGTGAGGGCATCATCTCCGGGTGTCACGTGGGCGGCGATTTCCTGGGATGCGCCTGCCGCCAGAGAATCGATTGTGGTGGTATCCAGAGAAACCTCCCAGCCAGTGGGTGCGGAGGAGGTAAGGGAAATATTTTCCAGATCAATGTTTCCGTTGTTGGTCAGCTTTAAGGTTACATCCGACTCTTTTTTTGCAAAGGCATCAAAGGAGAGCCGTCCGTCCACAGTGGTCAGTTCCATGTCGTAGGTTCCCAGGATTTTGACATTCAGATCTGTGGAGAGCTGCTCCCTGGCCGAGGTGGCGGCACAGCCGATCGTGTATTCCCCGGCTTCCACCTTTTCGGGAGGGGTCACCGTGATGGTAACGCCTGCACTTTGGCCCGATTCCACCTCGAGACTGGAAACCTGCTTGGAGTCACTGACAAAGGAAACCATCCATCCGGAAGGCGCATTGGAGGAAAAATTGTAATTCTGGGTGTTCAGCGTGTTGTTTGCGATGGTGGTGGAGTAGGAGAAGGCAGTGCCGGTGGCTCCCTCCTGGTCAGGGTACTCCACATAGAAATTGCTCTCGCCGGATTCCAGCTCGCTGACCGTGAGCTCCAAAACCAGCTCGTCTTCCAGGCCCGAATCGGATACGGCCTTCAGTCTGATTTCATGAACGCCCTGAGAGGCCTCCTTGGGCACCGTGACCTGGAAGGACGCAATGGTGTCCTCTGCGCTTCCTGTTGCGTGAACTCTGGAAACCTCATAGCTCCCGCTCTTGAAATATCCGGTAAAACCATCCGGCATAGATACTGCGGACAGGGAGACATCCGCTCCTGCGGCGCTGCCTCCGGTCAGATGCAGGTTAAAGCTCACGGAATCTCCGGCCGTTACCCGGATGCCGGGGGTGTCCGTGTACAGATCAAAGCCCTCGGCCGCCCGGGCCTGCAGGGGAAAGAGAATCAAGTACAGCAGCGCCATGAGGGCCGCCGCCAGATAGAAATGTGTGTGAAAAAGGGTTTTTTGCTTCATTTTTTCTTACCTCCCAAATAATGTTTGACAAGAGTCTATAGAAAAAGCGTGAAAGAATCATGAAAAAACGGTGATGAGATTGTGATCATATTGTGAGAAAAGTGTGTATTAGTCCATATGTGCCCCTTTAATATGGTCAAAATTGCACAGTATTGTAAAAAAATTGAGAGGAAACATGTGTAATATTATAAGATAATAAAATATAGTAATAATAGATAGAAAGACGGCAAAAATATGGAAAATAGAATACCAAATGCACAACGATATGCGAAGTTCGATGTGAAAAACTTGTGTAAATTATGTGCATATGGAGGAGGAAAGGAAAAATGTCAGTAAAAGAGATGTCAATTGAAGAGAGATATCCGTATCATATCCGCGATGTCCATATCAGTGATCCGTTTATTCTGGCCGATCCGGTGAGTAAAAAATATTATACCTATGTGCAGTTTGCAGACAGGAGGCGGTTTCCGGAGATCAGCTTGTCCGATCCCTGCTTTTTTGTATTGGAAAGCGAAGATCTGATTCACTGGTCGAGACCGGAGGTATGCTTCCGGAAGGGCGATTTCTGGGCGGATCTGGATTACTGGGCTCCGGAGGTACATATCTGGAAGGGACGTTACTATCTGATTTCCTCGTTTCGGGCCAAAGGGCTTTATCGCAGATGCCAGTGTCTGGTATCAGACTCTCCTAAAGGTCCGTTTGTCCCGGTCGGAACACAGCCCGTTACCCCGAAGGGATGGCAGTGCCTGGACGGCACCCTGTACGAGGACAGAAAGGGTCATCCCTGGATGGTATTCTGCCATGAGTGGCTACAGGTAAATGATGGTCAGATTTGCGCAATACGCATGGATGACCAGCTTGCGGCATCGGTTGGGGAACCCGTGATTCTCTTTAGAGCCTCCGACGCTCCTTGGGCCTCTAAAAATATGGAGGCAGGAGGATGGGTAACGGACGGCCCCTTTCTGCACCGCTTAAAGAGCGGCGTATTGCTTATGCTGTGGTCTGGCTTTGCGTCAAACGGGGGATATACCACGGGATACGCCAGATCCCTGAGCGGTGATATTCTTGGTCCCTGGGTACAGGAGCGGCAGCCGCTCTACGCCATGGATGGCGCTCATTCCATGCTGTTTACCAGTTTTGGCGGACAGCTGATGATGGCTCTGCACTGCCCTAACAGGCATGAAGCCAAGCGGATTCTTCTGTTTGAGATGGAGGAATCCTTTGATGGCATACATATTGTAAACGAGGTAACCGGAAACTGGTACGACAAGGTGTCAGGCATTGCAAAAGGCTATGCCTACAGGGAGCCATGTCGGGAAGAGCCATGTTTCCGGACAAATCCCGCAGCGAAAAAGAAAGGAGAAGATGGCAGATGACAGGTACGGCAGGAAAGAGAAAGGAGTTAACGGGGAGGCAAAAAAAGAAGATCAAGCTGATTTTGCTGCTTTTGCCCTTTATGCTTTTGATATCTGTCTTTTCATATGCGCCCCTGTTTGGATGGAGTTATGCGTTTGTGGAGTTTTCACCGGGCAAATCGGTGTTTGATTCCGATTTCGTGGGACTGAAATACTTCCAGAGAATATTCAGCAATTCCAAAGACTTTATGCTGGTTATGCGCAACACGTTGAGTATCTCCTTCCTGAATATCTGCTGCTCCGTGCTTCCCGCCATGTTTGCAATCGCAATCTCGCAGCTTCGCAATAAGCGGTATGCCAAGATCATTCAGACCGGAACGTCAATTCCAAATTTTATTTCGTGGGTACTTGTTTATTCGATTGTCTTCATGCTGCTTTCCTCCGAGGACAGCGCACTGAATATTATCCTCAAGGGCCTTGGGGTGATCACGGAATCCGTGAACCCGCTGGGAAATGTGAAGCATGCCTGGGCCATGCAGGTGGCCATCGGCGCATGGAAGACGCTTGGGTACAATGCGATCATCTATCTGTCCGCAATCAGTTCCATTGACCAGGAGCTCTATCAGGCGGCGGAAGTGGACGGGGCAAATACCTGGCAGAAGATCCTGCATATCACGGTTCCGGGACTGCTTTCCACCTTTTTCGTCCTGCTTCTGCTCGCAATCTCCAACATGCTTTCCAACGGTTTTGAACAGTTCTGGCTGCTTGGCAACGGCATGACCTGGGATAAACTGGAGGTGTTTGACACCTATGTATACCGGATGGGCATTAAAAATATGGAATATTCGCTGGCAACGGCCATGGGTATGTTCAAGTCCATTGTCAGCATCCTTCTTCTGACGTTTGCCAACTGGGCGTCAAAGAAGCTCAGAGGTGATTCCATTTTTTAAATCTGGGTGTCGTGAAACGGTAAAGGGACGGAAAGCGAAGAAAGGGAAAGTGATTATGAATAAGAAAAAGAATAAATTTTCAATTGCCAATATCATTAACATACTGATTCTCGGAGCGTTTACTTTTATCTGTGTCTATCCGCTGTGGTACATTTTTATCAATTCGTTTTCTTCGCCGCAGGCGATTAACAGGGGCGTTTACTTTGTCCCTCAGGAATTTACGCTGGAGGCTTACAAGCAGATGATCGATATCCCGGGACTGACATCCAGCATCGGTATCGCATTTGCCAGAACGATCATCGGAACCCTGCTGACACTGATCTGCTGCAGCTTTACGGCATATCTTTTGTCCGACCGGGATCTGCCCAAACGAAAGCTGATCTACCGGTTTTTCATTCTGACCATGTACATCAATGCGGGTTTTATTCCGTATTACCTGACGATCAGCGCCATCGGGCTGAAAAATAACTTTCTGGTGTACGTGCTTCCTGCGGCGGTGCAGGCCTATTTCATTATTCTGATTAAGACATACATAGAATCCATTCCTGCAGAGCTGGTGGAATCCGCCGAGATGGACGGGGCCGGGCTGATCAAGATTTATTACCGGATCATTCTCCCGCTGTCCAAGCCGATCCTTGCCTGCATCGTGGTATTCGCCGCAGTGAACCAGTGGAACGCATGGGCGGACGACATGTATTTTATGCAGGGGCGCAAGGCCAACGGGCTGCACTGCCTGCAGTACCTTCTGTACACGAAGCTGCAGTCAAACGTGGTCAATTCCACGGCGGGCGCAGCCGCAGGCGCAAACATGGCCGTTTCCTCCAACAGCCTGCGGATGGCCATGAGCTTTGTGACGGTGATCCCGATTCTGTGCGTGTACCCCTATATGCAGAGATTCTTTACCAAGGGAATCATGCTGGGTGCCGTAAAGGGTTAAAGGAGTTCTTACTTTTCCTTCCGGACAGGGGGCCGTCCGGCGTTCTGCCCGGGGGGAAATTATGATAAGTAAGAAGCGGATGTGACAGTCCGTAAAAAGAAAGGAGAGAACTATGAAAAAGAGATTAGTATCCAAATTGTTGGCGCTGACGCTTGCGGTTTCGATGCTGGGCAGCCTGGCTGCCTGCGGGAATTCTTCCTCATCAGGCGGCGATACCACAGACAAATCCCAGGAATCCGCAGCCAAGGAGGAGGATGCCGGAAGCGCTTCCGAGGCGGATGCGGGAGCCGGTGAAGAGGAGACCGATACCGGAACGGACACGGCGGCTGCGCCCGCCTTTGAGGAACGGGTGGCGCTGGACGTAGTTGCCTTTGTGAGCGACGGCGAGGCGGACGGCCTTCGGACCGACCCGGTAAGTAAGTACATTGAAGATTCCCTGAATATTGATCTGTATCTGACCCATGTGACGGAGGCGGACTGGCCTACTCAGTTATCAGCCATGATGGCGGACAATGATCTGCCGGATATCTTTATGCTGTCAGATCCCACGAAGCAGCTTCCCATGCTGCTGGAAGCAAATTCCGTGTTAAACCTGTCTCCCTACCTGGAGCAGTACGCACCTAATACAACCAGCGATCCTGCGGGCGAGCTGATGATTGCGGCAAACACCACGACGGCCAACAGCCCGGACGGAAACCTTTATCTCTGGGGAATGTGCAAGGGATCCTGGGATGACGGTACCATACCCACCTGCGGACATTATGTCAGATGGGATTTGTATAAGGAAGCGGGCTATCCCAAGCTTGAGAACTTTGACGAGGATATGCTGGATGTCATGCAGGCCATGGTGGATCTGGAGCCTGAGACGGCTGACGGTCAGAAGACCTACGGAATCGGAAGCTGGTTTGGAAACGGACAGGACTGGGGCGAGTGGTTCTTCATCTATGGCATGGCTCCGCAGGAGGGCGCAAGCCTGATCGAGACCACGGGACTTACGCTGGCAATCTCCACCGTGGATTCCACTCCCATTAACAGCAACCAGCTGACCGATCCGGACGGCTATTTCTGGAGGGCTGTCAAGTTCATGAACAAGGCTAATCAGAGGGGGCTGCTTGATCCCGATTCCTTCACGCAGCAGTCTGACGTGTATGAGGAGAATCTGAAAGCCGGAAAGTACATGTTCAATTATCCCGGATGGATGACCTCCAATGCAAATGCGGAGTTCAACAAGACCGAGGGCAATCTGAAGACCTTCATCTCCATCCCTGCCGTAGGCGTTGATTCCGAGGACAGATTCGGCAACATGTACCGAGGCGAGAGACAGTATGTGGTAAGCGCCGCTACGGAAAATCCGGAGAGATGCGTGGCCCTGCTTGATTTCGTGTCCACACATGATTTCTCGAGAATCGCTTGGAATGGCCTGGAAGGGAACTTCTGGAACGTGGAGGATGGAAAAGCCGTTCCCACGGACGAATATCTGACGGTGACAAAGGACAATGCCCTTGGCGTTGAAACGGGCGTGAACGTGTACCACCACTTCTGCGGATACGGAAACGGAACCATTGATCCCGAGGACGGCGTGGCAATCGACCTGTATCAGTTCTCACAGAAGGCTTTGGATACCAAGATGAATGACACCGTGAAGGATTTCTGCGAGCATTACGGACAGGCATCACAGGCTGACGTATACCGTGCAGAGACAAAGAACACCACGGCCATGAACTTTATATCCTTCGGAGAGCCGGAAGGGGATATGTCTTCCTATGTAAACGAGCTTAAGGCTTACAGGGGAAAGAACGTGTTTAACTGCGTTGCGGCAAAGACGGATGAGGAGTTTGAGGCAGCCCGTGATAAGATGATCGAGGAAATGAAGGCAAACTATCACGTGGACGAAATTTTTGAGTATTTCTATAACGAAGCGCTTGCACAGGCGGATACGGTGGAACAGCTGGCCGCTATGCAGAATGCAATCAAGTAATAACAGTTGACAGAGCTTCATACAGGCGGTGCGTTTTGTAAGCGGCACCGCCTGTTGTGCTTATCGGGGAGTTTTGGAATACATGGAAAGATACTCTTTTGTGTTTTCACACATCTCCTGAAACAGCCTTCCGGCATCTGAGAGGCCGCAGGTCACCAGGGGATCGTTTGCAAAGGCGGCGAAGATCTTTCCCAGGTTGCGGCTGGCGATTCCTTCCGAGACCAGTTCCTGCTCTCCGCAGATTCTTGCGACCAGAGGATAGATTTCCGAAGGAACGGGGCCGGCCAGCACGGGATCAAGGCTTCCGGAGCGGAAGACGGCATTGGTCTCCACCACGGCTTCCAGGGGAAGGTTTGGAATCTGGCCCCGGTTGGGAAGGTTCACGTTGGTCACCAGGTCGCAGAGCCCAAGGAGTGCCCGGATCTGATTAACGCCCTCCTCCCCGGTGCCGTTTATTTTGACTGCTTCCTGTCCGGTGCGCAGGCGCATGCTCCTCTCCCTGCGTTCCTTCAGGTCATTTTTCCGCCAGGAAACGGGCGTTAGTCCGAACTGCATTTCCCGGACTCTTTCGGGACTTTCCAGGTACCAATTTCCGGGACAGAACTCCGCCAGATGGCGGTCGCCGGCGGCGGCGATAGAGCCGAAGCGCAGAAAGAGATCCATCTTCACCTTTTCCGTGCTGGCAAAGCTGTTGTTCATCCAGTTGGAATCCACGGCTCCGTCGCCGGTCAGATACCCGTCCCGGTATTTGCGGCAGAAATCGCGGTAGTGGGGAAACAGATCATGACCCTGCCAGACGGCGCTGGTGAGCCAGGTGAAATGGTTGACGCCAACGGGATTTACCCTGATCTCGTGACGGTCCACGTCCTCTGCGCCAAAGACCTCCTCCACCATGCGGGCTAAGAATTTCTGGGTTCCGAAAACCTCATGGCAGCAGCCGAAGGCCCTGATTTCCGGGAAAATGCGGTATAGTGTCCTTACGCACAGTGTCATGGGATTCGTGTAGTTGATAACCCAGGCCCTGGGGCAGCAGGCTTTGATTCCCTGTGCGATTACCTCGAACATGGGAAGGGTGCGCATGGCCCGGACGATCCCGCCAGGACCCGTAGTATCTCCCACGGACTGGTAAATTCCGTATTTTTCGGGAGCATGTACGTCGGAATCCATCTCGTCAAAGGTGCCGGGAAGAATGGAGATAACCACGAAATCAGCCCCGGTAAGCGCCTGGTCAAGGGTTTTTACCGCAGTATAATTCCAATGGGACCGGGCCCCCTGTGCCTCCTTGAATTTGTTGCCTATGATCTCGTTGTCCTTTGCGGCCTGGAAGTCAATGTCGTAGAGGGCCACCTGTCCGCTGATGTCGTCGCAGGCTGCGAGATCGCTCATGAGTCCCCAGGCCCAGCCTCTGGAACCGCCGCCGATATAGGCGATCCTGATGTCCTGTACCTTGTGCTGTGAATATTGCATGTTCCTTACCTCCGTAAAAATAAAATTCATTTAAGTAAATCCATTATGCAACAAAAATTTATTATAATCCTTGATTTATTTGACATATTCGGATAAAAATGAGAAAAAATTGACCAATTTTATTACCCGTGTTACGATAGCACTGAGAGAGAAGAAAGAGGTGCGGTGCGGGATGGGAATGGAAGCGGTAAAGGTCTCGGATTCATTGATTTCCAGAGACAGGACGGTAAACAGGAGAAAGAGCTGCGAGGTGCATTATCATGACGAGCATGAGCTGTACTATATGCAGGAGGGAAGAACCACTTACTTTATAGATAACGAGATTTTTGGCGTGGAGAAGGGGGATTTTGTCTTTGTTCCAAGAGGGATCCTCCACCGGACTGACAGCGGGGACTGCAGGAAGAACACCAGAATTCTGCTGAATTTTCCGGATGACGTGTTTGACGGAAAAGCCGGGGCGCTGTATCAGGCGCTGTGTGCACAGCCTGTCTTTGGCGTGTCTGAGGACCGGCTTTTGGAGCTGGAAGGACTTTTCTGGAAGATCGAGAGGGAATATAAAGGACAGGGAGCATACGGGGAGATTCTGACATACAGCTATATCACGGAGCTGCTTGCGCTCCTTTGCCGCTGCCGCCGTCAGAAGAAGCCCGGGATTCAGGAATCGGACCGCATTATATATGAAATCACGTCCTATATCGGGGAGAATTATGGACAGGACATCTCTCTGCAGAAGATTGCCAGAAGCTTTTCCATCAGCGAAAGCTATCTTTCCAGAAAATTCAAGGCAGTCACGGGAATCGGCCTCAATCGGTACATCACCTATGTGCGGATGTCAAATGCGGAAAAGTTTCTGAGGCGGGGCGGGATGTCGGTGGCCCGGACGGCGGTAATCTGCGGGTACAATGACACCAATTATTTTTCCATGGTTTTCAAGAGGATCCACGGCGTGACGCCCTTTCGGATGGTCAGGAATGGGGAGGATGCCGCAGCAGGTAAAAAAGCCGGAGAAGTTTAAAACGGGGCACCTGTAAATGGTCATTTTTGCTTGTTTTTGTACCATGACTGAATAGATTTTGTCAGTATTTTAGAAGATAATGGAATTAAAATCATAAGTGACGGGGGTAGTGGACTATGAAACTAAAATATGACAGAGAGCGGATCCTTCAGGCTGTTGATAAAATAGTGAAGAAGACCATGCAGATGGACATGACCTGGGACTGGCCGTGCGGTGTGGCCTATTATGGTGTCGCTGCGGCCTATGAGAGGACAGGAAGGGAAGAATATCTGACGCTTTTGAAGGACCGGGTGGATGAGCTGATATCCCTGGGGCTTCCCCAGGTGTGGACGGTGAACACATGCGCCATGGGACATTGTCTGATCACGCTCTATCAGACAACCGGAGAAGAGAGGTATTGGGATCTGGTCATGAGTAAGATGAAATACCTGAGAACACAGGCGCTGCGCTTTGGGGACAGAGTGCTGCAGCATACGGTTTCGCCCAAAAATGATTTTCCGGAGCAGGCCTGGGCGGACACCCTGTTCATGGCAGCCTACCTGATGCTCCGCGTGGGCGTGATCAGCAGGGACGAGGAGCTGGTGAATGATGCATTGAATCAGTGGTACTGGCATATCAACTATCTGCAGGATCCGGAGAAGGGATTTTATTATCATGGCTACAACAACATATCCGGCGATCATATGTCGGGGATTTACTGGGGAAGAGCCAACGCCTGGGCGGCCTACACGATGTCCAGGGTAGGCTGGACGCTGCCGGAATGCTACCTGTATCCGCAGTACATGGACGTGTCGGGCTCCTTGAGCGAACAGCTCTCGGCCCTTAAGACCGTGCAGACGGAAAACGGACTTTGGAGAACCGTGCTGGATGATGAGGAAGCCTACGAGGAAATCTCCGCTTCCGCAGGAATTGCCGCAGCCATGGTGTGCAACCATAATCCGCTCCATATCCGCTATATCAACAAGGCTATTGAAGGCGTTCTGGCGAATGTGGGGAGTGACGGCAAGGTGCTGAATGTGTCCGGCGGCACTGCGGTGATGAAGGATGTGGAGGGCTACCGGGGAATCTCCAAGAGATGGATCCAGGGCTGGGGACAGGGACTCGCACTTGCGTTTTTGTGTGCGGTTCTGGGATGTGACGAGCAGTCCGGGGATGAGGCATAATTGACTTCGGGAGGGCTGAAAACGGAGAAGGGGCGTACGGGATCAGGAGCCTGAAAGGTGACATAAGAATGGAGGCATGAGGATGAGTTTGGAAAAAGGGGGATTTACCCTTCCCGGGGAATCCGGGTATGAGGAATTAACGCTGAGGCTTGCGGATAAATGGGGAGCTGACGTGATCAGGGACAGCGACGGTACGGAGCTGTCAGAGGACATTATTCATGCGGGCTATGGGATTTACTCCACGGTCTGTGTGATACGGGATCATAATGAATGGGCAAAGGAGAATGCGGATAAGCTGCAGCAGACCTTTTTGTCCACGCCACCCGTGGTGGCGGTGACGTGTTCCGGTCTGAAGATCCGGCTTCTCGAGAGCTTTTTCGAGGAGCAGTTTCGGATTAATGATAAGGAAGGCGCTATGAAATACTGGCAGGTCTGGGACAGGACGGCAAACAGGCTTCTGTCCCCGGAGGACTGGGTCTATGACCGGTCAGAGAAGACCGTGACGATTACTGCTCCGGCATGCTGGCATAAATATACGGTGAGCTTTCTGGCTTACCGGATCTGGGAAGAGATTTCCATGTACAATCACACTACGAATAACTGGGACAAGGAGCATCTGATGCAGATTGATCCCCGCTATCCGGAGGTTCGGGAATATCTGAGGGAATGGATGATAAAATGGTGCGAGGAGCATCCTGACACCACTGTGGTGCGGTTCACCTCCCTTTTCTATAACTTTGTGTGGATCTGGGGAAGCGATCCCGCCTGCAGAAATCTTTTCACTGACTGGGGCTCCTATGACTTTACGGTGAGTGAGAGGGCGCTGGATGAATTCCGGGAAAAATACGGCTACTCCATGACGGCGGAGGACTTTGTCAACCAGGGAAAGCTTCATGTGACCCATATGCCGGCAGATGCGCACAAAAAAGACTGGATGGACTTTATCAACGACTTTGTCATTGAGTTCGGCAGAGAGCTGGTGGATATCGTACATTCCTATGGAAAAAAAGCTTATGTGTTCTATGATGACAGCTGGGTGGGGCTGGAGCCGTACAACGGAAAGTTTTCACGGTTCGGGTTTGACGGCCTGATCAAATGTGTCTTTTCCGGATTTGAGGCGAGACTGTGTGCGGGGGTGGACGTTCCCGTACATGAGCTGCGCCTTCATCCCTATCTGTTTCCGGTGGGTCTGGGCGGAGCGCCTACCTTTATGGAGGGCGGAGATCCCACAGGTGAGGCAAAAAAATTCTGGAATAATATCAGGAGAGCGCTGCTTCGCAGCCCGGTGGACAGGATCGGTCTCGGGGGATATCTGCATCTTACGGAGGGCTTCCCGGACTTTAACGACTATATCGAGCAGGTTTCAGATGAATTCCGGATGCTGCGCCGCCTCCATGAGGCGGGAGAGCCCTATACGATAGGCACGAGAGTGGGAGTGCTTCATTCCTGGGGACGCCTGCGGTCCTGGACGCTTTCGGGACATTTCCATGAGACGGACCGTCACGATCTGATTCATATCAACGAGGCCCTCTCGGGTCTTCCCGTCAGAGTGTCCTTCCTGTCCTTTGAGGATGTGAAGGCGGGAGCCCTTGCCGATGTGGACGTGGTCATCAATGCGGGATATGCGGGGAGCGCCTGGAGCGGCGGAGAGGCCTGGAAGGACGACGGGCTGGTGGAGAGGCTGACGCAGTGGGTCTATGAGGGCGGTACATTCCTGGGAGTGGGAGAGCCGTCCGCAGTGGAGGGCTTTGACAGCTTTTTCCGAATGGCTCATGTGCTTGGCGTGGACGAGGATACGGGAGCGAGAATCTGTCATGGAAGATGGAGCTTTACGGCGGCGGATCCGGAGGGAATCGTTCCTGCGGGAGCCTGCCTTGACAGTAAGCCGAACCGTTTTCTCACAGACGGAAGCACCAGAGTGCTCATGGAGCAGGACGGGGATCCGACCCTCTGTGTCCGTGACTTTGGAAAAGGCAGAGGGATCTATCTTTCCTCCTTCCGTGTAAATGCGCCGAACACCAGACTGCTATATCAGCTGATCCGGTATGCGGGAGGAGAAGGAGTGAGTGGTCCGTACATGACGGATAATCTGTATACGGAGTGCGCTTTTTACCCTGGAAGCAATACGCTGGCTGTCATTAATAACAGCGGGGAAGAGCAGAGTACCGCGGTGCGGATGCGGGAAGGAGAGAAAACATTTTCCCTCCGGCCCTTTGAAACCTTGTTTGTGAAGATTTGATGTCTGAAGGATGCGGTCAACGCAGCGGGACTTATTGCTCCGGATACATCCAGCCGGAGTATTCGAGAATGGACTGATTCTGGATATTTTTGTCGGATTGGAGAATCGCCTTGCGGTAATCCCGGGGTGTGGTCTGCATAGTGCGCACAAAGCAGCGGTTGTAGCTGGAAACAGACTGAAAGCCAACCATGCCGGAAATGTTCAGGATGGATTCCTCCGTGGAGTAAAGCAGGATGCAGGATTTCTGAATCCGGGTATTATTGATAAAATCCAGCGGCGAGGTACCCATGATGTTGTGGAACAGGCGGCGGAAGTGAGTGGGACTCAAATGACACAGATCCGCCAGGAAATCCACGGAAAACTGCTGCATATAGTTGTTTTCCACATAATCCAGGGCGGGAGAGAGCACAATGGGCGTGGTGGAGCTGAGAGTGCCCATGGATTTGTCCTCAGGGGCGGATGTTCCCTCTGCGGGGTTCTGGATGCGGTACAGCGCTATGTAGAGGGACAGAAGCAGGCCCCGGGAGCTGATCTGGTAGCCGGGGCTCTGCAGGGTCAGCTCTTTCAGAGCATAATCGGCCATCTGATACAGGAAGGGATGTTCCTCTTTGGCAAAAATGTATTTGTAATTCGGAAGGCCGTAGGAGAGAAGGTCATAGTTCTTCCAGTCTGCCGGCAGCAGGTGGCGGAAAAGCTCCCTGGGATCCAGATAAATATAGGACCAGTGGCTGGCAAGGCCGGGAGACGAATAGGTAGTGTGGGGGACATTGCGGGGAATGACCGTGATGTCCCCCTCTTTAAAGGGAGCGGGCTCCCCGTAGAATTCCAGGCAGCCGCTGTCGGAATGGCAGATGCCGATTTCCAGGCAGTTGTGAAAGTGAAGGTGGCCGCTCGGCCTGTCAGAGATTTTCCAGTAGTCGCCGGACAGGGCGATAACGGGAAAATGGGGCGGAAGATAGTAGTTTCTGTATTCTGTTATAATATTCTTTCTCTTTGCCATATCTTTTTCCCTCTTGATCTGCAAATGTGTTCCTGTATTTTCATTTATAGCAGTTAACGATTCTTAATGCAAGTTTTAAATGGTCATTTTTGCATTGTTTTTATAATAAAGTAGTTAGAAAAGAATGTCAAAATATACCATAATAATAGCAGAAAGAGAAGGAAACTATGCAATGTGACTATAAATTAGGGCCGTTGCTATTTCAAGGAGGTGTGAAAATGGGGAAAAACAGAGCGCCTGCGCCTCAAATGCAGTCGAATGTGACATGGAAAAACGCCATGAAGAGAGACTGGCAGCTGTATCTGCTTCTTCTGATTCCGGTGGCGTTAGTGATTATCTTTTGCTATGCGGCATATCCGGGACTGCGAATGGTATTCATGGACTACAAGCCTGCGAAGGGGTATGACGGCAGCAAGTGGGTGGGAATGGCAACCTTTGCGAAGGTGTTTAAGGATGCGGATTTCCACAGAGCCCTTCGTAATTCGCTGGTATTTAACTTTCTGGATCTGCTGGTGGGATTTCCCATGCCGATTATTCTGGCTCTGATCCTGAACGAGCTGAGGTATCCAAGATTCAAAAAGGTGACGCAGACGATTCTGTATCTTCCTCATTTCCTGTCATGGGTTATTATAGGAAGCGTTGCCTATCAGATATTCAGACCAAGCACGGGCATGATTAATATTGTGCTGCAGAATATGGGGCTGATCAAGGAAGGAATTCCGTTTCTGACGGAAAAATGGCACTGGGCGGTGACGTATCTTCTCATCGGTGTCTGGCAGGGAATGGGATGGGGAACCATTATCTATCTTGCGGCCATGACAAGCATCAGCGGAGAGCTTTATGAGGCGGCCATGATTGACGGGGCCGGAAGATGGAAGCGCATGTGGCATATCACGCTTCCGGGAATCAAGGGAACGGTTGTGACTCTGCTGATTATGAACCTGGGCCGGATCATGGGCAGTAACTTCGAGCGTCTCGACGTGTTTGCAAATACCCAGGTGCGCGAGTTTCAGTATCAGCTGGCTATTTACATATATGAAAAGGGTCTTGGAAATGCGCAGTTTTCCATGTCCACGGCAGTTGGCCTGTTCCAGTCCCTGGTAGGACTGCTCCTTGTGATTGCGGCGGACAGATTTGCGAAGCTGCTGGGCGAAGACGGATTGATCTAGGGAGGAGGATATCATGGCTAAGAGAAAAGAAGAAATGATCCGCGGTGCGGAAATAAGCTCTGACGGTAACAGAGCCATAAACAAGTTCAGGATCGGCGATGCGCTGATGATGCTTGTTCTGGTGATTTTGTGCCTTACCTGCGTCCTGCCGTTTATCCACCTGGCGGCGAAGTCCATTTCCAGCAATTCGGCTGTTATGGCAAAATCTGTGTTCCTCTGGCCCAAGGGCCTGACCTTTGACGCCTATGCGTCTTTGTTCCGTGACGGTTCCATGGTGCGGTCCATGATCTACAGTGTGTGGGCAACCATGATTTTCACCCTTCTTGGAATGATAGCCTGTACCTGTGCGGCATATCCGCTCTCCAAGAAGCGCCTTAAGGGAAGAATGTTTTTTACCTTTGTCCTGATGCTGCCCATGTACTTCGGTGCGGGACTGATACCGTCCTATTTGCTGATGAAGGATCTGCATCTTCTGGACACCATGTGGGTATTGATCCTGCCTCTTATTTATTCGCCCTATAATATGCTGATCATGAAGACCTTCTTCCAGTCAAGCATACCGGACAGCCTTGAGGAATCGGCATTTCTGGACGGCGCAACCAATATCCAGATCCTGTTTAAGATCGTGCTTCCGCTCTCCAAACCGATTCTGGCAACGCTCTCCCTGTTCTATGCGGTGGGACGCTGGAATGCTTATGCGGATAACAAGTATTATATCAAGACCGATACCCTGAAGATGATTCAGTATAAGCTTTACCAGATGGTGGCATCAGCCACGGAGGCCCAGACCACCACGTTGTCGGAGGCGGCTGCGGTTACCAGCACGCCGGAGGTTCTGCAGGCGGCATCCATTATGTTCGTGACGATCCCGATTATCTGTATTTATCCTTTCCTGCAGAAGTATTTTGTGAAGGGAGTCATGATCGGAGCGGTAAAGGGCTGATAAACACAGGTTTTTGCCGGAAAATCAGTGCGGACATGCCGGGAGTATGGCTGAACTGGCAATCCGGAACATATAAAACATATTTTAAAAGGAGGTATCATTATGAAGAAGAATACTCTTCAGAAAACATTGGCACTGTTTCTTGCAGGTGCAATGACACTGGGACTTGCCGCATGCGGCGGCGGTTCCGACAAAGCGGCTGATGCGGCTCCCGCAAAGGAAGAGGAACCGGCGAAGGAGGAAACGGCTCCCGAACAGGACAGTACCGAGGCGGAAGCGGAAACAGAGACGGAAGAGGAAGCGGAGGCACCGGCTGCGGACGGCGCTGCGGGGATTGACGGCTGGGAGGCTTTTGCCGAGAACGTTACCCTGAAGGTTCCCGTTTACGACAGAGGCGTGGAGGGAGTTCCCACGGTAAACGACAACTACTGGACTGGCTGGATTCAGGAGAACTTCGGTGACAAGTACAACGTGACCGTAGAATTCGTTCCGATCACGAGAACGGATGTTATGACGGATTATGCGCTGCTGGCCGCATCCGAGAGTCTGCCTACCATTTTGATGGAGTATGACTATCCCAAGCTTTCCCAGTGGGCGAATGACGGTTATCTGACTACATACAGTCTTGATGACTTTGCGCAGGTCGCACCTGACTATTATGCGCAGATGGTTGAGAACAACCAGCTTGGCTACACGGAGCTCAACGGTGAGGTGTACTTTGCTCTGGCGGAGAGGCCTTTCTATAACTGTGGTTACACCTGGCAGAACTGGGTGCGCATGGACTGGCTGAGAGAGGTGGGCTATGACCATGTTCCGGAAAACCGCGAGGAGTTCCTGGATGCCATGAAGAAAATACAGGATGCGGGCATTGCGGAGCATCCCATGGGAGGCGCACAGATTCCTGACAGAGGCGCACATCAGAACTATGGCTACAGAACCTATCCCCAGGATGAGCTGGAGTGGGCAATGTATGGAGATTCCGTAATCACATCTCTTGGATGGGAGCCTAACAAGAGACTTCTGAAGGTTGAGAATGAGAACTACAACCTGGGTATTACCAATCCCGAGTATTATATCACGGATGATGAGACCAACAAGGCGGCTTTCATCAATGGAGACATTTATCAGTACGGCAGCTATATTTCAGCAAACATTGACTGGCTCACCGCATTCTATGAGGAGAATCCGGATGCGGAGCTTGCGGTGATTCCCATTTACGGTCCCGACGAAGGACTTGGAACTGTTCCCGCATGGCGTGCAGACAACCCGTTTGGTATGATCATCGGCTTCTCCGCCTTTGCGACAGAAGATGAGCTCAAGGCGGCATGGATGTATATGGAATGGATGACTCAGGAGGATGTGCTCTTCACCATGCAGTGGGGTGTTGAGGGCGAGAACTACAACCTGGGTGACGACGGACTTCCCGTAAGCGTCACGGATTATAAGGGTGACTATACTCAGGGATTCAATAACAGCAAGGATTACTGGTGTGTGACCACTGAGGCGAGAAATGCGGGTACCATCGAGCAGATCATCAAGTCCAGCACACCCAACAACCTTCCTCAGGATTTCTCCGATGCGATCATCGAAAATTACAACGCACGTCTGGCGCTGATTGATCAGGGCTATGCGGTAAACGATGCAATCTTCGGCGTGGTTCTGGAAGCGGAATCAGAGTATCTGGGAACTCTGGGCGAGCTGTACAAGGAGTATGCGGATCAGCTGATCATGTGTGCGCCGGAGGAGTTTGACGCATTATATGATGAGCTTTCACAGAAATATCTGGATGCGGGCTATCAGGCAGTTCTGGACGACAGAAAGGCGGCTTACGAGGCAGGAAATTCCACGAAGCTTCCCAAATAAGAATAAGGAAACGGTTCACGTTTTGTGAGACGCTAAGGAGGGAGAGTCATCGGAAGGTGGCTCTCCTTTTTTATGACAATATAGGTGATTGTGAAACAGTAAGTTGCTGAAATATTCAGACCATATTTCTCCTCAAATCCTGTTTCGCCAAGCATTCCATCAATGCCCAAACGCAACGAGCACGCTCTTATGCGAATCAGAAGTCAGTCGAGCAAAGGCTCTCCTGCCTTCTATGGTCTTGATTTCATGGCGAATAAGGCTTTTCGAAGAAAATATGGTCTGAATATTCTGCAAATTTACAAGTTTCGCAATTACCTAAACAATAAAATACTTGCAAAACGTGGATCATTCGTTTGTTTTCAAAGATGGACTTATATAATAATTTGTAGTACAATTTATATATCATGAATTTTGTGTTTTGAGAATATAAAAAAACGGATTTTTGCTTGAAAGCAGGAAGGATGCTGACGAAGGATAATGGAAATATTCAATAATACCACGAAGGTGGTAAAAGATGATTTGAAAAATAAGATTCAGTCTGGCAGTCGTATATTTATTGCTGCGGCATGTTTTTCTATTTACGCTTATCAGGAATTGAAAGCACAGTTATAGTCAACGACAAAAGTTTTTTCCTTTTGTCGTTGGCTGCGCCGATTTTTGCTGCGTGCAAACGCAGATTTACCTTGCAAAAATCGTGCGCATCCCCCGGAGGGGCTATAGTAAACGGCAATTATTTTTGTCGTTTACTATAGAATCGTGTGATGAACTCCGTTTTATATTCACATCACCGACTTTTGTTGCAGAAAAAACGCAAAAAGAACGCAAAGAATTAACCGATGAAAAATCAGAATCCTACAAAGCAGGCTACAAAACCATCTGTGAAATCGGTGAAGAACGTATCCGGTGTGCGGGTAAGAAAATCAGAGAAGAAACGGGAGCAGATATTGATTATGGATTCAGGGTACTTCGTGTGGACAGCAGTAATATGAAAGATGTTTATTATAAGCCCTCCGATTACATACAGGAGCAGATTTTTGAGGCATATAGTCCGAAGACGCAAAGGAAGGTGCTGTAATGAGTGAAAAGATGAATGAGGAATTCCTTCAGAGCGTTGCGGATGTGCTGGAAAGAGCGCGGAAAAATGCAAAAGCGGCAATTGACCTTTCGATGGTTTACGCATATTTTGAAACGGGACGATTGATTGTGGAAGAAGAACAGAATGGATTGAAAAGAGCTGCTTATGGAAAATATCTGATTCCGGAACTTTCGAAATATCTGACAGAACGTATTGGACGTGGGTATTCCGTCACGAATTTAAAACAAATGAGGAAATTTTATCAAGTTTACGCAGATGATAGAATTGGTCAGATGTTTTCTGACCAATTGACAAATCTGCCAACTGTATCAACCGGGAGAAAATTTCCTCTTAGCTGGTCACATTATTTAAAGCTAATGCGCATAGATAATGTGGATGAGCGGCATTTTTATGAAATTGAAGCAACTCAGAATCATTGGGGCATTGAAGAATTGAAAAGGCAATTTGATAGTGCATTGTATGAGCGTCTTGCTCTTAGCCGCAATAGGGATAAAGTAATGGAACTGTCTGAAAAGGGACAGATTATTGAAAAGCCGCAGGATATGCTGAAAGATCCGTATATTCTGGAATTTATCGGTTTGCAGGAACGGGCAGAATATTCGGAAACGGAGCTGGAAAGCAGGCTTTTGAATCATTTACAGGAGTTTTTGCTGGAGTTGGGAAAGGGATTTGCTTTTATTGGCAGGCAGGTTCGATTTACGTTTGACGAACAACATTTTCGTGTCGATTTAGTGTTTTATAACCGTTTATTACAGTGTTTTGTTCTTTTTGATTTAAAACTCGGCAGTTTAACACATCAGGATTTGGGACAGATGCAGATGTATGTTAATTATTATGACCGATATGAAAAAACATCAGAGGAAAAACCTACGGTTGGTATTTTGCTTTGCCAAGAGAAAAGTGATGCGCTTGTTGAGTTGACATTGCCTGATAACGCTAATATTTATGCCTCAAAATATGAATTATACTTGCCAGACAAAAAATTGCTGCAGGAAAAGTTGAAGCAGTGGACACAGGAGGAAAACGGCAGTGAGTGATATGAAATTCAAATTCACCATACAGCCTTATCAGACTGAGGCCGTGGAAAGCGTGATAAATGTCTTTGCAAGGCAGACTTTCAATGATCGTTTTACCTGCCGCAGGGATGCTCGGATCGAGCGTGATATCACCAATTGGAAGATGTCGGATGAACCGCAGAAAATGGGAGGTACTGCGACACGGGAGGGGCTGAAAGAATTTAACCTGTTGTTCTGCCTGAATTATTCAGTAACCGTAAAACATATTTATTTTGTCGCAGAGACAAAAGGAACGATGGAAACGCTGAGTCTGAAACCAATTGAAAAGGCAAAGATACACTGCGCAAAAAAATTGTTCGAAAAGCTGTCCGGAGAGGATGTTGTTTATGATACAGTGGACAGCTATCAACATCTGTTGGATATCATGGAAAGCCGATAAGAGGAACAAGGAGACACCGCCACACGGCGGAGAAAAGAGGAGAAATGAAAGCTATAACTGTTTATGAGAAAGAAATCAGAAAGCCGCTGGGAGATCTGTTCGGTCTGTTTTTCGAGGATCTGAACCATGCGGCGGACGGCGGGATGTATGCGGAGCTTGTACAGAACCGCTCCTTCGAGTACTGTGAGGTGGATCATCCACAGTACCACGGACTGACCGCCTGGGAAAAGAGCGGAGGCTGTGTATGGGAAGTCCGTACCGGGGAGCCTCTCCATCCGGAAAACCGGCATTATCTCCATGTGGAAGCGCAGGCAGGAGACTGGATTGCCAACAGCGGTTACAATACAGGAATCTATGTGGAGGAGGGAAAGAGCTATGATTTTTCCCTGTGGGTCAGATGTGCACA
>CAJUIO010000057.1 GCA_910586025.1 uncultured Lachnospiraceae bacterium
CTGATATAAGTGGAGCTGATGGAATTTCCCACAAAGTAAATCTCAGGTGTTTTTCTGATTTCCTTATCTACCACATTGTAGAAGCTGTGACGCAAAAATTCGATTGCCGCCCTGGCTCCCAGATAAGATCCGCCGATTCCGATCACCAGCAGAACCTCGGAATCGCCCTGAATCTTGGCCGCTGCCTTTTTGATCCTGTCAAACTCTTCCTTGTCATAGTCCACAGGCAGATCAATCCATCCCAGGAAATCATTTCCTGCACCCTTTTTGGAAACCAGTAATTCCTTTGCATCCAATGCAAGCTTCTTCATGGATTCAACCTCATGCTCCTGAATGAAGGATGCCGCCTTGGAATAGTCAAATGTCACTTTGCTCATGATAACCACTCCTTCTGTTTGCTCAAACAATATTTTTGCCGCCGGCATGACCGTCTGCGATCACGTGGCATTATAAAAACAGTCTATCAAAAAACGGTACTGTTTTCAAGAATCTGCCAGAACATATTCCTCCCTCCTGCCGTGATTCCGTTGCCGTTCACACGCAAAAGGCACCCTCACAGCAGCCTTTCATCGTAGACCGCCCTCTGGCCTCCCACAAATTTCGGCCTGGTTCTGGCGCACACCACATGGGCGTTCCCGATCTGCTTCTGATTAATACGGACCGGAACCGCCACTTCCTGCAGATGCATACCGATCAGCGTATCGCCGATATCCATGCCCGCCTGCGCCCTGATATGCTCCACCGCCACAGGATCCCTGAAGCTTTCATAAGCCATGCAGGCAAAAGAGCCTCCCGCCTTGGGCTTTGGCACCACGTTTACCACGGTGAGCCTGTCCCTGACAGCGGCCTGTCTCTCCACGATCAGGGCCCGGTTCAGATGCTCGCAGCACTGTGCGGCAAGAAACAGGCCGCTCTCCTGCGTCACCCGATAAATCCCCCGAAATACGGCTTTTGCCGTTTCCACACTGGAAAAGGTCCCGATCCGCTCTCCTGCCACCTCACTGGAAGAGCATCCCACTGCCAGAATGTCCCCCTCACTCAGCTTTGCCTGATCGAGAAGCTCCCGCAGCGCCTGCCCGGCCTCCTGTTCCACTCTTTGGAGGAAATCCTCTTCCATCCTTCTGTCCGCCATTCCTGTCTGCGTCATTCTTTCCCACCTTTCTCCACGAGCCTGCCGCCGTCCCACGCCAGCCTTTTCTCCTCTCCCTCCCGGAGCGTAAGCTCCGCAGAGAAGCTTCTATATTTAATAAGCCAGGAATAGTCCCTGCCGGCCCGGATCACAAACTCAACAAGCGAACCCGCCTCCCAGCTTATATCCACCTCGCCGCAGCCCTTAATGCGAAGTCCTCTCACGGAGCCGTGATCCCATGCTCCTGGAAGGGCGGGAAGCAGCACGATCCTCTCCGACGTACTCTGCACAAGCATTTCCGCAATGGCGGCCGTGACCCCGAAATTCCCGTCGATCTGGAAAGGAGGGTGCTTGTCAAACAGATTAAGATAGGTGGAATCAGCAAAAAGTTTTTCAATATTTTCATAGGCACTGTCGCCATCCCACAGCTTCGCATAGTGATTCGTAATCCACGCCCGGCTCCAGCCCGTGTGCCCGCCGCCTGATGACAGACGCCTCTGCAGAGTGACCTTTGCCGCCTGCGCCAGCTCGGGGGTGCCGTCCACCGTGATCTGCTCCGAGGGATGCAGCCCATAAAGATGGGAAATATGCCTGTGGCCCGGCTCCCACTCCTCATAATCCTCCGGCCACTCCATGATGTTCCCATGCTTCCCGATTCTTGTGGGAATCAGCCTCTCCTTCGCCTTCCGGATCCTCTGATCCAGCTCATCCTCCACACCGAGAATTCCGGCAGCCTCATTACACTGGGTAAACAGGTCCCTGAGTATCTGATTATCCATGGTCACACCGTAAATGTTCGCACCCATTTCCCCGCCGGGAAGAATAAAGGTATTTTCGGGAGATACGGAAGGGCAGGTGACCAGATATCCGTCATGCTCCACCAGAAAATCCAGGAAAAACTCTGCCGCCGCCCTCATGATGGGAAAGCTCTCCCTGAGGAAATCCTGATCCAGAGTGTACTGATAATGTGTCCACTGGTGTGTGCACAGCCAGGCTGCGCCCAGCACCCAATAAGAGCCCGGAATCCAGTGATCCTGCACTGCGGTATCCCCGTGCATGTCCGTATTGTGGTGACACACAAAGCCGCCTGCCCCGTACATCACCTCCGCGGTTCTCCTTCCGTTCGGCACCATTTTCTTAATCAGCTCAAAGAGCGGCATATGACATTCCGAAAGATTACAGATCTCCGCAGGCCAGTAATTCATCTCCGTATTAATGTTGACCGTGTATTTGGAATCCCAGGGCGGAAGCATATCCTGGTTCCAGAGCCCCTGCAGAGTCGCAGGAAGCCCTCCCTGTCTGCTGCAGGAGATCAGAAGATACCGCCCGTAATCAAAATACAGCTTGGAAAGGCCGATATCAGCCGCCTGCCGTGCCGCCGCCAGAATCCTCTCATCCGTGGGCACACGGTCATATTCCGAAAGATCTCCCAGGTCAAAGCTCACCCTTGCGTAGAAAGCCCTGTAGTCCTCAACATGCTCCCTGTACAGAGCCTCAAATCCCTTTTCCTCTGCCTTTTCGATCCGCTCCCGAATCGAGGCCTCCAGTTCCTTCTCCGGAACATGGTATGTGGTGTCCGCACAAAAATAGAGTGTCACCTCACTGGCATCCGACACCAGAAGGTGCTCACCCATTACAGACACCCTGCCGTCCGGGCTCTGTGCGGAAAGAATCATGGAAAAATCAAAGCCGCCCTTGCCCAGATTCCCATAGAGACAAATCCCGTCATCCCCAGTCTTCTTCACGCCGTCAAAAAACTTGCTTCTTCGCAGAATTGCGGAGAAACAAATTTTGTCCTTTCCTCTGGCAATAAGACGCATAGCCATAACGTCAGACGGGGCAGCAATAAACATCTCCCGCTCAAAAAGCGTCTCCCCACAGCGGAATTTCTGCCTGTAGACCGCCTGTTCCAAATCCAGCTCCCGCTCGTAATCCGTGAACTTTTCCATCCCCTCGAACTCAATGTGAATATCGCCCAGGGTCTGATAGGGATGCATGCCGTCAGGGCAGCCGGACATGGCAAGCTTGATCAGCTTCTCCGCCTCCGCGATCCGTCCCTCAAAAATCAGCTTCCTGATAACGGGAAGCTGCTCTCGCATATCCGGATTATTCCGGTCAACCGGACCTCCATACCACATGCTCTCCTCATTGACCTGGATATGCTCCCTGTCCGCACCGCCATATACCATGGCGCCGAGCCTGCCGTTTCCAAGAGGAAGCGCCTCCTCCCAGATGCCGGCAGACTGCCTGTACCATAATCTGCTCATTTGTACCCTCCATTCTATTTCGGATATCCACCGCCCAAGGCGCATGGAACACCAAAATTCTCAATTGCTCTTATTGTACTGCAAAAGCGGGCTTATGCAAAGAATTCCTTCAGAAGATTTTCCAGCTCCTCCTGATAATCCGCCCCGGCAAAGGCCGCCTGCTGTTCCTCCTTTATTTTTCTTCCCTCCTTTCGTCCCGCATCCCGCTCTGCGCTTCCCTCCTGCATCTCCCAGTTTTTGTCTCCCCTTGCAAGAAGATTCTCTCTCTCAACCTCCAGCCTGGGAGCCAGATGATTTTCCAGATAATCCACCAGATTTGTCTTCAGAATCTTTTTCTTTCCCTGAATATCCACCAGTCCGGAAATAGAAAAATAAAGATACAGTCCAAGTATACTGGAAAGATAATAGGGAATAATCTGAAATAAAGTATCTCCTGCCGCAAGCGTGAAGCAGATCGTAATTCCTGTCACCAGAACAGAGAGCATCATCAGCTGTCCGGGAATATGGGAAAACCGCAGCAGCGGAATTTTCAGAAAAGTGATTTTCTGAATGAATTTATCCACGAACACGGAAGTATTCACCATCCTGCCGTTAAGCTTATAATAGTTGATGAATTTCATCTTACACTGCTTAAGGAATTTATTTTTTGCAGCAGGCATATTTCCCGATTCCCGAATCATAATATGTAACAGCACACCCATGATAATCTGACATATAATGCTAAGAGACAAAAGTCCGATAATAGCCGCCGCCAAATATTTATGTTTTAAAAACATCCCGATCATAACGCCCTCCTTTGGATCATTCCTTTTCTGTTATTATAATAGAAAGCAATTTGTCTCTCAATAACACGGTCCCCCCAATGCATCCCTGTTTTACGACAGAATATTCCCATAAACTGCCTGAATGTATATTTTTCTACTGGAAAATGCACGTTTTTTCTGCTATACTGACATATCAGATAGTTAAAACTTTATTCTGTATGGAAAGGTATGGTGTAGTGCAATTATGAGATATCAGACCAAAGGCACATGTTCCTCCTTCATTGATCTTGAAGTGGAGAATGACGAGATTAAATCAGTAGAATTTTTTGGCGGATGCAACGGCAACCTCAAGGGGATCTCCGCTCTCGTGACCGGCATGAAGGTTGACGACGCAATCTCCAAATTAAAGGGAATCCGGTGCGGCTTCAAACCCACCTCGTGTCCCGACCAGCTCGCTCAGGCGCTGGAAGGCATTAAAAGCGGCAACTTCTAAAACAGGAGGCTCGAATATGGCCGATTCAAGTGCAGCTAAAAAAATCGTATTAACCGGCGGAGGCACCGCAGGGCACGTGACACCAAACATTGCCCTTCTGCCCCGCCTTAAGGAGCTGGGATATGAAATATCCTATATCGGATCCTACGACGGAATCGAAAAGAAGCTTATCACGGATTTCGATATCCCTTATTATGGAATTGCCACCGGCAAATTCCGTCGTTATCTTGATGTCAAGAACCTGACGGATCCCTTTCGTGTGATCAAAGGCTTCGGGGAAGCGAGAAAGTATCTCAAAAAAATCAATCCGGATATTGTCTTCTCCAAAGGAGGCTTCGTGAGTGTGCCTGTAGTCCGGGCTGCCGCAACGCTCCATATACCCTGCATGATCCACGAATCCGACATGACGCCGGGACTCGCAAATAAGATGTGCATTCCTGTCGCCGAAAAGGTCTGCTGCAATTTTCCGGAAACCGTCACCATGCTTCCCGCTTCCAAAGCGGTGCTCACCGGCTCCCCGATCCGGGAGGAGCTGACAAAGGGCGACAGGATCGCCGCTCTTGACATGTGCGGCTTTACCGCAAACAAACCGGTGATTCTGGTGATCGGCGGAAGCCTTGGCGCCGCCTCCGTGAATCAGGCAGTCAGGGAGGCTCTTCCCATGCTGCTTGACGATTTCCAGGTGGTGCATATCTGCGGCAGGGAAAAGATCGACAACATGCTTCTCCACACAGCGGGTTATATGCAGTTTGAATATGTAAAGTCAGAGCTCAAGGATATCTTCGCCATGGCGGACGTGGTAATTTCCCGGGCCGGGGCCAACTCCATCTGCGAGCTTCTTGCCCTGAAAAAGCCAAATCTCCTGGTTCCTCTTTCCGCTAACAGCAGCCGGGGCGATCAGATCTTAAATGCCAGATCCTTTGAATCCCAGGGCTATAGCCTGGTGATCAATGACGACGACCTCTCCCCCGAGCTTCTGGTGGAAAAGGTGACAGAGCTGTATTTTACCAGACAGACCTTTATCGAGGCCATGGGCAGAAGCCATCAGCCCGGCTCCATCTCGACCATTACAGGACTTATAGAAGAGATTGTAAAGAAACAACAATAGAAAGCCCGCAGAAATCAAAAGGGGCAGCCCGGCAAAGCGGTTGAACCGCTTTGCCGGGCTGATTTATGATGAAGCCCGCTCTCTCTAAAGGTCGTTTACCGTCAGTGACGTGACCAGAAGATCATAGCTTGGCATCCCGAAAAACCCATAATACTCCTGCACATTGATTTCGTATTCCATTCCGTCAATTCTCGCCCTTCCGGGTATTCCTCTCTCCACTATCCACAGGTTCATATGATTCCTCCCGCAGTAATCCTCCAGAAAATCATACACCCCCTCGGGATCCCGTATCCTTTTGGGAAGGCTGATGGCAAGACTCTGTCTCACCGCGCCCCTTGCCCCGTTTAATTTCTCGGACATGCGGACCAGATAGAGATATTCGATCAGCCACGCCCCAAGAAGCGCTCCCAGATTGCAGTACACCAGCCATTCCGCCAACGGTCCCGCAAGCCGGAACAGAGTAAGCGCAGCTCCAATCAAAAACAGCCAGTACATGCCTGCGGCTCCGTAATAAAGATTTTTGTCTATCCTCGTTTTCTTGTTGTGAAAGCTCATCAGCAGGATTCCAAGACCCCAGAAGCCCGCAACGAACAGCAGAAGATATTTTACTGC
This sequence comes from uncultured Lachnospiraceae bacterium, assembly GCA_910586025.1. Classification (GTDB taxonomy): domain Bacteria; phylum Bacillota; class Clostridia; order Lachnospirales; family Lachnospiraceae; genus Suilimivivens. The sequence continues at coordinate 6,374 of CAJUIO010000057.1, forward strand.
GAAATCCCAGTACTCTCCCTGCGTAAATAGCCTGACCAGCACCAGATTGTAAATCAGCATCGCCGCCCCCAGAACACTTCCCTCTTTTATATTTTTTATCATACAGTTTCCTCCTTTCTCCGGCGCACTTAACCGCCGTCTCCCAGATATTTACTCCTGCCGCAGGCGCAGCAGCAATTCTTTCAGATATTTTCTGGATATATAGACCACCTGTCCGTCTCCAAGCTCCGCCGCCATCAGTCCGTTTGCAAGAGGACGGTACACCTTTACCTGATCCGTGTTCAGAATCACGGACTTGGAAACCCGGGCAAAGCTTGCGGGCAGCATATGCTCCAGCTCGTAGAGCTTATGCTGCGAATGAAAGCTCCCCTCTCTCGTGCGGATCAGCCTCTTGTTTTTATCAGCCTCCACAAACAAAATTTCTTTCCCGGAAAGATAGACCGCCTTTCCCTCCTCCGTCACCGACAGGATGGGATTGGAGGTTCCGTCATTTTCCAGATACTCTTTTAATTCTTCCATTTTTTTGTTATCCTCATGCAGACAAAGCTGCGCATTCTCCTCTTCCTCCCCTGGTATCAAATGCAGCGTGACCTTCAAACCATCACCTCCTTCTGTACAGTTTATCCTGCATTTCGTATATGCATATCATACGAAACGAAAAGACGGATGTCTACCCTCTCTGGATGAGTGGCAGTACATCCGCCTGTAAGTGGCCGACATTTCTCTCTTGCTGTTATTATATTACCACAAAAACGTCAAAAAATCAAGACTTGTATGCATAAGAAACTATAGGTATAATAAGTCCCATTACGGTTATCATGCTTTTATGAGTACCAGAAACAGGAACTGCAGTTTCAGATGGGAGGGATTTTATCAATATGGATATCTATGCTTTAATCTGGAAGGAAAAGGAAAAGAAGGAGCTCGGCACACTGCTCGCATGTAACGAAAAAACACAGCGCTTCGGCCTGTGCCTGACCGAGGAACAGGCCAGGGAGCTGGTGATCTGCCGCAATAACAGCCTGAAAAAATATCAGCGGGTGGAATTCGGCTCCGGAATTCTGGATAAGCTGATCTATGTTTTCTGCGATTCTCCGTATATCGATGGCGGCAGCTATACGGAAACGCTTGAAAAGCTTCAGGATGTCTTTTACGCCTTTAAAAACGAGACGCAGGACAAGGTCACGGACGATGAAATTCTGAATTTCATGAAGGAGCAGTTCGACAGCGTCTGCTGCGGAGATATCGAGTATCTTGGCGGCACCTGTCTGGAACGCTTTTCCCGGGCAGTGCGTGACGGTTACCGCGGATATGAGAAGAGTCAGGGAATGGGAGAATACGAACAGTTCAGCGAGGAGGAGCGCTGGGATGCGGATCTGTATCATGAGGTTTTAGCGGAATTATTCTGGTAGAAGGGAGATTATCATGATGAAAAACAGGATTAAGGTACAGGATATTTTTGCCCCGGAAGGCTTTCTTTCAGCAGACGCATTACTTCCGGCCGTGGCATCACTGTCTGACAGGTACACCTCCAGGGAGAGCAGCTCCGTCACTTACGAAACCGCAAACATGCTCATGGAGGCCGTGCTCTATTGTATCCAGGAGTGCCTGGGCGAATCGGAGCATGTCATGACATCCGATGCAATGCCGGAGCCCATGGTTCTTTATGAAAAAGGCTATGAGGCCGTGCTTGCCAGGGTAAAGAGCGCAAACGCACTCTATGAAGAGCTGATCAAAGACTTCACGGACTATGGCTGCCGCAACTATGGAGACACGGTCTTAAAGGGAATGCCCGCCTTCTTTCTAAAATACGATGCCAGATTTTGTCCCCAGGACCATATTATCACCCTGGATTACCCCCTGCTTGCGGGAGACCCTGAGCTGTGCGGCGCAGATCAGATCCACGATTATCTGCATAAGCTGCTTATGGAAAAGAGGTTCCTTGGTCATTTTGACAAGGCGGCGGTATCCGGTCTCCTTTCCGAGCTCTGCCCGGAATACGGCGAGCTCTATCTGGACAATATCTGCCGTCCGGTGCTCTCCCGGGCGGCGGAATGCCTGATACTGGATAAGCCTCTTACGGATCTGCGGCTGTCAAACGAGGAAAAACGGGAACTGCAGGAATATTTTACAGGGATGGACCGGGAAAAAATCCGGGATCAGAAGAGAGCTTTGGCAGTACTGCTTGCCAAAAAGACAGGAGTGGAGGAGGAATATTTCAGGGCGGCCTTTTGACAGGCCGCCCTTTTCTTTAATTCCTGAACTGTTCCAGACAGACTCCCTGGGCGTTTAGCTTTTCCCTCAGGAGCTTTACATCCAGCCTTCTGGGAGATACCTTTTGCGCCAGAGACAGGGCCGCCGCCGTACCGGCCGCTTCCCCTATTGCCATACAGGTGCTTGAAATACGTATTGCGGACTCTGCATAAAAATCCGCTGAAATGCAGCGGCCGGCCACAAGAAGATTTTCCACCTTTGCGGGCACAATACTCCGGTATGGTATCCCGTATGCCTGACCCGGATGTCTGATAAAACGCATATCATATCCCCGTCCCATAGGATTATGAACATCCACCGGATAGCATCCCAAAGCAATACTGTCGTCAAATTCCCTGCAGTTTAACAAATCATCCATTGTGATTTCATACTCGCCCACTATTCTGCGGCTGTCCTGCACCCCTACCGTGCTGGCCGTGTCAATCAGATACGCATTCTCTCCGCCCGGGTATTCCCTGCGGAAATATTCCACGATTTCCGGAATCTGCCTGCGGCACTCTATCTCCGCTCTTGTCAGATCATCCGGATCCAACCCGTTCTTATCGACTGAGCGCGTCATCTCGCAGCGGTATTCCCCCTTCCTTGGCGTTCCGAATACGCACACATGCCCATACATAAACTCCGGTTCCTCCCAGAACAGGAAATACGGCTGTACCTTCCCCTTTGGATATGCGGAAAATTTCTCAATCTGTTCCTTCTTTACCTCGGGCATCCCTCCGATTCTAAACATCGTGGTCAGAGGCTGTGTCTTTCCGTCTTCTCCGCGTCCCATTCTGTAAGGAACCCCCGCCTTATACGCCACATCTCCGTCTCCGCTGGCATCAATCACAACATCCGCCAGAATCGCCTGACAGCCCGCCTTATTTTCAATTACGACACCCCGGATGGTGTCTCCTTCCATAATCACGTCAGTAATCCATGTGTGAAACAGCAAATTTACCCCTCGGGATTCCATCATGTCATCCGCAACTCTTTTATAAACCTCCACATCAAAGGTTACGGCATCCATGTACCCGCTTTTGTGCAAAGTCTCCGGGTCTATGGCTCCGCCCTCCCGTATCAGTCTCTCGATAAATTCCCAGACCACTCCCTTAATAATCTGGCGCGGCACCACCTTCGTCTCCCCGTTGTCCGCACCGGAAAAAATAGATCCTCCCGCAAACGTCGTGACAAGACCCGATGTCGCCATCCCTCCGAGACAGTTGTTCTTTTCCACGATCATCACGCTTGCCTCACCTTTTGCTGCGCCAAGCGCAGCGCCGATCCCCGCCGGACCGCCTCCGCATACCAGCACGTCAACCTTGGCTTTTACAGGAATATCCTGTGCGTCTCTGTGTACCTTATATGTTTTTCCATTATATGTAATACTCATAAAAATTTCATTATTCCTTTCCGGCAGGCATCTGCCTGCCTATTTTACCGCTCCCGCCGTCAATCCGCTGACAATATTTTTCTGCATGATGAGAAAGAAGATCAGGCACGGAACCAGGCCCAGAACAAGCCCTGCCAATGCCACATTCCACTCAGAGGTATACTGTCCGAACAAATTTGCCTGCATCATGGGAATTGTCCTCAGATTCGGTTTTCCCGCCAGGATCAACATTGGCATCAGGAAATCGTTCCAGACAGACAACGCATCCAGTGTGGCGATTGTTGCCACCGGTGTTTTCATCAGCGGGAGCACGATTTTGAAAAAAGTGTGAAGCGGCGCACTCCCTTCCATAACCGCCGCCTCCTCCAGCTCCAACGGGATTGACTTCACAAACCCGTGGAGCATAAAGACCGCAAAGGGAATCATCATTCCCCAGTAAATCAGCACGATCCCCGGTATATTCTGCGCAAGATGCATTTTGTTGGCAAGCTGGACAAGGGGGATCATAATCGCATGGAACGGTATCGCCATCGCAAACACGAAAAACATATACAGCGCATCGCTCAATCCGGTTTTCGTGCGCGCAAGCTTATAGGCGGCCATGGAAGAAAACAGAACAACGCCTGCCGTGCTGAATATTGTAATGAGCAGCGATACCACAAATGATCTCTGGTAATTTGCAACCTTCCAGGCTCTGATATAATTGTCGAAATCCGGCTTGGAAGGCAGAGTAACAAAGGAAGTCATCATTTCACTGTAAGGCTTAAAGGAATTAATCACGGCAAAGAAAAGCGGCACAAACATCGCCAGACATACTCCTGCCAGCAAAACAGTCACTATCACTCTTTTCGCTCCGCCCCTCGATAAATCCTTTTCTGTCATACTTCAATTTCCTTTCTTTTCATAGCCCTGACCTGAAAGGCTGCCACAGTCATCAAGATCAAACACAAAATCACCGCCTTCGCACAGGCATATCCGGCATGGTTAGAGGCATACGCCTCCTTATAAATGTTATAGGCAATCAGGTTTGTACTGTTTCCCGGTCCTCCTCTGGTCATTAAATATGGTATCTCGAATGTCTTAAACGCCCCCGACACCGCCAGAAAGATATTAACCGTAATTGACGGAAGCATCAAAGGAAGAGTGATGCCGCGTACCCGCTGCCAATAGTTCGCACCGTCAATGGTTGCGGCTTCATAATACGTCCTGTCAATCGATTCCACCCCGGCGATATATATCACCATAAAATATCCCAGACTCTGCCATAGCAAAGTGATGATAACAGTCAGCATTGCGGTGGAACCCTTGCTAAACCAGGTAATATCCGGCAAAATCCCTCCATTTCCTATGGCCAATTCCCCATACACCTTCGTAAAAATAAACTGCCAGATAAATGCAATCATAATCAGGCTCACTACGTTGGGTATAAAAATAATACTTTTAAAGACCTGTTTCCGCTTTCCGCCCGCCAGATCCAGCATTAATGCCAGGCCAAGCGCCAGAACATTAACCAGAACCGTGTATGCCGCAACAAACACAAAGCTTACCCTCATACTCTCCGCAAAAACCGTGTCCTTTGTAAACAGCCTGACATAATTCTTTAACCCGTTCCACCCGAAGCTCACGCTGATCCCGTCCCAGTCCGTCAGCGAATATCCAATTGTACCGGCCAGGGGGACGATCATAAATACTCCATAAAGCAATAATGCCGGAAACACAAATACCAAAAAGGATACGATCTTTTGTTTCTTCCGCTTCTTGTTCACCATATGCACCTCTATCCGTTTCCCAAACCACGCCTGATCTCTGATCCGGAACCTGATCACATAAGCAGGCTCTTCCACAGTTCATCCCAGGCATCCATCACCTGCTCCCTGCTAAAATCACCAGTAAAGTAGGGCTGCAATGCGATTCCCGCATCAAAGCCGCTGGTATAGTACAGGAATGGCAAAGTCGTAATATTGCCCTCCTCGATATAGGTCCTGATATCCTCCCAACCGCTCTCGGCATCCTTTGGCAGCGCCGCATTTTCAGTCGGCATATAGATCCCGCACTTCTCGGCATACAGCCTGGCAAACTCATCACCCGACATCCACTCCATCAGCTTCAATGTCTCTTCCTTGTGCTCAGACTGCGGAGGCATACAAAAGACTGCCGCATTGTCTGCACAGAGGCGGGCATCCTCCGGCTTGTCGCTTACCGGTACCGCAAAAACGCCGACTTCAATATCCGGATCAATCATGAGGACACTTGTCATTCCCCACATACCGCATACCATCATTGCGCTCTTGCCCTGGGCAAACAGGGAACACATATTGCTGTAATCACTGTCAGATGGTTTATCATTGCAGTTATTTTTCATAATATCGATAAAATCAAACGCAGAGGCTATTTCTTCCCTTCGGAAAGACTCTTCACCACGGTTCATCTTTTGTGTAAAGTCATAAGCGTCCATAAGCTCCCCATGCAGCAGGCTGAAGGACTGGTTCATAGTCCAGCTGTCCTTAATTCCCACGGAAAACGGAGTAACATTTACCGCTTTCAGCTTTTCGCATGCCGACGACAGCTCGTCCAGAGTCTTCGGAACAGATTCTATCCCCGCCTTTTTAAAGATTTCTTTATTGTAAATAATGCCCACGCCATCCACCTCGCAGGGAACTCCATAGATTTTGCCGTCATACGATATGGATCGCATAAACTCCTCCATAAAATTGTCCACAAATGCCTCGTCGGTGATATCCTGCGCATTTCCGCCTTTGGCAAACGACTCCATCACACTATAGGAATTCACCATATACAGATCGGGATACACTCCGGATGCCATCTGAGCCTTGATCGTGGTATCATAGTCATTACCGCCCGGACGGTCTACCGTTATTTTTATGTTGGGATGCTGCTCCGTATATTTTGCAAACACTTCCGGCAGCGTTTCCGCAATTTCGGGCTTTAACTGCCAAACGGTAAGCGTTATTTCTTCCTCTCCGGAATCAGACTTTATATTGGAACACGCTGTAAGGCCTGCTGCCAGCAGTGCCATTGCCATAATAAGACTTATTTTCCTCTTCCTGTTCTTTTTCATCGTCTTTCTCTCCTTTCCATTGCCGGACACCCCCTGTGCGTCTATTCCCGCTCCTTTTCCAGAGATGCAGCTATACTGCGGGGTATCCTTTCTTTTGTCATAATATACCAGGCATCTTCCAGATTTTCTGACGTGACTAAAAGCGGTGTGATTCCATATACTTTAGAAATCTCTTTTCCCAGCAATACGTTTGCAGCGGCATAGGCCAAAGTTTCCGCCTGTTGATACGGCATCTGAGCACTCACGCCAAGGATCAGATGATTTCTCGCCATATCCTGCGCCACCTCCGTGTCCAGATCTCCGGTCACTATTTTGATATCTTCTCTTCCCTCGTCCATCAGTGCGGAAATCGTCTGGATTGCCGGGTCTTCCCATGTCACATAAATTCCCTGAAGATTCGGGCATTCCTTTACCATCCTCCTGCAGGCCTCATAGGCATAATTCTCCAGAGTAAATTTTTCGTGCACGACAATTTTCAGATTGGGGAACTGCTCTTCAATTGCCTTTTTTGTCGCCACATCCCTGTTCTTTCCTGAAATATAGCTGGACGAGCATGTCAGAAGTCCGATATTCGCCGGCCGGCCCAGAAAATAATCGCTCAATATCTTGGCACAGTTATACCCGCTTTCCTCTTCATTACTGACTACGCAGCATTCATATTCGTCCTTCTGCAGCCCTTTGGGCACGCGTCCTATGAAAAACATTTTCACCTTCTTTGATAAGTCTCTGTACAGGTCCTCCGTCGCCTTGTCATTTGCAGCGGCACAGATAAGGAAATCCGGCTTTTTCAGCATAATCTGCCCCACTTTCTCCTTAAATATGTCACTGTTAGAGGCGGCATCGAATACTTCCATCAACTGAATGTTCAGCTTTTCAAAAACCGTGCGCACAGCCTGTTCAATCAGTCTCATCCAACGTTTCCCACTAAATTGGAACAGCAGGACACCCCTGTAATTTCCCTGACGCACCCTCTGGATTTCCTCCCCGGTCAAATAAATATCCTCTCCCGATACAAGCTTATCTCCAAAAGGCCCTTTGCCGATTATTTTTACGGAATCACCCATCTCCACCTTATTCTGCACCCGGACCAGAACACTGCTCACAGGATCGTAACCGTCCATATTCTTAACAAAAAGCTTATGGGCTTCCCCTGCCAAATCTCTCGCATCGGCTCCAATCGACGCAATGGGAGGTTGATACACTCCGCTTTTTTCACCGCATTCCAGTGTAATAATTGACAGGTCTTCCGGACAGGACGCTCCGATTTCCTTTAAATCATATAAAAGTCTCACCGCCATCCTTTCCGTTTCACATATCACGGCAGTATACTTCTGAAGCAGCCCCTTAAGCAGGTCTGTCCCAAGCGTATTCCCGTCAATCAGGCTTTCCTCCAGCAGACTCAGCCGGTACTGCCTGTAGGCGCTTCGGTACCCGGCACAGTATTCTTCCCTGCGTGTCGTCACCGCACTTAAATTTCCAATCAGCGCAATCCTTTCATGCCCGGCCCAGATCAGATAGGTTGCCGCCTCATATGCCGCCTTTTCATACTCGGGTACAATCACATGAGTTTTCTGCCTTTCAGGAATTTCCCCGATTATCAGACAAGGCTTTCGCATTTTCGAGGTCTTAAGCGGCAGATTCTTATTCAGAGGAATGTAGAGAATTCCACAAATATTATTTTGCCTGTTCGCCAGAAGCAGATTCTCGAACTCATTCTCCTGACTGTTGCCGCTGTCGAGCACAATGGCGCCTATTTTATTTTGTCTCATCCGCCTAACCATTTCGCTTGCGAATACAGCATAATATTCGAGCGCCAAATCCGGCACAATAACCCCTATGAAGGTTTTATTTTCCGTCTGCTCCACTGACTTGCGCAGCGGCGTATACTGGAGAACCCTTATGGCTTCTTCCACCGCATCAACCAAATCCTGACTGACATAACGGGTTTTATTCAACACATGGGACACTGTCGCTATAGACACTCCGGCCTGCTTTGCAACATCTTTAATCGTTACCATTTCACTGCTCCTGTATTTACGTAAATACAATCATAAAACTGTTTAATACTTGTCGATATCAACACAAATTATATTATACATATTCCATTTCATTGTCAATACTGCACATATTCTTTGCATATTTTTACTGTTTTTCGTATCTATTTACGTAAATTAAATCCAAGATACTGCATTTCATTTGAATTTTTCCCGGCAGACGAATATAATACAGGCAGAGAAATCCAGATTTTCCATATTTCAGAAGGTAAAAGATATGTTAGCGAATGCTTTTGTTGACAACGCAAAGGTCATGGCAAAAGGACAGGTTACTATGGAATAAAAACAGCTTTATATGACAGGGCCGGAAACTGTAACAGCTTCCGGCCCTGTCTTTTTACACCTGCCATATCTCATTTTTCAGCATACAAGTCATTTAGAGCATATATCACCGGATGCTGTAACAGATTTACCGTATGCTCCCACCAAGGCAAACCTCCGCAATGACCTCTGCCGCCAGCCGGGAGCCGATTTCAGACGCATGCTGCCCGTCCGGTGCATACAGCTCCTCCCCGGGGTGAGCCCGGTGATACTCCCACCATCTCTCCCCCACAGGGGCCAGCTCGCAGCCTGTCTCCTTCCAGAGCTTTCGGTAGGCGCTGCTCATGGTTTCCTGAGCCGCCTCGCCATCCGCTTTTGTGGTCCAGGTCATGTACAGGATCGGTCTTGCGCCCGCCTCCTTCACCCACTGGATCAGCTGCCTGCCGCAGCGGTCCATGACCTCCAGATCGCCCATGGGGTGGGCTTTGTGCTGAAGAACCACCGCGTCATACCCTCCATAGAGGATATTAAACCGGATTTCCGGCTCCTCCACGTGAAAGTCCCATCCCTTTCCGCCGTGGGAAAGCATGGTGACCTCCACTTCCCTCTGCCTGCTTTTGCAGATCTGCGCAAACAGATGCGGCATATCATTGTAATAGGTGTGGCTGTTTCCAATAAATAATACTCTCATATTCAGATACCCCCAACCCAATCCGTATGTCTTCCGTCCCGCAAAAATACCGGGATCTGGCTGATATCAGCCGACACCTTCACGGTCCTTCCGCCTTCATACTTTGTTCCGTCACTGATCAGGGTCCACTCAGCGCCCTGAGGCAGATACACCTCGCGCTCATAAGTATTCTCATAGACGATAGGCGCAACCAGAACATCTCCGCCGAACATGTACTGATCCTGCAGCTCCCAGCACCTCTTTTCCTCCGGGAACTCATAGAACATGGGACGGATAACCGGACGGCCCTCCTCGTGAGCTTCCTTCATAAGCTCCCTGATATAAGGCCTCATGGTTTCTCTGAAACGGATAAACTTTTCCAGAATCGGAGTATGCTCATCCCCAAAGCTCCAGATCTCATTGTCCGCCCCGGTAGGCATGGTGGGAGAACCGTCCGAATGCTTAAGCGGCGTGGCCGGAACCCTGTCGCCGTGCAGTCGCATTACCGGACAGAAAGCGCCCCACTGAAACCACCTCACCAGCAGCTGCTGGAAAGCGGGATCCTTTGGATTTCCGCCGGAAAAACCTCCGATATCCGTGGTCCACCAGGGAATTCCCGCAATTCCCATGTTAAGGCCTGCGCAGAGCTGTCTGCGGAAGGTCTCCCAATCACTGTGGATATCCCCTGACCATACAAGAGCGCCATACCTCTGGCTTCCCGCCCAGGCGCAGCGCAGGAGGTTAACTGCGGTTTCCATTCCGGCTTCCATCTGTCCGTCATAAAAGGTTCTGGCATAAAGCTGAGGATAGATATTTCCCACCTTGGTAACCGGACCCATAAAATAACGGTAGTTGTCATAATCATAAGTAGAGAACTCCGGCTCCGCCTCGTCCAGCCAGAAAACCTTGATTCCATAGTCATAGTAGTTTTTCTTGCACAGCTTCCACACGTAATCCCTGGCCCTTGGATTGGTTGCGTCATAGAAGGTATTCTCCCCCTCGAACCGCATGGCAATCTCCACGCCGCGCTCGTTCTTGATCAGAAGACCCTTTTGGCGCATCTCCTCATAATTTTCACTGGTCAGATTGATCTGAGGCCAGATGGAAACCATGAGCTCCATTCCGTACTCCTTAAGCTCCTCGACCATGGCCTTCGGATCCGGGAAATCCGCCGGATCAAACCGGAAATCCCCACATTTGGGCCAATGGTAAAAATCCACGACGATTACATCTACAGGAATTCCTCTCCTGTGATATTCCCTTGCCACCGTAAGGAGCTGCTCCTGATTCCAGTAGCGGAGCTTGCACTGCCAGAAGCCTAAGCCGTACTCCGGCATCATGGGAACCGTGCCTGTGGCTTTTCCATAGGCTCTCTCAATCTCGTCCGGCGTATCCCCGGCCGTAATCCAGTAATCCATCTGGTCTGTGCTCTCCGCATACCACTGGGTGAGGTTCTTTCCAAACACCACCTTGCCCACCGCAGGATTGTGCCACAAAAAGCCGTAGCCCTTATCGGAGAGCACGAAGGGAACGGATGCCTGAGAATTGCGGTGTGCAAGCTCAAGCACACAGTTCTTCACGTCAAGCAGCTCCTGCTGATACTGTCCCATTCCGAACAGCTTTTCTTCCGGGTCCGCATGGAAGGTCACTGTCAGCTCATGATCGCCTCCGAGCCTTGCCTTAAAATGTCTGGAATGATTGTTGAGGGCTCCGCCGTGTCCCTCCTCCCCCAAAAGCAGCTCTCCCTTCTGGTTGTAGAAGCTGATCCGGCAGCGTTTCTTCCAGGGACATACCTCAAGACGGGCCGTGATCTTGCCGTTCGTGATGCTTCCCTTAAAGTCATCCTCAATCCGGATCTGCACCTGCGTCTGCACAGGTGCGAGCAATGCATAGTCCGTATCCCGGATCTCTCTCATCATGACGGCCCGAACCCTCAGGGAATTCTCTCCCCAGGGCTCTACCCTCAGCCTCTCTCCTGCGTTTTCAAATACGATTGCGTTTTGTTCCTTTGATAAGTAGTTCATAAGGCTCCTTTCCCATCAGTCAACTGATATCTTTCCTCAATTTTACATTTTTATGGCTCCGTTTTCAATACAGTCGCTGATAATAATGTACCTTCTTTTTTACCGCTTTTGTATCCTTATACCGGTTAATGTCACAAGATACAAGGGTGGAAAAACATCATCCGTATGAATGGAAGAAACAACCCTCCAAATCAGGAAATTCAATCCAGCTTCCTTAAGAATACTGTTGAGTAAGATGACAGGAACATCTTTGCCATGTAAGGGAACAATAGCAGAGCTTTAGCAGGTCTTTATCTTTCATATTCCTGCTCCCTGCTGAGAATTTTCTTTTCCAGAATATCCACCGCCCGCTCGTTCTCCTGCTGACAGTAAGCGATCATTTCCTCCTCTCCGTTCTCCTCCAGCTTGGTAATGTCCGCGCCCAGCTGAACATAGCAGACATAGTTCTGTATCGTCTCAATCCGGGAGGCAAAGATCTTGGCTTTATTCAGAGGCTGGTTATCATAGATATTAAGAAGAAGCTCCCGGTATTCGTTGAGATACCGTTCCACGTCCCCAACACAATCCTCCCTGGCCTCCACAAGAATCATCATGTCGATTCCCGCCTCGGAATGCTGATACTCCGCCATGAAGTTTTTGTACATATTACCGGAAATCCCCGTGCGCTCCGCCAGCTCCTCGTCCGAGAGCAGAGCGTCCGGCCAGTAATTCTCGCCCAGAATATCCACCACGGCTTCCTTCAGCTCTATCATGGGGGTGACGATCCGGTATTCGCTGCCCGCCTGGAGCGTATTAACCGCATCCCCGTCTATGCCTCCTCCCTCGTTTACATAAGCTCTTCCGCTGTAGCCCCCGTCCGTATGCCTGTTCCCACACCCTGTCAGCATGACGGACATTGCCATAAATACGATACACGCCATCACCCGGCCAACTCTTTTTACTCTTACCATAGTCTCCCTCCTGTGCCAACTCGTAGTTTTGTTTGAATTTTGTTACTGTTCACTCGAATCCGTCAGTCCGCCTTGCGAACACTTGCGAAGCTGCTTGTTTCGGAATCAAAGCCTTGCAGCAGTAACAAATCACAAGCAAGGCGCTTTGGAGCCGCCGGTGTTTAGGCGCTGTGTTTTAGCGCCTTATGCACCGCTGCGAGCGACATGCAGCGAGAGCGTGCCTGTGACGATTTGTCACTGTTGCAAGACGGACTTCGGAAGAGCCTGCTTCGCAAGTGTTCGCAAGGCGGACTGACGGATTCGAGTGAACAGTAACTAAACTTCTCTCTGTATTTCAAAGTATTTCCATGCATTAGACAAATTATGCCTATACATGATATACTTGTAGACAGGGATTTATATCCCGGAATCCTGACTTTAAGAGGGCAAATTATGCTGTTTAATTCCTATATATTTATCTTTGTTTTCCTGCCTGTGGTTTTACTTGGCTGGTATCTCCTTAACTACAGAAAGCATTACCGGGCGGCAAAATACTTTCTGGCCGGAATGTCTCTGTGGTTTTACGGCTATTTTAATCCATATTACCTGGCCATAATCATAGCCAGCATTCTGGGGAATTATCTTCTCAGCTTTCTGATGAAATTCTCCGGGACAAAGCTGTGGGACCGCATTGCGCTTGCTGCGGGACTCCTGTTTAATCTGGGACTCCTGTTCTATTTCAAGTATTATGATTTCTTTTTTGAAAATATAAACGCCCTGTTCGGGACAGGCTTTACCCTGAAGCATATCCTGCTGCCACTGGGAATCAGCTTTTTTACTTTCCAGCAGCTTTCCTTCATTATCGACAGAGCACTGCGAAGGGCGGAGCACTATTCCTTTGAGAATTACATTACCTTTGTGACCTTTTTCCCCCAGCTGATCGCCGGGCCCATTGTATTGTACAGGGAAATGATGCCGCAGTTTGAGAATGCCGCAGGCCGCAGGTTTCAGTCGGAAAGCTTTGCAAAGGGTATTGTGCTTTTCATCCTGGGTCTTTCCAAAAAGGTTCTGCTTGCAGATGTTCTGGCGCTTCCGGTAAACTTTGGCTTTGATCAGACGCCTTTTCTGGATACGCCCTCCACTCTGCTGGTGATCCTGGCCTATACCTTTGAGATCTACTTTGATTTCAGCGGCTACAGCGATATGGCCCTGGGCCTTGGAAAAATGTTCAACATTGAACTTCCGGCAAACTTTAATTCCCCCTACAAGGCCTGCTCGGTCAAGGAGCTGTGGCAGAGATGGCATATGACACTGTCCCGCTTCTTTATTCAATATGTATACATTCCTCTCGGCGGAAGCCGCAGAGGCAGGATAAGAACCCTTTTCAATACCTTCATGGTGTTTTTCCTGAGCGGTCTGTGGCATGGAGCCAACTGGACCTATGTGGCATGGGGAACCATGCAGGGGCTACTGGTAATCTGGGACAATCTGGGAATCGTTGGCGTAAAGGGCAGTAATGACAGAGTTCCCGCCAGGGTATATATTCCCAGATGGCTGGGGTGGATCTTTACCTTTGGTTTCTTTAATCTGTCCCTGTTCTTTTTCCGGAGCAGCAGCATGGCGGATGCTTTTCAGATGTTTAAAAACATATTCGCCTTCAAAAACACGGGTTATATCTTTAAGATAGCCTCCCGGCTGGATATCCCTGAATTCTACGTTGTAAAGCAGGCGGTCAGTCTCATCCGCCCGGAGCTTCTCGAATACGCCTACCTTGCGCTGTTCCTTCTGCTCCTTGCCGTCAGCGCCTTTCTCATCAGCCGGAAAAACGCTTTAGAGATTGTGGAACATGCCTTCCGGCCTGCAGAGCCCGAGCCGGGAAGAAGGCTCTGGCTCCCCACCACGCTCCTGCTTGTCTGGTGCATCATCTCCTTCTCCCAGGTGAGCACCTTTATCTATTTTAACTTTTAACCGTAAGGAAGAACGCCCTATGATTCAGAAATTCCTGAGAAACTTTTTTATCGGAAGCGCACTGCTGCTTTTGCTTTGCATGGCAGCCGTGATACTGTTTGACCCCTTTTTTCAGTACCACAAGCCTCTTCCCGGCCTGAAGGCCGTGCTCACCGACAAGGAATACCAGTGTGTGGGTTCCCTGAAGAACTTTGATTATGACAGTGTGATCGCAGGCTCCTCTGTCTCGGAAAACTACAACAACCGCTGGTTTGACGAGCTCTTTGGCTGTACCTCAATCAAAGCCATCCGGTCCTACGGCGCTACCGCAGACCTGTGTTACCTTCTGGACGTGGCCTTTAGGGAACATGAGCTGAAATATGTATTTTATAACCTGGATCCCTCCGCCCTGTCCGCCGAGCCCGTGACCACCTTTGAGAGCACCGGATGCCCCATGTATCTGTACGATGACAATTATCTCAATGACATTGAATACCTGCTGAATAAGGACGTGCTTTTTGAAAAAATCCCTTATCTCATCGCCCAGTCCCTGACCGGGGATTATGATGAGGGAAATTCATACAACTGGGCTCAGTGGAAATCCTTTAACTCGGACATGATTCTGGGACTCTATATACGAAAGAAGACTATCAATGAGATGAAGAGTGCGGATTTTTACAGTGTGCAGCTGGAAGGGAATCTGGCCCTTCTGGAAAAAGAGATCACCTCCCATCCGGAAACGATCTTTAAGATATCCATTCCCCCCTACTCTATGCTCTGGTGGGACAATATCTACCGCTATGGCGACACGGAGAGCTATCTCTACAATCTGGAGAGCGCCATGGAACGCCTCCTTGTCCATGATAACGTGGAGCTGTACTTTTTCCTGAATGACCGCAAAGTCGTTACCAATCTTGAAAATTATATGGATCTCCTTCATTTTTCGCCGGAGATCAATGAATATATCTGCAATGCCATGGCGCAAGGGAGCCATAAGGTAACATGGGAAAATTACGGACAGATCATGGCGGATTTAAGAGGCTTTGCCTATGAGGTGACAGAGGAGCTGGTGAAGCCCTACGAGGAAAGAATTAAGGTGGATATTTATGATTAATACAAACCATTAGAAGTCTACCGTATCGACATGAAATACATTAGAAATTTGCACGTCCTTGCGGAGCGTTTTTCCAAGTAGTCAAGCCCATATTTGGCTTGGTACTGTCGGCACGTCCATAAACAATTTCCGCTGCCGTATGATGGGTAACGGCATAATGGAGCTTATTTTGTACTGTTGCAAAAAACTCTTTCGTAATAGGGCTGTTCACATCATAGTCAGCACTACACTGAGAGTAAATGTCTGTAATCTTCTGATAAAAACGACGCTCGCTGGAACGAATATCACGAATACGCTCCAACTGCTCCTCGAAATAGTCTTTTCCAAAGAAGTTTTCCGGCTCCCGCAACCGTGTATCATCCATCACATAACCCTTGATAATGAATTCTTTCAATACCCGATTTGCCCAAATACGAAACATTGTGGCTTTTCTAGAATTAACACGGTATCCGACAGCAATAATGGCATCCAGATTATAGTAGTTGGTATTGTATCGCTTACCATCTGCCGCAGTTGTTTCCATTTTGGAAACAACTGATTCTTCCATGAGTTCGCCGGATTCAAAGATATTTTTTAAGTGCTTTGAAACGGCAGCCTTATGAACGTCAAACAATTCAGCCATTTTTGCTTGCGTCAACCACAGATTTTCTTGATACAAAAAAATCTCTATACGTACATCGCCATTGTCCGTTTTATAAAACAGAATTTCCCTCGTTTCATAGGGAGTACGTCCATGCTCTTCACCCATAATAGTTTCCTTTCCTACTCATCTTCATGTTTATTCTTCGCTCGACTTTTATAAACATTGTGCCTGTTGCACTGCGGGCTGCAAAATATGGCACTCGGTCTGTTTGCGACAAATTTATGCTAGATCTTTTGTTTGTAGACTGTCTTTAGTTTATCTCATTAGCCACTCCTGTTACATTTTATTATAGCACTTCACTTTGGACGTCTGTCAAGGGTAGCGGAAACCGCCGCAATCCTGGTAGTCAACAACCCCGCAGCAAGGAGGCAGAGATGAAAAAGAAACACTGACGTTTTTATGAGCACAAAGAAAACAGCCAG
>CAJUIO010000058.1 GCA_910586025.1 uncultured Lachnospiraceae bacterium
ATTTTATCTTACTTTATTATACATAATTTGGGCACCGTCTACAACCTTTTTACCAAAGCTGCAGCGCGGCGCCCTGTCTTAATTTGTCCTTTTTATCTTTTTGCGAAAATCCCTGTACATCCAGAGAGCTTTGTAGTAAAGCATAAACCGGATTGTGGACTTCATATGCATGGCGATCAGCCTTCTCTCCTCCTCGTGCACTCTCTCCCGGTAATATTTATTTTCCATGAAGCCTGGAAAGGTCTCCCTCATCTCTCTGCCCAGAGCCTTCACGAACTCGTATTCCTTTTTCTTCACACCGGCCATGTAGGAAAACAGAGTATTCACGTAAAACAGAGTGGTAAAGCTGCTCTCGATCTCCGGATAGTATTCCTCCAGAAAGCCGAACTGCCCGGCCTCCCTGATCATCACCCTGGCCGCCTCCATCCTGTCCTCGCACCGCTTCTTTGTGATCGTGTGGACCGTGGAGGCATCATGCTGATAGTAATAATAAAGAGGCTCCGGAATATATGCAAAATGTGTGGCCCGCAGCATCCAGGAATTGCCGATGGCGTTGTCCTCATAAAAAATATGCTCCGGAAAGCGGTTGGGATAATCCAGAATAATGTGTCGCCTGTAGATCTTTACCACAAGGCTCCCGCTATCGAGAATGAGAGAACGGTATTTTTCCTTATTCAGCGCCCCCGTCTGCTCCGGCCTGTTGTTGTGTACCACCTGCCCGATCTTCATACTATGCTCCGGCGTAAGGTTATAGTCGCAGCCCACCATGTCCGCACCTGTCTCCTGCGCTTTTTGGAGAAGCCTCTCGTAAAAATCCGGGGTAATCCAGTCATCGCTGTCAATAAAGCCGATCCACTCTCCCCGGGCCTTCTCCAGACCGAGATTCTTCGCTCCTCCCTGCTTTCTGTTCTCGGGGGAGGCGATCACGAAAAAACGATCCGGATACTGCGCCTCATAGATGCGCAGAACCGCAAGGGAATCGTCCGTGGAACAGTCGTCCACCGCAATGATTTCGTAATCACTGACAGTCTGGCTGACAAGACTGTCCAGGCAGTATTTCAGTTTTCCGTCTGATGCCATGTTGTAGACCGGCACAATCACGCTCAGCTTCATCGAAGTCTCCGCTCCTTTAATCCCCCTGCCCTACTTTGCAAAATAAGCAGCGATCCTGGTCACTGCCCTGATCACATCCTCCACGTCCTGATCCGTCATGGCATAGTAAAGCGGCAGACTGATGATCTCCTCATACAGCTTCTCCGCCTTCGGACAGATCCCCCTGCAATAGCCCAGCTTTTCATAATAGGGGAAATAATAAGTTGGAATATAGTGTACGTTACAGCATACGTTTTCAGCCTCCAGGGCCTCGAAAAACCGCTTCCTGTCAATGGTCAGACGATCCGGACAAATCCGCAGGATGTACAGATGTCTTGTAGTGTCCGATTCCGGTATCTCCCGCTGTACGAACAGCTGCGGCAGCTTTGAGAAGGCTTCATCATAGGCCTTCACGATAGCCTTCCTCCTTTCGATGAAAGCGGGAAGCTTATTAAGCTGGCTGATCAATAGAGCCGCCTGGATGTCCGTGAGACGGTAATTCATGCCAAGCGCAATCTGCTCGTAATACCAGGGACCGTCCGGCTCATGCTCCATCAAGGAAGGGTCTCTCGTGATCCCGTGAGCACGATAAAGCAGCAGCTTTTTGTAATACTCCTCATTGTTTGTCAGCACCGCGCCGCCCTCCCCGCCGGTCACTGTCTTTACAGGGTGAAAGCTCAGCGTGGTCATGTCCGCAATCGATCCGTTTTTCCGTCCCTTGTAGCTCGTCCCGATGACGTGGGCCCCGTCCTCGATCAGCACCATGTCATTTTCTCTGCACAGGGAAAGCAGCTCGTCCAGCTGGGCAGACTGTCCGGTGTAGTCCACCGCCACCACCGCCCGGGTCTTTTCGCTGACAAGCTTTTCCACACAGTCAGGGTCAATATTGTAGGTTTCCTCATTGATATCCGCAAACACCGGCTTAGCGCCGCAGTACAGCGCACAGTTTGCCGAGGCCGCAAAGGTAATGGGGGTGGTGATCACCTCATCGCCGGGCCCGATTCCGGCCGCAAGAGCCGCCATGTGCAGCGCAGCCGTTCCGTTGCTGCAGACCACCGCATACCTCGCTCCCGTCACCTGACAGAGCTTATCCTCAAGCTCCTTTATCTTCGGGCCGCAGGTCAGATCGCCGTTTCGGACGACCTCCGCCACCGCCTGCACGTCATCATCGTCAATATACTGATGTCCGTAATAAATTTTTGTATCCCGAACCGGTTTGCCGCCGCAGAGGGCCGGTTTATCCTTTTCCATCTGTATCCTCCTTCTTAAGAAGCCGCCTCCTTAATATGCACGCATACGGCATCCGCAATGGCGGCAATGTACTCGCTGTTTGTGGGTCTGCCCTGTCCGCTTTCCATGCAATATCCAAACATCCGGTCGAAGGTCTGCCTGTTTCCTCTCTCCCAGGAAATTTCAATGGCATTTCGGATCGCTCTCTCCACCTTGCCGTTGCTGGTGCCATACTGCCTTGCAATCTCCGGATAGAGAAGCTTGGTGACACTGCCTACCACTCTCATATCACGGACAGCCATCATGACAGCGCATCTCATGTAATGATAACCCTTCAGACGGGCAGGTATTCCCATGTCTATCATCATTCGTGAAATAAACTGCTCTATCTCTTTTTCTTCTATTTCCCGCATATTTTTCTCCCCGCTCTGCCATATGGCAGTACTTATGATTCCCCCTAAGTATAGGACAAGGCACCTTCCGTGAAAAGTGTTACTCATCGCAATCATCAGCATTTTCCCGGAAGGAAGAAAATTTCCGGAGAAATACCGACCCCATCACCCCTCCTGTCTATCTGTCTCTTTCCTTGGTCGGAAGCTGGTAGCGCTCCTTCATCTGCCGTACATTCGCCTCAAAGACCTTGCTGTTCTTTTCCACAATAGCTTCCTGATACTCGTGAGTTTCAAAGTTCTCTTCGTTCAGCTGAAGCAGAGAGAGTGCGATATTGGAGCAGTGGTCGGACACTCTCTCGTAGTTGGTCGTGATATCCGAGAGAACAAATCCCATCTCTATGGTGCATTTCCCCTTGCGGAGCCGCTTCATGTGACGCTTCTTGACCTCCACGCTCAGATAATCAATTACCTCCTCCATAGGCTCGATCATGGCCGCCAGAGAAAGATCCTCCTCCTGAAATACCTTGACCGAGGTATTCACAATGTCCCTGATCGCTCCCGTGTAAATGGAGAGCTCCTCCTGCGCCTTCCTGGAGAAGAACAAGCTCTTTTCACTCATCTCCCTTGCGGATTCCATAATATTGATGGCGTGATCGGAAATCCTCTCAAAGTCTCCGATGCTGTGGAGCAGAACCGAGAGCTGCTGGCTGTCCCGCTCCGTCAGATGCCGGCTGCTGAGCTTCACCAGATAAGAGCCGATCTCATCATCATAATGATCCACGATGTTTTCCAGCTCTATCACCTTTTTGGCGGATTCCTCGTCATAGTGGTCCAGCATGTCGATGGCGATAAATAAAGCTTCCCTGGAAATATCCACCATAGTTGCGGCCACGCTCTTGCACACCTCCAGCGCAAAGCTGGGCGTACCGAGGAAACGGGCATCCAGAAGCTGCAGCTCGTTTTTGTCCTGCCGGTCCTCCTTCTGTTCCTCCTCGGATATGGGAATCGTGAGGATCACCAGCTTTTCAAGGACAGCCGAGACAGGGAAAATCAAAATAACCGACACCACGTTAAACGCCGTGTGAATGACGGCAATTCCGAGGGCGCTGGCCGGCTGGCCCATAAAGGCGAAATCCACTACCGCATTGATTGTATAAAATACCAGCATAAAGGTAATTGTTTTGATCAGGTTGAAATACAGATGGATCAGGGCCGCTCTTCTTCCGTTTCTGTTCGCACCAACACTGGAAATAAGAGAGGTGGCGCAGGCTCCGATGTTAGCGCCCAGAATAATGGGAATCGCCGTGGAATAACTCACCGCCCCTGTCACGGACAGGGCCTGAAGAATACCGATCGAAGCGGAGGAGGACTGGATCACGGCCGTCAGCACAAGGCCCACCAGCATGCCCAGCACCGGATTGGAAAAGGCGAGAAGAAATTTGATGAAACCAGGCTCGCTGGCAAGGGGCGTCACCGCGCTGGACATGGTATTCATACCGGACATCAGCACCGCGAATCCCACCATAATCGTACCGATATCCTTCTGTCTGTTCTTTTTCCCCATGCTGATCAGAATCACGCCCACGATCGCCAGCACCGGCGAAAAGGAGGTGGGTTTCAAAAGCTGCAGAAAAAAGCTTGTCCCGTTCACCTCTGTCAGAGAGAGGATCCACGCTGTCACCGTGGTACCCACGTTAGCGCCCAGAATAACGCCCACGGCCTGCGTGAGCTTCATAATGCCAGAATTGACAAAACCAACCACCATGACCGTGGTGGCGGAGGAGGACTGGATTACCGCGGTAACTCCCGCTCCCAGCAGGACAGCCATCAGCTTGTTGCTGGTGAGCTTTTCCAGAATATGCTCCATCTTTCCCCCTGAAGCCTTCTTCAGTCCGTCGCCCAGCACTCTCATCCCATACAGGAAAAGAGCAAGTCCGCCTACCATTGTCAGAAAATCAAATATGTCCATTTCATCCCTCCGGATTCTTATGTGAAAATTCATATGCAAAATATGTCTTATGATTCATTCTACACTATTTGGAAGCTTTTTCATATAAAAATTTAATTTTCTTTATAAAGGCTGAATATTGTCATTTTCAGAGTCCGCCTTAAGGAACCGCTCCATATCGTCGAGCAGCTCCTCCGTCAGGGAAAGCAGTGTCTGGGTATCCCTCTCTATCATGCCGCATTTTTTGTAGGTGTACAGAAAGCTTACCATCTTGTAATTGAACGTAAGCCTTTCATGTCTTTTGAGAAGCTCCGGAATGCGCTGCGCCCTGATCCTCGCATCGGTTTTTAACGCAAAGCGGATTTCCCCATTCTTCCCCTTGATCTCCGTGATAAAAAGCCCGTGAGCGCGCACCCTTATCATGGAGATCCGAAACAGATTGAGGACGGCCGTGGGCGTTTCCCCGAAGCGGTCCAGAAGCTCCTCCCTCATATCGTCGCATTCCGCCTGATTCTCCAGTCCCGCAATCCGCTTGTAAATATCAAGCTTCTGCACCTCGTTGACAATATAGGAAGGGGGGATAAAGGCATCCACGTCAAGATCCACAGTGGTTCCGAAATCCTCCACCGTGCTGATCCCCTTTAAATTCTTTACCGCTTCGTTCAGCATTTTGCAGTACAGGTCATAACCCACCGCCTGCATGTGGCCGTGCTGGCGCACTCCCAGAAGATTCCCCGCTCCCCGGATCTCAAGGTCCCTCATGGCGATCTTAAAGCCGCTGCCGAGATCCGTAAATTCCTTGATCGCCGCAAGACGCTTTTCCGCTACCTCCCTGAGCATCTTATCTTGCTTGTACATGAGAAAGGCATAGGCCATCCTGTTGCTTCTGCCCACCCTTCCCCGGAGCTGATAAAGCTGGGAAAGCCCCATATTATCAGCATCATGGATAATCATGGTGTTCACGTTGGAGATATCAAGCCCCGTCTCAATGATCGTGGTGGAAACCAGCACGTCGATCTCACCGTTGATAAAATCGTACATGATCTTCTCGAGCTCCCTCTCCTGCATCTGCCCGTGGGCAAAGGCAACCGCGGCTTCCGGCACAAGGTTCTGGATTCCCGCCGCTATATCCGCAATGTTGTTCACCCGGTTATAGACATAATACACCTGTCCGTCCCGGGAAAGCTCCCTGGATATAGCCTCCCGCACCATCTCCTCATTGTATTCGAGAACATAGGTCTGTATGGGGAGGCGGTCCTCCGGCGCCTCCTCCAGGACACTCATATCCCGGATACCTATCAGACTCATATGAAGGGTTCTGGGAATAGGGGTGGCCGTCAGCGTGAGAACGTCCACCCTCTCCTTCATCTTCTTGATCTTTTCCTTGTGGGCCACCCCGAAGCGCTGCTCCTCGTCGATGATCAAAAGACCCAGATCCTTGAACTCTATATCCTTTGAAAGAACCCGGTGCGTACCCACCACAATATCCACCAGTCCCTTTTTCAGATCCACGGTCGTCTTTTTCTGCTCCGCACTGGTTCTGAAGCGGGAGAGGAGATCCACTCTCACCGGAAAATCCTTCATTCTCTGCACAAAGGTATTGTAATGCTGCTGGGCCAGAATCGTGGTGGGCACCAGATATACCACCTGTTTTCCCTCCTGCACTGCCTTGAAGGCGGCCCGGATCGCGATTTCCGTCTTGCCGTAACCCACGTCCCCGCAGATCAGGCGGTCCATGATCTTAGTGCTCTCCATGTCTGCCTTGGTGGCCTCGATGGCGGCGATCTGGTCTTCCGTCTCCTCGAAGGGAAACATCTCCTCGAATTCCTTCTGCCAGACCGTGTCCTTTCCGTAGGGAAAGCCCTCCGTCTGCTGGCGGATGGCATAAAGCTCCACCAGATCCTTCGCCACCTCCCCCACGGCCTGTCTTGTCCTGCTCTTTGTCTTACTCCACTCCTGGGTTCCCAGCTTGTTCAGCTTGGGCCTTTTGGCATCCGCCGAGGCGTATTTCTGAATCACGTCAAGCCCCGTGGCAAGCACATACAGGTTGCCCCCGTCCCTGTACTCGATCTTGATGTAATCCTTTACGACCTTTTCAATCTCAACCTTCTCGATCCCCTTGTAAATCCCCAGGCCGTGATTTTCGTGAACCACGTAATCTCCGATCGAAAGCTCGGCGAAATCGTTGATCTTCCTTCCCTCATACTGCTTTTTCTTTCGCTTTTTCTTCTTCTCAGCACCAAAGATATCGCTCTCCGAGATTACGACGAATTTGAGAAGCGGATATTCAAAGCCCCTCAGCACCCTTCCATACCACGTCATAATCTCCCCCGGCTGGATCTCCCTGTCCGGATCCTCCGTGTAAAAGGCGGTCAGCTCCTGATCCCTAAGATCCTGCGCAAGACGCATGGCCCTGGTTCTGGAGCCGGACAGGAGAAGCACTCTGTATCCGCTTTTCCTGTAGCGCTTAAGATCCTGCAAAAGAGCCTCGAAGCTGTTGTTATAGGAGGATATGCTTTTCACGGAGATGTCCGCCTTTTTGTCCGTCCGGAAAAGGCCGCTCTTCATATCCAGGGCGGAAAAAGCCGCCATCCTGTGGTTCATCATCCTGGCCGCAATCTCCTGGGCGGAGTACAAGAGCTGTGCCTGCCCGGGAAGGATATATCCCATTTCCAGTCTGTGGGTCATGCTCTCCCTGAATTCCAGCTCCACCGCCTCGGCATGCTCCTTCACTCTGGCCGGCTCGTCCACGAACACACAGGTATTCTCCCTGTCAAACAAATCCAGAAAGGACACGGTGTCCTCATAAAAATAGTGAACATAGCTGTCAAGGTTCAGGAGATTTTTGAATTCATACACCTCCTCCTTAAGCTCTGAAAGCTGGGTCTCAACCCGGTATGCCTCCTGAGTGCGGAATCCGTCTCTCAGCTTTTTGGAGAAGGCCTTCCCCTCCTTCTCGATCCTGTCCATTCCCCTCTCAAGCCGCTCCCTGGACAGTATCATCTCACAGGCGGGATAAACGGTAATTCCTTCCAGCTTTTCGATGGAACGCTGGCTTAAAATATCAAAGCTGCGGATGGACTCCACCTCGTCCCCCCACAGTTCGATTCGATAAGGATTTTCTTCCGTCAGGTCAAAAATGTCTATGATTCCGCCCCGGATGCTGAACTGTCCCGGTGCCTCCACCTGATAGTTTTTTTCATATCCCAGGGCGACCAGCCTTTTCGCCAGAGCCTTTTCATTGACTTCGGATTCCTGGCCGATCACGATAATATTTTCCTTCCACACATCAAGGGGAACCTGCGGCGACATCAGACTGCTGAAGGTGGTCACCACCGTAAGGGGCTTTCCCTCCAGCATCCTGCGCATACATTTGATCCTCTCCCTGGTCAGCTGATTGCTGTGAATGTCCGCCTGATAAAAGATGAGGTCCCGCGCCGGATAGTTTGTGACATTTCTGTCATAAAACCGGTAATCCTCCTGAATCTCCTTGACGCGAAGGTCGCTGAAGGTAACGATGAGTTTGTTCCTGTACCCGTCGCCAAGCCCGTACATCATATGAAGCTTCTGGGATTCCACACAGCCTGTCAGGGCCGCAGATTTTCCGGGTTTCCTGAGGAGGGCTTTTATCTCCTCAAATTCTCCCAGTTCGTCAAGTGGTGAGAGCAGTGCCTTCATGGTTGTCGTCCCCCTTCTTTTTTGGTTCCTTTCTGGTATTATACAGATTCATTGCCTTATCAATTCCATCGCTGATGATAGTCTCAATTGCAAGCACCGCATTTTTCTTCGTCCCTGCCAGAGTCTCCTTTTCCTGTCTGTTAAAGCTTCCCAGCACATAATCCACCAGGTCGCCTCCGGCGGGTTTGTCCCCCACGCCGATCTTTATCCGCATAAACTCTTCACTTCCCAGATGGGCAATGATATTTTTAAGTCCGTTATGGCCTCCTGCACTGCCTTTTTTGCGCATACGAAGCTGTCCCACGTCCAGACTGATGTCATCCGAAATTACAATCAGCTGAGTGGCCGCATCTATTTTATAAAAGCGCACTGCCTCCGCAATGCTCTCTCCGCTTAAATTCATATAGGTAAGGGGCTTGAGCAGAAGAACCTTCTCCCCGCCGATTGCGCCTTTGCCCACAAGTCCCCTGAAACGGCTCTCCATGATCCGGATTCCGTGCTTATCCGCCAGCTCATCCACCACCTGCCAGCCTATATTATGCCTGGTTCCCTCGTATTTTTTCCCGGGATTTCCCAAACCCGCAATAATGTACATGAGATTTCTCCTTATTTTTAGTAAAGCTTATTTAGGTAATTGCGAAAAAGTAAGTTGCGAAAATATTGTCTGAATATTCTGCAAGTTTACAAGTTTCGCAATTATCTAAATAACAGTTATTTTATACTATATACAAAACTTAATCAATATATAATAAATCTCACCCGCCGGAAAAGGATTGCATTTTGGCGGCACATGGCGGTCCGCATCGGACAGATGCCTGCAATGCCCATATTTTCCGCCCGGCAATTTGCCATATAGACAAGATCGCAAGCAAGGTACTTTGGTGCCGCCGGTGCTTAGGTGCTGTATTTTAGCGCCTTACGCACCGCTGCGTGCGGCATGTAGCGGGAGCGTGCCTGCGGCGATTTGTCTATATGGCAAAGCAGGCGCTATGAAAACCCGGCATTGCAGGCATCTGTCCGATGCGGACCGCCATGCGCCGCAAAAAAGAGCCGTTATACGAAAGAAATTCCAAACAGCCTCCGCACAACAGCTCCTTCATTATCTTAATTGATTTCCTCTCCCCTCTTATACCGGGATACCACATTCTGGATGCGTTCATTGGGATCCAGAAGATCGCTGATGGAGGCATCGTGGTTCAAGGTATCAATGAGATAGGCGATATATTTGCTCATGTCACAGTTGATATACCATTTCCGGGAAAGCAGTTCCGGTGTCTGGTAGATCAGGTTGGTGGTAAGAACTCCGTCGATCAGGCCGCTTTCATAAACCTTGTCGAAACGGTCAAGGCCGTTGGTGAACAGGCCAAAGGTGGCGCAGATAAAGATCTTGTTCGCCCTGCGCTCCTTCAGTGCGGTGGCAACCTCGATCACGCTCTCCCCGGAGGAGATCATATCGTCAATAATGACCATGTCCTTGCCCTCCACGGAGGAGCCCAGAAATTCGTGGGCCACGATGGGGTTGCGTCCGTTCACGATCCTGGTATAGTCCCGACGCTTGTAGAACATGCCCATATCCAGGCCCAGCACGTTCGCCATATAGATGGCCCGGCTCATGCCGCCCTCGTCCGGGCTGATGACCATCATGTGGCCGGAATCCAGCTGCAGATCCTTCACATTTTTGAGAAGGCCCTTGATAAACTGATAGGTGGGCTGTACGGTCTCGAAGCCGTGAAGCGGGATCGCATTCTGCACCCTGGGATCATGAGCGTCAAAGGTGATGATATTGTCCACTCCCATACGCACCATTTCCTGAAGCGCCAGAGCACAGTCCAGAGATTCCCTTGCGGTGCGCTTATGCTGACGGCTTTCGTAGAGATAAGGCATGATCACGGTGATCCTCCTTGCCTTTCCTCCCACCGCAGCGATAATTCGTTTGAGATCCTGATAATGATCGTCAGGAGACATATGGTTTTCGTGCCCGCACAGGGAATAGGTCAGACTGTAATTTGCCACATCCACAAGCAGGTAAAGATCGGTTCCGCGGACGGATTCCAGGATAACGCCCTTGGCCTCCCCGGAGCCGAAGCGGGGCACCTTTGCCTTTAATATGTAAGAATCACGCTGATAACCGGCAAAGGCCAGACTGTTTTTGTGCTCGCTTTCTCTTACCGTTCTCCACCTGACAAGATAGTCGTCCACCTTTTCGCCAAGAGAGCGGCAGCCCTCCAAGGGAATAATGCCGAGAGAACCTACGGGTATTGTTTCCAGGTTTCTTGTTTCTTCGCGACGAGACATACAGTACCTCACTTTCTGTTTTCCATTCTTTTTTTGTACATCCGGATATCGGGTCCGGTGAGCTTACAGATTTCATAATTACTGGTAATTCTGGAAAAGATTCTGTCAGAATAACGATTTCGGAAATCTTCCAGAGACAGATTTGTCGAGATAACAGTCGCTTTCTGCTGCAGGTGCCGCTCGTTGATCAGGGAAAACAACTCGGAATTGACCAGATTGTTGGTGTATTCCGTTCCCAGGTCATCGATAATAAGCAGGTCGCACCCGAATAAATCCTCATGCTCCGCATGAAGCTCGTGAAAGCTTTTGTAGTCAAATTTATACCGTGACAGCAGGTCAAAAAGCTCCGAAGCACTGAAATAGATGACAGAATGCCCGCTCTCCAGAAGCTCCTTGGCAACGCAGCCGGACAAAAAGGACTTACCCGTTCCCACTGTACCATAAAAGAACAGATTATGGTAGTCCGAATTGAAATTCCTGATAAAATTCCTGCATGTTATCACGGTATTTTTGAAGCGTGACAAATCCTCCCCCGCATAGTATTCATAGGAGAGAGAATTGAAGTTTTCGCTTTCCAGCATTTTGCGGATTCCGGACTGCTCATACAGCAGATCGATAACCGCCTGCTTAAAGCAGTGGCACTTCCCGCCCTCTGCCAGAAAGCCGGTATCCTTACAGTCGGAACACTCATAAACAGGATCCAGATAATCCCCGGAAAGCCCCGCACCCAAAAGGAGCTGCCTCTTCATGGCGGAAAGCTCTCTGATCATGCCCCTGAGCTCGTCCAGGGCATGCTCGTCGCCTGCAAGAAGCTTTCTGCCCTGAGCGGTTGAAGCGGAGGCGATGGAATCGGAGAGCTCCCGGTATCCCTCCACGTGAGAGTGGACGTAGGCGGTGCGTTCCTCGAGCAGACGGCGGTTTCTGCGCTGCTTTTCCTCAAAGCCCCGGATAATAATATCGTACTGAGAATTTGTAAGTGCCAAAGCGTTCTCCTTTAATTACTCAGAATCTCTTTTTCGAGAGCTTCAAAGTCGTAATCGGTATGCATAAACTGGTTAAACTGTCCGGAAGGGGAAATCCTGTATTCCGGGGAGTTCTTTCCGGATTTCTTTTTGGCATAGGCCTCGTCCAGAAGACAGATATCGGCTTTGTGCCGGACGTTTCTCTTATGCCAGCTGCCCAGGATGCTGTCCGCATACTCGAAGCGGTGCCTGTCCGTAGCCAGCACAGTCCTTTTGCAGGCCTCGGCAATGATGTCGGGGGTAAAGCCGTATTCCTTCTGCCATTTGGCCGCATAATCAGCCTCGGCCCTGGTGGGAGTGCCCGATTTTCCCAGAGCCTTCATAATATCATAAACGTTCTTGTCATATTTGTGGATGACACCGGCTGCCTGCTGAGGGGTGGTGATGTTGTCCCTGGCCCAGCCGACCGCCACCTTTTCTATATATCGGAAATCCTTTTTCCCTCTGTCCACGCAGTACTGGATCAGATAGTCGATCAGATCGCTGGAAAAGCCGAGCCTGTCCGAGAAGAAAAGAATCGTATTGATCTCGGAGGGCGAGAGCGGTTTCCCAAGATACTGCTCTGCGACAAAAAGAATCTGCGCAGTCTCCTCACTGTTTTTGAAGTCCCGGAGCTGATCCGCAGAGTAGGAGGGTTTTTCATAGTCCCCGCCCTTATTCTCCGTCTTGTGCGCACCGGCTCCCTGCTTTTCCTTTGGCGGAATCGGCATCACCGCGGTAAGCGGCACGATGTCGGCACAGGAACGGCGGCTTACATCCAGAAGACGAATGCCGGCCAGATTTTTGGAGTCGTCATATTCGAGGGAAAGAAGCCTGTTCTTTTCCCAGTATTTTAATGCGCGCATGACATCCTTTTCCGTATGGTTGAACTTGTCCGCAATATCGGAAACACTGGTGGGAATACGGGCGCTCATCATCCTGAGAAGATAGAGATATACCTTGAGCTGAGCGTCATTGGCATCCTTCATATATTCATCAATGAATAAATTGGACACAACCGTAGTGTCATCATAGTTGTCCTGATAAATAGTAAAGCGGCTCATATGGTCATCCCCCATTGCTTCCCATACGGAGAGTGCTTCTCCGGATATTTTCCTGTAATGTTTATTCTAAGCAAAATGAATTATAGCACACAGACCTTAAAAAGCAAATAGGAATTTTACCTAAAAGTCCAGTGTTTTCAAGGGTTTGTGGCGACCGGCACATTTTGTGGACAGTGTGGAAAATGTGGATATCAAAAGCGTCATCCTGACAAAACGGGCGAAATACGCAAGGGCGGAACGGATTTCCGTAGACAAAAATATCCACATTTTTTGAGGAGCCTTCCGCCTCTCAAAATGTGGATATTGTGGATAAACAGTTAACTCAGCAGCTCATCCCCGATTTTTACAACATCTCCCGCCCCCATAGTTATCAACAGGTCTCCGGGGCTGCAATTTTCCGAAATAAATTTTTTTATTTCCTCAAAGGTCTCAAAATATTCACAGTCCCCGCCCAGGGCCTTCACCTCCCGCTCAAGGTCCGCGGAGCTGATCCCCAGATCGTCCGTCTCTCTCGCGGGATATATTTTAGCCAGGATCACCCTGTCGGCAAGAGACAGCGCTCTGGCGAAATCCGCAAGAAAGGCTCTGGTTCTGGAATAGGTATGAGGCTGAAAAACACACCAGAGGGTGCCGTGGGGATAATTTGCCGCCGCTTTTAAGGTTGCAGTAATTTCCGTGGGGTGATGCGCATAATCATCTATTATAGTGACTCCCTTAAAGCTTCCCTTATACTCAAAGCGCCGGTCGGTTCCGGCAAAATGAGCAAGGGCCCGGCTGACCGTATCGGTATCAACAGAGAGAAGATCACAGAGGGCAATGGCGGCAATGGCATTGTATACATTATGCTCCCCCGGAACGCTGAGGGAAAAATGCCGGCTGTCCCCATCCCTTTTGACGAGATCAAAGGAGGCGCAGCCCTTTTCGTCATAGCGGATATTTTCCGGATGATAGTCAAAGTCCCTGTCAGCTCCGTAGGTGATCACCGGGCAGACAGCTTCCCCTGTGATCTTCCGGACTTCCGGAATGGAGCCGTTTATGATGAGAGCGCCGTCCGCAGGAAGAAGGCCCGCAAAGCGGCGGAAGGAATTACGGATATCCTCGATATCCTTAAAGAAATCCAAATGATCCTCCTCCACATTCAGGATAATGGAAATTTTAGGATAAAAGGACAGAAAGCTGTTGGTGTATTCGCAGGCTTCCGTGAGAAAATATCCGGAGCGGCCCACCCGTATATTTCCGTTTATGGTTTTCAGTATTCCGCCTATGGACAAGGTGGGGTCCGTATCCGCAGCCAGGAGAATCTCGGAGATCATGGACGTGGTGGTGGTTTTGCCGTGGGTCCCGCTCACGGCGATGGGGGTATCATAGTTCTTCATCATCTGCCCGAGAAGCTGCGCCCTGGTTATCGCGGGAACGCCGAGATCCCCTGCGGCCACGAGCTCCGGATTATCAGGGTGAACTGCGCTCGTATATACAACGAGGTCAATGTCTCCTGTGATGTTCGCATATTCCTGGCCGTAAAAAATACGGACTCCCTTTTCCTCCAGAGCGCCGGTCAGGCCGGACTTCATCCTGTCGGAGCCCGAGACCGTAAAGCCCTTCTCCAGAAGAACCTCGGCCAGCCCGCTCATGCTGATGCCGCCGATACCGATGAAATATATGTGAATAGGATGGTTGAAATTGATCTGATACATGTTAAACCTCCGACTTTAAAATGCGGCAAAAGCTGCCTACGCATACATTATACCCATATGGTAAAAAAAAACAAATAGGAATTCGTCCGAAAAACAGGAGCGCAGCGAAAAAAGACGTTGTAAAAAATCTACATAAATCCAACTATAAATAAGAAATATTTTGTAAACATTATTCACTTTTTTGTTGTTATATGCTATACTATTCATAAAATTAGTAAAAGGTACCTGAATCTGCGGGTCCATTACTGAAATAGGCTTAAAAATTACTGGTAAGAGGTGATGACATGATCAAGAAAGAAATGATTGCCATGTTGTTAGCGGGCGGTCAGGGAAGCAGACTGGGGGTGCTGACCTCAAAGATGGCCAAGCCTGCGGTATCTTTTGGCGGAAAGTACCGGATCATTGACTTCCCGCTGAGCAACTGTATTAACTCCGGCGTTGACACCGTGGGTGTTCTGACACAATATCAGCCGCTTCGGCTCAATACCCACATAGGGATCGGCATTCCCTGGGATCTGGACAGGAATATCGGAGGCGTGAGCGTTCTTCCCCCCTACGAGAAGGTGACCAACAGCGAATGGTACACGGGAACGGCAAACGCGATTTATCAGAACATCGACTACATGGAGAGCTTCAATCCCGAATACGTTCTGATTCTTTCGGGCGACCATATCTATAAGATGGATTATGAGGTGATGCTCGATTTTCACAAGGCAAAGGGGGCGCAGTGCACCATAGCGGTTATGCCTGTTCCCATGGAGGAAGCAAAGCGCTTTGGCATCATGATTACCGACGAGGACAGGCGGATTACCGACTTCGAGGAGAAGCCGGCAAATCCCCGCAGCAATCTGGCCTCCATGGGTATTTACATTTTCAACTGGAAGACCTTGAAGGAGGCGCTGCTTGTTAATTCCGACCAGCCCGCCCTTGACTTCGGTAAACATATCATTCCCTACTGCCACCGAAAGGAGGGCTCTCTGTACGCCTATGAATTCAACGGCTACTGGAAGGACGTGGGAACGCTCAGTTCCTACTGGGAAGCGAACATGGAGCTGATTGACATTGTTCCCGAGTTTAATCTGTATGAGGAATATTGGAAGATCTACACCAAGAGCGAGATTCTCCCGCCCCAGTATCTGTCGTCAACCAGCGTGGTGGAGAGAAGCATTATCGGTGAGGGAAGCGATATCAGCGGGCAGGTTTACAATTCCGTCATCGGATGCGGCGTTACGATAGGGAGCGGCACTATTGTGCGTGACTCCATTATCATGAACGGAACGGTAATCGGATCAGACTGCGAGCTCAACAAGGTGATTGCGGCCGAGAACGTGACCATCGGAAACAATGTAAAGCTGGGATTCGGGGAGGAGGCACCGAATGAAACGG
This sequence comes from uncultured Lachnospiraceae bacterium, assembly GCA_910586025.1. Classification (GTDB taxonomy): domain Bacteria; phylum Bacillota; class Clostridia; order Lachnospirales; family Lachnospiraceae; genus Suilimivivens. The sequence goes on from CAJUIO010000058.1 coordinate 15,781, forward strand.
AGCCCCATATCTACAACAGCGGAATCGTCACGATCGGAGAAAAGAGCGTAGTGCCAAAGGATGTTACCGTTGGCAAGAATACATGCGTGTTTGGTGTTACCACGGCTATGGATTATCCGGATAACTGCCTTGCAAGCGGTAAAACATTAATTAAGGCAGGTGATGAAAAGTGAGAGCGATAGGTATTATTTTAGCAGGCGGAAGCAGCTACAGGATGAAGGAGCTTTCCCGGAAAAGAGCGGTATGTGCCATGCCCATTGCGGGCAGTTACCGAAGTATAGATTTTGCTCTGAGCAATATGTCAAACTCCCATATTCAAAAGGTGGCAGTCTTAACCCAGTACAACGCAAGAAGCCTGAACGAGCATCTGAGCTCCTCCAAGTGGTGGGATTTCGGCCGGAAGCAGGGAGGCCTCTATGTGCTCACCCCCTCCGTCACGGCGGAAAGCAATTCGTGGTATCGGGGTACGGCGGATGCCATCGCCCAGAACCTTGCCTTTCTTAAGAGCAGCCATGAGCCCTATGTGGTGATCGCCTCCGGCGACTGCGTTTACAAGCTGGATTATAACAAGGTACTTGAATATCATATTGCGAAAAAGGCGGATATCACGGTTGTCTGCAAGGATCTCGGAGCCGATGCGGGTGCGGACCGCTTTGGAACCATCAAGATGAACGAGGAAAGCCGCATTGAGGAATTTGAGGAAAAGCCCGTGGTTGCCAAATCGAACACTGTCTCCTGCGGTATTTATGTGATCAGAAGAAGGCAGCTGATCGAGATGATCGAAAAGGGAGCGGAGGAAGAGCGTTATGACTTCGTAAAGGATCTTCTGATCCGTTATAAGAACATGAAAGGAATTTACGGCTATAAGCTTCAGGACTACTGGCGCAATATTGCAAGCGTAAACGACTATTTTAACACAAATATGGATTTTCTGAAGGCCGAGACCAGAGATTACTTCTTCAGACAATATCCGGATATTTATTCCAAGGTAGATGATTTGCCTCCGGCAAAGTATAACGTGGGTTCACACGTAAAGAACAGCGTGATTTCAAGCGGATGCATCGTAAACGGAACGGTGGAGGATTCCGTTGTATTTAAGAAAGCGTTCATTGGGAACAACTGTTATATCAAGAACTCCATTATTTTGAATGATGTTTACATCGGCGACAACACTCACATTGAAAATTGCATCGTAGAAAGCCATGGAACGATCAGGGCGAATTCCTATCATGCGGGAACAGACGGTAACATTAAAATTGTAATTGAGAGAAACGACAGATACGTTCTTTAATATCCGGACCAAAACCAACTACGATTATGGTGATGAAACCAGGGGGATAGGATATGCAGATTACAGATGTAAGAGTGAGAAAAATAACGAAAGAAGGAAAAATGCGGGCTATTGTGTCGATCACGATTGACGATGAGTTTGTGATTCATGACATCAAGGTGATCGAGGGAGAAAAGGGACTGTTTATTGCAATGCCCAGCAAAAAGGCGACGGACGGCGAATACAGGGATATCGCCCATCCGATCAATTCAGGCACAAGAGAGAATATTCAAAAGATAATACTTGAAAGTTACGAGAAAGCACTGCTGGAACCGGAAGAGGAATGATCAGCCGCTTCCCGTAAAAAGCGTGTGGATAAAGCCTAAACCAGTAAGGAAAAACAGGGATACCGAGGTATCCCTGTTTTTCTGTCTGCCCCTTCTGTATTATGGCCTCACTCCATGCTCTTTTCCAGTATCAGGGCCACCTCTCCCATGATTCTGCCAGGAACGCCCTTCTCAAAGATATCTCGCAGGCCCACGTACTCAATGGCCGAGCAGTAGGGCGCATAGGTTGGAAGCGTGGTGAGCTCCATGTATTTCTCCACGGCCTCGTGTCTGTTTTTCTCCGAAAGGGTAAGGAGGTCCAGGCTGGTGAAGGCCGAGGTGGAGTATCCGATATAGTAGCAGGGAGACGTGAATATATGGGAGATATCCACCCAGGAATAGAGCTCCTCCATGCTGCTGTCATAGTAAATTCCGTATTTGCGGGACAGCTTCAGATACAGCTCGTTGATCTCCTTCAGGGTCATATCCGGATTCTGGTAAATCTCAATTTCCAGCTCCGAGATCAGCGCCGCCTGTATGGTGTTCCGAGCCATCTGATACACCTCCATAAACCGGAACAGCTCCCCCGCCTCCCCTTCCAGGATCCGGTCATAATAATCGTGGTAGAGCATCTCGAGCCCCTGGGAATGGATCTCGCAGAGGTCAATATTGCTCTGCTCCATCAGAATATCCTCCACATTGTGGAACATGTAGTTGTAATGTCCGAACTCATGAATGGCCGTGGTATAGTCGTAGTAGTAGGAATAGGGCGAGTCAAAGATAAAAGCGTCATTGTAATAAGGAAGCTTCAGGGTAAAGCCTATTTCCGCCTTACCAGCCCCGGGATCCATGTCATAGAGCTGATATTCGTCCATATAATCAAAGGTCTGCATCAGCTCCGGATCAATTTCCTCCAGATAAGGGCTCACCGCCGCAAAACGCTCCATGGCCGTGGTCGTTGGCAGTGCGAAAAGAGGAGTCATATCGAGCGACTGATAGAGCTCTTCCATATCCCGCACCTCGGGAACCACCTTCCTGCGGATTTCGCCAAACAGGTCAAGGGCCTCGTCCACGGTGTAGTCCCTCACGTACATCTCATTATAGGCGTACTGTGCAAAATCTTCATAGCCTTCGCCAGCTGCCTTGTCCGTGCGAAGTCTGAGCAGTTCCAGGTAAATCTCTCCCAGAACACTGTTCTTTTCTCTGTAGAGCGCCTGATAAACGTCGATGTACGCATCCCGTTCCAGACTGCCGCCCTCTATCTGGAAGCGCTCGAAATTCCACTCCTCCCCCTGATAGGAAATGGTGTAATCCTCCTGGGCCGCCTGTTCGTATTCCTGTTCCAGGCTGTTCTCCTTAAGGTACAGCTCCTTCTCCTCGTCGGTCATCTCCTCATACTGTGCAAGAGCGTCCACCACCGCGCTCTCCAAAACCGTCTCCATGGCATCCCTGTAGGGAGACTGGCAGACCAGGGCAAGAACGCTGTACGCATCATCCTGCATATCAATGGAATCCTCCAGAGTCTCTTCCTGATAGCTTCTGTTCTCCTCGTCAAAGACATTCTGATAATAGGTAATCTGGGCGATACAGTGGCAGGTCACGGCCTTTGTGATCTCCTCCATCACAGCCTCATACAGCGCAAGCACTCTCTCCTGTTCATCCGCGCTTCCGGATTCCTGCGCTCTCTCTGCCAGATCCTTCAGACTGGCCAGATCCTCGTCCAGCTTATCCCGATCATAGGCAAGCTCCCTCATCTCCTCAAAGGTAAGGTTCGAATGCTCCTTTGTCTGATATCTGGATATGGTCTGGTATACATACAGCGTGTAGGGAGAGGATTCATCCGTATAGGTTCCCACCAGCGAAAAGCCTGCCTCCCCGGCGTTGGAGAGCTCGATTCTTGAAAAAATATATCTCCCGCCGATGGCCTTGAAGGCATCCGTGTCAATATAAATATCGTGATCCGTCACCGTGTAATCCCTTACCGCCATCACGATAGAAGGTTCCGTTCCCGAGTACAGATAGGCTCTCGCTCCCCAGGTATCAAAGTAATCCCGGCTTTCCGGCACTCTCTCAAGGGCCGGCGCAATCACCTTCCGGAAGCTTTCCTTGTAATACTGCTCATAAAAGCCCAGATATCCGTCCACAGTGGCGATATCGTTGTATTCGAGAATGGCAGGATGAAAGCCGTAGGCCGCAGACCACTGACCGCAGTAGCCGATCTCCTCCTTTGCCTTCTCAAAAAGCTCTGTGGAATAGAATTCCTCAAAGCTTAAATTATTGGACTGCTTCCCCCTGAGGAGCTCGTAGGCCTTTGCCTGACAGGTCTGGTACAGATCATTGTATCTGGTCCCCGACAGGATTATGATAAGGGCCGCAAGCATGGTAAGGGCGTTTGCCCCATAGCGGAGCCATCTTTTTTCCTGATCATACATTCTTTTCAGCACCAGGAAAAAGGCCGCATACCAGACAAAGGGGCTGAAAAACACGGTTCTGTTAAACTGCCAGCCTGTAAGAGGCGGACAGATCATCTCCACAAGACCGCGGAATCCCTCCCAGTAATAGATACCGTAAACCACGCTGTTGAACACCAAAACCAGCATCAGCAGATTGAAGACATCCCTGAAAATTCCCGCCGCATTTTTATTCTTAATATAGGAAGCATTCAAATAGAGGAAATAGATCAGACACACAGGCATCACCAGATATTTATGCATGCTCTCCGCATGGAACATGCCTCCGGCAAAGACCTCTCCTATGGTTCTTATGATTTCTCCCGCCCCGAAGCTTCCCGCTTCTATGGTGGAGCGTATGGTTTCCTGATCCGAAAAGAGCATGACCCCGAACAGGCGGTACTCACAGATCACGCATCCCACACCCAGCGCCAGAATTCCCAGAAGAAGCCTTACGGGACATTTCCTCTCCTTAATCCAGATCCAGAGAAACGAAACCGCCATGTAAGCCAGGATGAACAGTCCAAAATAGGAAAAATAGGAAACCAGCGGATAGCACAGAAGCGCCACATACCATTTCAGGGCAGGCGCCTTGCAGATCCTTCGAACAAGATATACGACAAGGGGAATGGAGGCAAAGGGGATTCCAAAGGCCGGAAACACGTTCAGGATCCCATAGCAGAAGCCCGTCATATACACAATGGGCCGGTATTTTCCATACTGCTGTCCGCAGAAATCCTTTCCAAGCAGAACGCAGGAGACTATGGCTATGACAATCTTAAGGAGATATCCCGCCACATAAGCGAAATAAGATGGCATGAGAGTAAAGAGCAGCGTGTAAACGGAAAGCTCCGACGGGAGATTATCCCTGCTGACACCCCCAAGGAAAGGAACATCCACCCCATGTGCAAAAAAAGAATCGGTATTTTTCAGCATCTGGAACTGTGCCATAAACAGATCCAGATTGTCATGAACGGAAATAATGCTGCTCTCCCCGAAAATGCCAAATACAAGCGCCGCAAACAGGATAAAGCCCGCCGGAATGATCAGATACCATCTGCTGATAATTTTTTTCAATGTTTTTACCCCCGCTGATCCATTCTACTTTTTCTCCCGCTTTTTGTCCCTACGCCGCCTCTCCTTCTCACAGACAAGGTTAAAGCGGTATTCAAAATCCCGCCGGTTCTTCTGGGCCATGTTGGAGAGCATCAGCCCGGCAAAGAAGGACTGGATTGCGGCCAGCATTACAAACCCGCACACGATCAGCGTGGGAAATTTGAGCACAAGCCCGGTGGAAAGATACTCAAGCAGCACCGGAACAAAAAACAATGCGGATACCGCCGCAAGAAGCAGTGCGAGAATACTGAAAAATCCAAACGGCTTGTAGTCTCTGTACAGCCGGAAAATGGTTCCCAGCACACGGAAGCCGTCGGAATAGGTGTTGAGCTTGGAGACACTCCCCTCCGGCCTGTCCCTGTAATCCACGATCACGTTGCCTATCTGCATGTGGTTGTAGACCGCATGGATGGTCATCTCCGTCTCGATCTCAAAGCCCTTTGAGAGCACCGGAAAGGTCTTCACAAATCCGTAGCTGAAAGCCCGAAAGCCGGTCATGATGTCCTTTACCTCACAGTCAAAGAGACGGTTGATGCTGGAGCGCACCAGAGAATTTCCCATATTGTGGAAGGGTCTCTTATTCTCTGAAAAGTAGGTGGAGGAGAGTCTGTCCCCCACCACCATATCGGCATTGTAATGCAAAACCTGATCCACCATCTGCGGGGCGAACTCCATGGGATAGGTGTCGTCCCCGTCCACCATGATGTAGCAGCTGGCCTCGATCTCCCGGAACATCCTGCGGATCACGTTCCCCTTTCCCTGAACATATTCGTGGCGGATCACCGCACCCGCCGCCTGTGCGGTCTCCACGGTGCGGTCTGTGGAATTATTGTCATATACGTAAACCACCGCCTCCGGCAGTGCGGCCTTTGCATCGGCCACCACCTTGGCGATTGTCTTTTCCTCATTGTAGCAGGGAATCAGCACTGCGATCTTGTCCATCTGGGCATTCTCCTTTGGATGTATTTCTCTCAATGATTTATTGTATCAGAGATCGGAGGATTCGTCCAGTCAGGAAGAGCGGGCATCTGCATCAAACACCATCTTTTCTATCACACAGCTATGAGGTTTCAGCTCCATCACCAGCGCCGGCTTTCCGGAATGCTTCCTTCTTTTCCGCATCATATCCCAGATACCCAAGGTGAATCAGAAGCGTCAGCACATCATCCTTTGACCGGAACGTGCGCATATCATTCTGAAAGCTGAACGTGTTCACCCTCACGCCACCGCCGCTCAGCATCCGCACAATATCGGCTCTCAGCCCGTCAAAGTCCATGTCAAACCTCTGACACAGCTTCCTTACCTCCTCCTGTGTAAAGCCGGTATATTCCTCGAAAATATTCTGATCCGTCATGGAATATTCCCAGAACATATTCAAGGCGGACTGTTGCCCGTATTTCTTAACAGGCAGGATGCCCGTCATATAGGCCATGGCCACGTAAGGCTGATCCTTCAGGAGATTTCTCAAAAAATCCAGATACTGACGCTGGAGATCTTCCGATTCCTGTCGCTCCCGCATCACACAGTCCCACTCGTCGATCAGGAAGATGAATTTTTTTCCTGTCTGGACATAAATTCTTTTAAGGGCATCGGTAAATGCAATATTCGAATCCTTTATAAAAGTGCCATACTCTTCCCAAAACTCTTCGAAAACCGAGCATTCCAGATATTCAATCATGCCTTGCTTCCTGGCACTGATCAGAAAATGCTGCATATTAAGATATATCACGTCATACCGGTTCAAATGCTCCTCAAAGGACGGATCGTTCTGTATTTTCATTCCTACGAACAGCTCTCCTGAATCACAGCCCCGGCTGTAATAGGCGGCAAGCATCTCGAGCGCCATGGATTTGCCAAAACGCCTGGGCCTGCTGACACAGACATATTTTTCCTTTGTGCCGATCAACTCATTTGTCCTTGCGATCAGTTCCGTCTTATCCACATAAATTATGGATCGGATTGATTTCTTAAAACCGTCATTCCCCGGATTCAGATAAATTCCCATG
>CAJUIO010000059.1 GCA_910586025.1 uncultured Lachnospiraceae bacterium
GGCCGGGTTTCGGCACATCCCCGGCTCTTCGAGGGAAAAAATGCCAGTGCATGTGGACACCCGCACCTGCGCCAAGGAGCTCATAATTCAGCTTTTCCGCATCAAAGGCCCGGTAGACCGCCTCCGCAACCAGTGACATCTCCCACAGAAACTTTGCACGGAATTCCGGTTCCAGAAAATGCAGCTCGGTTGCGTGCTCCCTGCAAAGGAAGAGAGAGTAGCCCCGGATGCGCTGGCAGTCCCCGATCACCACATATCCTGTGCTCAGCTCTCTCACAAAGTACGGATTCTCTCCGTTTTTAGTCAATTCAATTCTCTCGCAGACCAGACAGTTATTCATGACTTTTGGCACCTCCTGTAATCTCAATGATTCCGGAACAGAATGAAAACGGCTCGAATCTCATTTGCGGAAACGACCTGGCCAGCTCGTCAGCCACAAAGTAGATCTCTTCGTCATCCCAGTCTTTGTCCAGAAGGGTCCTGTGTTTCTCGAGCTCTGTACGGGTCTCAAACATCACATCCCCGATATAGACAGTGCCGCCGTCGTTCAACAGGGGCAGAAGATTTTCCAAAAGGCTGATCTTCTGCTCGTCTGTGAGATGGTGCAGGGAATAGGTGGCTATGATTGCGTCATACTTGTTCTGCCTTAATTCCTCCACAAGGCCTCTGGAAAAGTCGCCCTGATACAGCTTTGCCCCTGGCATTTTCTCTCTGGCCAGTTCCATCATTCTCCGGGAGAAATCCTGACCCCAGATGCCGCATCCCTGTTCATACAGTTTGGCGGTAAGGGTTCCCGTCCCAAAGCCGATATCCAGCACGGCTTTTCCGCACCTTGCCAGCACTCTGTTATAAATCTCGTTCATAATCTGTCTGTATGCGGCGAACGGATAAGTGCCGTCTTCATCCGATATTCCCACGCTCCGGTCATAACCATCCGCCCATAAATCAAAATCATGATTGCTAAGCATATTTTTCTTTCCCTTCATAATAAATCCTGTGAATCTGATTATACCATGTTTTGAGTCGGGGCACAATTTCGGAAGAAGTAAAAGAAAACGGGTTTTCAGGATTTTTTTATGGTATACTGATACAAAAAGGCCGAACTCTGCGGAATGAGCGGAGGGTCAGATTAAGTGCCGAGGCCGGTGCGGGCTGCAGCGATATCAGTGCGGCATTAAAGCGGATTGAAGAATTGAGTTTGGAGGATTACTATGGTTTTGGAAAATAAACTGTGCATTACTAATTCGGCAGAGCTTGCGAGAGCGGAAGAGAAAATAAGCAAAATGAAAGCAATTGCATTGTATGAAAGCAATCTTGTTGATGAATCTGAAATTGGAAAGTTTTCAGGGCTTGCAAAAATTCATAAATTTCTATTTGAAGAGATATATGATTTCGCCGGAAAAATAAGAACAGTAAATATTGCAAAAGGTAATTTCCGGTTCGCACCCGTGATGTATTTGAATGCCGCATTAAAACATATTGATGATATGCCTCAAGCAACATATGATGAAATTATTGAGAAATATGTAGAAATGAATGTTGCTCATCCCTTCCGGGAAGGAAATGGCAGAAGCACACGCATTTGGCTTGATCTGATCCTAAAAAAAGAATTAAAATTAGTTGTAGACTGGAATAAAGTCGATAAGGAAGACTATTTGCCTGCTATGGAAAGAAGTCCGATTAAGGATGTGGAAATCAAGGTTTTACTTAAGAACGCATTAACAGATGAGATAGATGACAGGGAAATGTACATGAAGGGCATTGATGCCAGCTATTATTATGAAGGCTACAATACTTTTAAAGCGGAAGACTTGTAGAGAGAGTCACAAAATCAGAAGTGGAAAAAATCCGGAATGGCTGAGAGCAGACTGCGCTGCTTTCGGCCATTTTCAGGTATCCGCAAGGGTCAATACCAGGCAGAAAAAATTACCGGGAACCTTTTTGGCCCCTGGGTGGTCATAATATACAGAAGACGGTAAAATTAACGTTGATGTTATATTCTGCAGAATGGAGTCCGGTGGATCACAAAAACCGGAAAGGAGGAGACAGGCCAATGAAGGAGGAAGTGTTTGAGGAGCGGATTCGGGAATACACGCCGAATATGTACAGGCTTGCCTACGGTATTTTACAAAACCATGAGGACGCACAGGATGCCGTGGGCGAGACAATCCTGAGAGCCTTTGAAAAAATACATACGCTGCGCCGTCCCGAGTGCTTTCGGGCGTGGCTGATGCAGATTGCGGCAAACGAGGCGAAAAAAATCTATGCCGGAAACAAACGGAGGATACCGGCGGAGAATATGGAAGATCTCATGCCGGACTTCTGCGATGATTATCACGAGCTCTGGGACGTGGTGATGGGGTTGGAGATGGTTTACCGGGAGGCGATTCTGCTCTATTTCTATGAGAGTCTTACTATCCGGGAGATCGCAAAGGCGCTTCATGTTCCGGAGGGTACGGTAAAGTCCCGGCTTTCCAGGGGAAAGAAGCTGCTGCGGGAAAAGTTGTCGGATCAATGATACATGTGGAAGTTTTTCGATGGAAAAGGAGGCCAGAAGTAAATGAAAAATAAAGCGGATCAGTTGGAACAGGATTTATTCCGAATGGCACAGCGGGAAAAAATGATACTGCCGGAGACAGTATACAAAGAAGTGGATGATAAGCTTTCCGAAATACACCGGTCAAAACGCTTGGGCAGGATGACATGGAAAAGGGCGGTGATTCTGGCGGCGGCGCTTGTGGCTATGTGTTCCCTTACCGTGACGGCAGCGGTGGGAGCCCTGCAGCGGCGTATGGAAGCCATGAACGAACGGGAGATGGAGGACTATTTTGTACAGATTTATACCAGCAGGCTGGGAGCGGATAATTACAGCCGTTCGCTGACAGACACGGAGCGGGAGCGTATGGGCAGGCTGCGCACCTCCTATGAGGAGGAGGCGGTATTTCCGGATAGGACCCTGACCATGATTTCCGACCCGGAGGAATATAAGGGAAAAGGCGTGGCCTTTTACAAGGATACGTCCACCTTTTTCCTCCCGGAAGAGAGTATGAGCGACGAGGAGCTTCTTGAGGTGATTGATTTCGTGTATAAGCGGGATTACAGTCTGCAGGCCATGAATCAAAAGATTGAGGAGGGAGAAATTCCCTTTCCGGAGCAGCAGATCGCACAGCAGGCTGCACAGCAGATTGCTGGGAATGAAGCGGCAGGAGAAGAAAAGACACGAGAGGAGAATGCGGCCGTCCCGAATGATATGATCCGAAATCCGGGGCAGGAGCTGACGATTCCCTATACGGGAGATTTGGAATTTCAGAATATTGCGGCGGGGCAGAACTGCATTTTCCTGACAGGAGAGAGCAGTATCCACAAAATGGAGATCGGAAGCGGTGATTCCGAACTGTTTTTTGATGATTTTGAGACGGAAACCTATGTAAATGCAATGTACGAGGATAAAAAGGGGAATCTTTATCTGGGTCTGAATGTGCGTATGGATGAAAATGATGACAGCGCATACAGCGGGATCACAATAGGGGGAGTGCGTTATAAGACTTGGCTCTGGATTCTGAATGCGGACAGAGAGGTAATCCGGAAGGTGGATATCGCATCACTTCTGGAACAGGAATATGGGGTGCGGAGCCGTATGATAACGAGAATTGTTGTGGATGAACAGGGCTGCGTCTATGTCCGGGCGGCATTTTTGTGGGATGTGCTTCTCCTTATCCTGGATGAACAGGGGAATTATATCAGGAGCGTCACCTCCGAGGAATTTAATTGTCATGACCTGGGCGGGCTTGGAATCGGAAAGGACGGCAGGGTTTATACCCAGATACAGACAAAAGACAGGATGGGGATCGCCTCCGTTGACCCGGTAAAAGGCGCTCTGGATGAAATCTATATGGACATCGTGCCGGAGGGAACAATCATGCTGGATATTGTCGCAGCGGGGGCTGACACGGATTTTGTGTTCTGGGGATATGACGGTATTTTCACCTATAATCTGGGAGAAGATAAGGCGGTTAATGTATTGCCCGCCTATGAGGCGCCCTGTAACTGGGAAGGCGTGATGTACTGCGCCCTTCCCGACGGCAGAATCGTGTTTGCGGACTGTTCGCAGTACCGCAATGAAGGAGACAAAATAAAAAGCGTTCCGGAGAACATCACTTTTTACTACAAATCCACTTTAACCGATTAGATCTCTTTCCCGGAGAATGCAAACCCGTATTTGCGGATGCGTTCTTCGGGAATTCTTTTTTGATTATAAAAAATAGCAACGCAAAAACGTAAATTATTTTTGCCATTGCTAATTATATAGTTTACAACAAAAATAAATACAAGTCTACTATTTTTTTCGGAAAATGATATTATTTTTATGGAACAACAGACATGGAAGAAACAATAAAGGAGGTGTGGTGCCATGATAGAATTTTCAGGCGTAAGTAAGACTTACCGTGTGGCAAAGCGGCAGGCAGGCATGGGAAATGCGTTGAAATCCTTTTTTTCCAGAGAATATAATCTGGTGCATGCCCTGCGGGACGTAAGCTTTACCATAGGAGACGGAGAAATGGTTGGGTATATCGGTCCGAACGGGGCGGGAAAAAGCACCACGATCAAGATCATGTGCGGGGTGCTTACACCGGATGACGGAGCCTGTACGGTTAACGGCAGAATTCCCTACAGGGAGAGAGTGGCCCATGTGCGGGACATCGGCGTGGTGTTCGGGCAGAGAAGCCAGCTGTGGTGGGACGTGCCGGTGGCAGACAGCTTTGAACTGATTCGCGACATTTACAAGGTAAAGGAAGACAGATACCGGAAAAACCTAAGTGACCTGTCAGAGCTCCTGAATCTGGGCGATATCCTGCAGACCCCGGTCCGTAATCTGAGTCTGGGACAGCGGATGCGCTGCGAGATAGCGGCATCTCTCTTGCATGATCCCGGGGTGTTGTTTCTGGACGAGCCCACTATCGGGCTTGACGCGGTCTCCAAAATCGCAGTGCGCAGATTCCTGCGCAGACTGAATGAGGAAAAAGGAACCACGATTCTGCTGACCACCCATGACATGCAGGATATCGAGGCCCTGACCCGGCGTGTGCTGTTGATCGGAAAGGGAAGGGTTCTCATGGACGGAAATCTTGCTGAACTGAAAAAGCATATCAGCTCCCGAAAGACCATGACTGCGGAATACCGGGGGCCGGCTCCTGCGCTCAGGGAGGGAATGGAGCTGGTGCAATCCGGTGAGGGACGGATTGTCATCCGGTTTGACCCTTCCGAAATCCCGGTGTCTGAGGCGGTCACTTATTTTGCGCAGCTCACGGAGCTGACGGATGTATCCGTCTCGGACATTACTGCGGAGGAGATGGCTGCGGGATTATATAAGGAGTATGACCTATGAGAGCGAATATAAAAATTTATTTTTCCCTGTTCAGGATTCGGTTTAACCAGAATCTGCAGTATCGGGCGGTTGTATTGGGCGCTGTTGTGAAGGGCTTTTTCTGGGCCCTGCTGGAGGTTCTGGGATATCTGGCGCTGTACCGGAGAGCCGGGGCATTTCCCATGGAACTGTCTCAGACAATTACCTATGTGTGGGCCTTCCAGGCGTTTATCGTGCTGTTTACAGTGGTCTTTGGGGATGGCGAGATCTATTCTGCCATACGCTCCGGGGCCGTGGCATACGATCTGGTGCGTCCCGTGGATTTGTATGGAAGGTGGTTCTGCCAGTCTGCCTCCAACCGCCTGTCCTTTGCCCTGGTAAACTGTTTTCCGGTTCTGCTCATGGGCGCATTGCTGCCAAAGCCCTACGGGCTGACGCTTCCGGGATCACTGCGGCAGCTTATCCTGTTTGCGGTTTCCGCACTGCTTGCCTTTGGTGTCACGGTAGCATTATCCATGCTGATGTATATTTCTCTCTTTTATCTGATTTCCCAGAGAGGGATTCAGATGATGGTGCGCCTTACCACCATCTTTTTGTCGGGAGGCATTGTACCGCTTCCCTTTTTTCCGGAACCGGTACTTCGGATCGTGCGATGGCTTCCCTTTGCCGCCATGCAGAACATGCCCCTGCAGATTTTCTGCGGTTATCTCTCGGGAACGGATGCGCTTAGAGGGATCGTCTTTCAGGTCATCTGGCTGTCCGCACTGGTGCTGGCGGGAAGAGCCGCAATGGGGCAGGCTGAGAGAAAAGTGATTGTGAATGGAGGTTAATGTGAGATTATATTGGAATTATTTTATGATGACATTAAAGAGTCAGATGCAGTACAAGATTTCTTTCCTTCTGACAGTGCTGGGACAGTTCCTGACGGCCTTTACCTCGTTTTGGGGAATCAAATTCATTTTTGCCAGAATCAATGGAATTGACGATTTTTCTTATGGGCAGGTGCTTTTGTGCTTTTCCATGATTATGCTGTCCTTTTCTATCGGAGAGATGATCGGGGGAGGACTGGCGGTGTTTCCGAACCTGTTGAGAGAGGGCGGGTTTGACCGCATCCTCGTAAGGCCCCGGAGCGTGACGCTGCAGCTTATCGTGCCTAACATGGATTTTTCCCGTCTGGGGCTTCTGGTTCAGGCGGTTATCGTGCTGTGCATCGCCGTTCCGGTCAGCGGCATAGAGTGGACTGTTGGCAAGGCGGTCGTCTTTTTCCTGATGATTGTCTGCGGAAGCGTGATCTTTTTCTGCCTGTTTCTCATGATTGCGTCAGTTGCGTTTTTTACCATAGGCTCTCTGGAATTTCTGAATATTTTTACCTATGGAATGCGTCAGTTCGGAAGATATCCCTTCTCCGTCTACGGTAAGACGACGCTGCGGTTTCTCACCTTCGTGATCCCGCTGGCGCTTATCCAGTACTATCCGCTTCTGTATCTGCTGGATCGTGAGGATGGGCTGGTATACATGATATCGCCCGTCCTGTCGCTGCTCTTTCTCCTGCCTTCCTATCTGTTATACCGGGTGGGGCTACGGAATTATAAGTCAACGGGGTCGTGACTTCCAAAACATCCAAAGCCGCAGAGGCCATGAGCTCCGGCGTTCGGTACGGGCCTTCGTTGACAAGATACAATACAGCGGCTATAATTATGTAATAAATAGTCAGGAGAATGAGACGACATGAAAAATGAGCCTATCCCCAAAGTAGGAATGCGCAACATCAAAACCGCCTGTGCCACGGCACTGTGCGTGCTGATATACTATTTTTTTGACCGGAATCCGACCTTTGCCTGTATCGGTTCAATCTTTGGCATGGGCACCGATCTGCAAAGCTCGAAACAGCACGGGGGAAACCGTCTGTTTGGCACGGTTATAGGCGGCGCTTTGGGAATGGCTCTTTTTCGGTTCTATCTGCTTTTTTACCCGGAGGGCGGCAGATCGCTGCTGCTTGCGGTGTTGGTATTTGCCGGTACCGTGCTGCTTATCATCCTTTGCCAGATTTTCTGGAAGGGCGGGGTTCAGCCCGGCGGAGTGATGCTTTGCATCCTGCTGTTCAATACCCCGGTGGACAGCTACATCAGCTATGCTCTCAATCGTATTTTGGATACGGCGGTTGGCGTGATTATCGCTTTAATTGTTAACAGCGCTTTCCCGGGCGGCTTCAAATTTAGATTTCATTCCGATCCGGAGTGCGAAAGTCAGCCAAACAGCCAAGAAACCTCCTCCTAAGTCATGTGGGTGCCTCCTGTGATCTCGCATTAAGTCTTGCCTGTCATCTTGCCGGCATCTGAAAGCCTTCGAGCGCCCTGTTCAGATAATCGTTAAAGGGCTTCATTGTGCGGAAAAGCCCGGCGGCCTTTGTAAGGAATGCGTCGGCATCGCACAGCTCTTCGTCTTTGACCGGATATTCCAGATACCAGCTTTTAAACTTTAGATATTCCGCCTGCGGGTGGCTCCTGTCATATCCGGCCGGGACATTTTTGAGCGCTGATCCCCGGATCGTAAAGTGTCTTACAAATTCAGGCTCTTTGATAATGTCTTCCAATTCCCTGCCGTTTTGTACAATATAGTCCCGCACCATCATGGTTGCGTCCCTGAACATGTCCGCAAACAGACCGCCGCCTAAAAAGGACTGGTTGCCGGGTTTAATCATAAGATAATAGCCAACAGGGACCGGCAGCTTTCCCTGAGAAGAAATGTGTGCGCGGAATGCCGGGTTATATGGGGATTTGTCATGGCTGAACCGGGTATCTCTTGCCAGCTTGAAGGTAAGGCTTTTGGGCTCGTTATGCAGCACGCTGCCGTCAAATGCGCCGATACGAAGGATCAGAGCCCCGACCAGTGCCTCGAATTCCGCATTCGCCGCTTTGTTCTCGGCCTTGTGGGAGTGATACCATTCCCGGTTATTGTTCCCGCTCAAATCGGCGAGATAATTTAAGATAAGCTGTGTATTCATCTGTCAAACCTCCTTACGCATTTCCGACAACGGAAAAAGAAGTGCTGTCCAAAAATTTCTGAAGGAAATCTTTCAGGCTTTCCGGAGATTGATAGGCTTTGCAGAATGAGAACCTCTGTGAAAGATCGTCAATATCCTCCATAGCCTCCTTTACCTCCAACATGGTTTCCGTAGGGACTGCGGCTGTGAAGTCTAACCGGGAGGGACTGATTCTGTGATTCTGAATGGCATAATTTACCCTGTCTGAGCAGCGGCATGTCCCGTTCCCGTATTCGCCGCAGTATTCCCTTAAGAAATCCGCCATCCTGCTGCGGATTCTGGAAAGCCGCTGGCGGTAGGCTTCGGGAGTGATGCCCAAAATATCACCTGCGATTCGGCTGTCCGCCCTGAACATTGTTCCCAGAATAAAGATACATCTGCTTTCCGCATCAAGGCACTGGAGCATAACGTTTGTGCAGGACAGCTTGAGCTCTTCTGCCAGAATGGACTTTTCCACATTCTGCGTCAGATCCGGTATATCTTCAATTTTTGCGTTTTTAATGTCATCCCCGTAGAATTCAAAGCTGAGGGGAAATTTGGCGAACATATGCTTCCGGTAGTTTTTCAGATGGTTTACCGCAATGCGGAAGACCCAGGTGGAAAAGGCGCTTTCCCCTTTGAATGAGGACAGATGGGTTATGAGCTTCAACAGAATATCCTGCGTGGCATCCTCTGCGTCGGGGAAGGTGCCGAGCATGCGCAAAGACAGATTAAATACTAAATCCTGTACGCTGAGAATAACGGTTTCCAGAGATTCCTTATCTCCGGCAGTGGCTTTTTCAATCAAAGCCGACAGTTCTTCATTTGCTGTATTTTTCATGATTTCTACCTCCTATATATCATTAGACAATCTTGAGACGGTGGTGTGACAGGATAATTCAGTTTTTTTTGACAGCGCGCGGGAGAGGAAGGGGCTATATCCCGCCGCTGTTGCCGGAGCGGTACTGCGTGGGGGACATTCCGCACCACTTTTTGAAGAAGGCGGTGAAATGGTGATAATCGGAGAAGCCCAGATGATTGGAAATTTCCTGGATCGTCATGGGGGTTTCCCGGAGCAGATTCATGGCTACCTCCAGCCGAAGAGACTGGTAGTAACGATAGGGAGCCGTCTTGTATTCCCGTTTAAACACGTAATTGGCCCGGGAGCGGGACAGGTGGGCGCAGGCGGCAATTTCGTCAATGCTGACAGCCCTGTTAACGTTCCTTTCAATAAAGCTCTTCATGGCCAGGGCCGGGGACTCCTTTTCCTGATGCTTTTGAAAGGAGTCTGCAAATAACTGAATATGATGGTGCAGAAGAAGAGCCAGTTCGGGTTTGCAGCGGATGGGGTCTTTTTTCATGATTTCGAGAGCGTCGGTGAGATAGCTGCTGTTCTTTAAATGCTCCACGTAGCAGTTGATGTTCAGGCGGTAATCCGTGAGCAGATGCTGCACCAGCATTCCTCTGGCGTTGAGCCAGATTTTGGTCCACGGGTCGTGCGGATCGGAGTAATAGTTGTGGTAGGTGCAGGGGTGCAGGATGTAGGCGGCTCCGGGCCCCAGGCGCACCTTGTGATCGTTGAAATATACATATCCGTGGCCGCTGGTCACATATTCGAATACGTAGTGGTCTCCGTTGGGGCGCATAACATGATAATTGGGATCCGCATAGGTGATGCCCGAGGAAAAAGGGGAAAATTCCTGGGAGATCGGTCCCAGGCAGAAATAGTGCTCTTCTCTTGCTGTTCTGTAAATATCCTGCATGATCAAAGATTCCCTTCTGTCTTTTTGTGCTGATTGATAATTATATCGTTTCTGCGCTTTGTATAAATTATATAAAATAGAAAAAATAATTCAACTATTTTTGCCTAAAAAAGACAAAAACAGGATTATTTTATACATATACAGCACGAATATGAACAGACACTTCAAAAAATTCCGTTAAAATATAAGGTGTCAGAGAGAAATGTAAACAGGAGGAATGATTGTGACGACGATACCAAGGCCGGAGCACCCCCAGCCGCAGATGCGGAGAGAAAAATGGATGAATCTGAACGGGGAGTGGAATTTTTGCATTGATAATGGAGATAGTGGAAAAGATAGAAAATTATACCAAAGCACAGAGCTTTCCGGGAAAATTATTGTGCCATTTTGCCCTGAAAGCACTCTGAGCGGGATCGGACATGTTGATTTTATGTCCTCGGTGTGGTATCAGAGAAAGCTGATGTTAAAAAAAGAACTGGATGGAAGCAGGATCCTTCTTCATTTCGGCGCGGTGGATTACCATTGCAGCGTCTGGGTGAACGGAAAACCGGCGGGTGAACACCTGGGAGGGTATTCCTCCTTTGCGTTTGACATCACGGATCTGGCACGGGACGGGGAAAACAACCTGGTGGTAAACGCCAGAGATGATGTGCGGTGCGGTCTGCAGCCAAGGGGAAAGCAGAGCCCTGACTATTTCTCAAATGGCTGTAATTATACAAGAACCACGGGGATCTGGCAGACGGTCTGGATTGAATACGTCCCAAAGGATCACATCTGCTCCGTGCAGTATTATCCCAATATTGCGGACAACGTATTGACGATCAAGGCCAGGGTACAGGGACAGGGCTTTCTGAGAGCGGAGGCATCCTATGAAGGACGGACCTGCGGAAGTGCCGCGGCAAAGAGCGCGGGCGGGACGGTTCTCGTGTCCCTGCCGCTGACGGAGGCGCATCTGTGGGAGCCGGGGCATGGCAGGCTGTACGATCTTAAGCTCTCGTTCGGGGAGGATTGTGTGAAAAGCTACTTCGGAATGAGAGAGATCCGGATTGACGGGGAGAGAGTGCTGATCAACGGCAGATCCGTTTTCCAGAGGCTTGTGCTGGATCAGGGCTATTATCCGGACGGAATCTATACTGCGCCCTCTCAGGAGGAGATGGCGCGGGATATAGAGATATCCCTGGCGGCCGGGTACAACGGAGCCAGGCTTCACCAGAAGATTTTTGAGCCCCGTTATCTCTACCACTGTGACAGGCTTGGATATCTTGTCTGGGAGGAGCATGGCTGCTGGGGACTGGACTACAGCAGTCCGCGGGCGCTTGCGGCGTTTCTGCCCGAATGGATGGAAGCCCTGGAGAGGGATTTTAATCATCCGGCAATCATAGGGTGGTGTCCTTTTAACGAGACCTGGGATTTTGAGGGCAGGAAGCAGGATGAGAGCCTTCTGAAGGTGGTGTATCAGGCCACGAAGCTCTTTGACAGCACCAGGCCCTGTATCGACACCAGCGGAAGCTATCATGTGATCACGGATATTTACGATCTGCATGATTACGAGCAGGATCCGGATGAGCTGGCACGGCACTATGCCTCCTTTAAGGAGGGCGGGGAGCTGCGGGACACGCATCCCCAGCGGCAGACGCCTGTGAAGGGAATCCCGGTATTTATCAGTGAGTACGGAGGAATCCGGTGGGATACCGGCTCCGCAAAGGAGAGGGACTGGGGCTATGGAGAGAGGCCGAAGACCCGGGAGGAATTTATAGAGCGGTACCAAAGGCTGACGGAGGTGATTCTGGATAATCCCCGGATGTCCGGATTTTGCTATACCCAGCTCTACGACGTGGAGCAGGAGGTCAACGGTCTCTATACCTATGACAGGAAACCCAAATTTGATATGAAGGTATTTCAGGAAATCAACAGCCGGCGGGCGGCGATTGAGGGAATAATATCTGATAACTGAGGATTTGCGAAAGAAAGGAATGGTGTGATGAAAGGACAGGAGGCAGGGATGGAAGAAAGAATGGAAAGGAAGATATGGGGAAGGAAGACGGGGATTTGGATATCGGCCACGGTAAGCGCCCTGGCGTTTATCCTGTCGCTTCCCTTCGTGGCCTGGGTACGTCTGGTAAATATTTCCGCCCTGTTTCCCGAGATCGGAATCAGCAGGGAAATGGCGGCGGACTTATATCAGAGCTACAGTGTTTTTAATCTGCTTGACTTTGTGCAGAAGGGGAATCAGGGAAAGCTCGGCCTGTATGCCATGATCCTGTTGATGCTGCTGCTTGCGTCATGGTATTTTAATCTGTCTTATTTATGGAAGGTGATCCGTAATAAGAAGCGGAAAAACGGAGATCTGGACCTGTATGCCGGCGGGCGGCTGTCTATGAGCTTCACCCTGCTGCTTGCGGGGGCCGGTCTGGGATTTGTGGCTTTTTCCAATCACAGCTTTGGCAGGAAAGGATTTTCGGCATCTCCCGTCATTTATCTTCTGGCAGTACTGGCAGCAGCCGCCTACGCTGTGATCAAGATGATGGAGAAAAAGGAGAGGGAGCTTTATCATGAACACGGCCTTGTGAAGGAAATAAGGAAAAACTGGATCCTGTTCCTCATGCTGGTTCCCATGTTTATCTACTTCCTGATCAACAGTTATCTGCCCATGGTTGGAGTCTACTATGCCTTTACCAGCTTTAATTTCCGGGACGGACTGTGGGCCAGCCCCTTTGTGGGAATGAAAAACTTTGAATTTCTGATGAAGGGAGATCTTTTCCGGCTTACGAAAAACACCATACTGTACAATATCGCTTTTATTCTTCTGGGAAATGTGCTGCAGGTATTCTTTGCGGTCCTGGTGAGCCAGACTGCGGGAAAGTGGTTTAAAAAGGTCTCCCAGACTCTGATGTTCATGCCCTACTTCGTATCCTTTGTACTGCTGAGGGTTCTGGTTTATAACCTGTTTGAGTATGACTATGGTCTGATCAACAATATTGTCACTTCCCTGGGAGGTGAGAGGATTGATTTTTACAACACGCCGGCTTACTGGCCCTTTCTGATTGTCGCATTTAATCTCTGGAAAGGGATCGGTTACGGAATGGTGGTCTATCTGGCCTCCATTATGGGGATTGACGGGGAGCTCTACGAGGCGGCAAGGGTGGACGGAGCAAATATCTTCCATCAGATCCGCTATATTACCCTGCCGCTCCTGAAGCCTACCTTTATTATTTTGCTGCTTTATTCCCTGGGCGGTATCATGAAAGGGCAGTTTGAGCTGTTCTACCAGATGGTGGGCAACAATGGCGTTCTGTACAATGTGACGGATATCATTGACACCTATGTGTACCGGATCACCATGACCCAGCCTCTGAGCATCGGCCTTGGAACGGCGGCGGGACTGTATCAGTCCGTGTTCGGTTTTGTGCTGGTGGTAGGGATCAACTGGCTGATTAAACGGAAAAACTCACAGTACGCATTGTTTTAAAAGGAGGGCGGAATGAAAATCAAAACTTCAAAATCCATGATAGCATTTCAAAGTATTGCCTGCGTGTTGCTGACCTTTGGAGCTGTGATCTGCGTGCTTCCCTTTGGGATCATCCTGTCCGGCTCTCTGACGGACGATGCCATTATTATAAAGGAAGGCTACAGCATCCTGCCAAAGGGGTTTACCTTCGAGGCCTACAAGACGATCTTTAAGGTTCCGGGAGAAATCCTACAGGCCTACAAGATGACAATATTTTACACCGCGGTGGGAACCAGTCTGGGGCTTATGATGATTACTATGACCTCCTATGTGATTTCCAGAAAGGAATTCAAGTACCGGGATCAGGTATCGTTCCTGATTTACTTTACCACTCTTTTCGGGGGAGGTTTGATTCCCTGGTATCTGATGTATGCCAATGTGCTGAATATGAAGGGCACCACATTTCCCATCTGGTTTCCGGGACTCATGAGCCCTTTTCTGATCATTCTCATGAGAACCTTTATCTCCGAGAGTGTGCCGGATGCCATCACGGAATCCGCAAAGCTGGACGGGGCGGGGCATCTCACCATCTTTGGCAGGATTATTCTTCCGGTGCTGGGGCCCGGACTTGCCACCGTGGGACTGTTCCTGGCTCTGGGGTATTGGAACGACTGGTACCGCTCTTCCATGTTTTCCACCAGCCAGGAGACCTGGGAGCTGCAGTTTTATCTCTATAACCTGCTGAATGCGGCAGCGAGCATCAAGCAGATGGCGATGAATGCGGATATTGCAATGGCGGATATTCCGACACAGTCCATGAAGCTGGCTATGGCGGTGGTGGTCACAGGCCCGGTGCTCCTGTTTTACCCCTTTGTGCAGAGGTACTTTGTGTCCGGCATCACGGTGGGGGCCGTGAAGGGCTGACGGATATTAAAGCGAAGGCTTTGATATAAATCATTTTAATCTACGAGTGAAGAAGGAGGATCACGATGAAAAAGAAGCTGTTAAGTTTGTTGTTGGCAACGGCCATGCTTGCCGCTCTGGCAGGCTGCGGCGGCGGAAAGACTGCGGCGGATGCCATGGATGAGGCGGGGGAGTCCTCTGCGGCGGCAGAGCAGACAAAGGAAGAAACAGAAGCGGTACAGGAGACGCAGGAGGAAGAGGAGCCTGCTGCGGGAGAGAATAAGGAGCCGGCACAGCTGGATACGTCAGAGAGAGTGGATCTGGTATTTTATACCCTGGGAGATGCGCCTGCGGACAAGGAAAAGGTTCAGGAAAAGATCAATGAGATCCTGCTGGAGAAGGTGAACGCCACCGTGGATTTCCAGTTTTCCACATGGGTGGACTGGCAGCAGAAGTACAGCCTGCAGCTGACCACCGGAGGAGTGGATCTGATCTACACGGCAAACTGGTCGGAATATGGTACACTTGCGAACAGCGGCGCATTCCTGCCGCTGGATGACCTGCTGGATACGGTGTCTCCCGATATGAGGGAGCTGATAGGGGAATCGGCGCTGAACCAGTGCCGTGTAGGCGGACAGCTGTATACGATTCCCTGTAACGATCTGGAATTTACCTGCAACGGAATTATATACAGGGAGGATCTGCGGGAGAAATACGACCTTCCGGTTCCCAATACTCCGGAAAATATTGAGGCTTATCTGCTCGGGATAAAGGAGAATGACCCGGATCAGCAGCTTTTGGATGTCAACGGACAGGAGACTATGGGAACCGTGTTTAACTTTAAATATCCCTGGGTCACCTTTACCGGAGTGCCTTATGGACTGGCCATCAATTACGACACGCCTCAGGAAGTGAATGATTATTGGTTTTCAGACGACTTTTTGGAGGATATGAAGCTGCTGAAGAAATGGGCGGATCTGGGCTTCTGGTCCAGAAGCGCGCTTTCCAACACGCCTCAGGAGGCACCGCTGGAAAACGGACTTTCCGTCATGTATTTTGCGGGCTTTAATCCTGCCAAGGCAACCTGGGTTATGAAGGATGTGGAGGAAGAGCATCCGGACTGGAAGGTGGAGTTTATTGCCTTTGGCGAGACGACCGGCGTTATTTTCCCGGCGAATATGCAGACCAACGGCACGGCGGTCTCAAAGGACTGCAAGAACCCGGAGAGAGCCATGAAGGTTCTGGAGCTTCTGCTGACAGATAAGGAATTGAACGATCTTGTCATGTACGGGATCGAAGGAGAGCACTACGAGGTGGACGAGAACGGCATTTATCAGAATCTGAGCGATAAGTACGGATATGGCTCCATGAGTACGCCGAATCTTCGAAACAAGGATATTATGATTCCCTCGGAAGCAAGGCTGAGACAGGATAAGTTTTCTACAAAATTCGAGGAGATCGGCGCTAAGACGAAATTCCCCAACACGGATATTTTCGGGGGCTTTACGGAGGATAATACACCTTACTCCACAGAGTATGGCGCTGTTTCGAACGTATGTGATCAGTATCTTAAGCCGCTGCTGGTCGGAACTGTGGACGACGTTGATGCGGCGGTTGCCCAGTTCAGAGACAAGCTTAAGGAGGCGGGGATTGATGCCTGCCGGGAGGGATATAAGGAGCAGTGGATTGCATACTGTGAGGAATATGGTTACAAATAAAGAAAGATGTAGTAAAATATAAAAAAACGGGACACGGCTGGCGCAGAAGGGTCAGCCGTGTTTGGCACATGAAGGACAGGGGTATGTGGAAGGAGAGTGCGGAAATGTATATTATACCAAAGCCTTACAGAGTGGAAGAGAAAACGGGGGAGCTCCTGCTGCCCTACGACGGTGCGATCACCGTGGATAACAGCTGCAGGGAGGCGTATTTTTATGCCTGCAGCCTGAAGCAGGAGATCAGGGAGAGCGTGGGATTTTCCCTGGATATTCTGGGGGAAGAGACGGAGCAAACCGTCATCACCATGAGACTTTGCCCGGAAGCGAAATGGGAAACAGGGAAGGAAGAGTATCTGCTTGAGGTATCGCCACAGAAAATTCAGCTTACGGCTTCCTGCGAAGCCGGGCTGCTTTGGGGAGTGCAGACGCTGCGCCAGATCATCCGGCAGGCAAAAGCCGTAATTCCCTGCATGAGCGTGCGTGATTATCCGATTATCGCCAACCGGGGCTATTATCTGGATGTGACAAGAGGAAGAATCCCCAGGCTTTCGGAATTAAAGAAGCTGGTGGAAAAGCTGTCTTACTACAAGATCAACCAGCTGCAGATCTATATTGAACACAGCTTTCTGTTTCCCGGCCTTAGCGAGGTGTGGCGTGACGATACCCCGCTGACGGCGGAAGATATCCTGGAGCTGGACCGGTATTGCCGGCAGTATCACATTGACCTTGTTCCCAGCCTTTCCAGCTTCGGGCATCTCTATAAGGTGCTCCGGACCCGGACCTTCCGGCATCTGGGGGAATTCCCGCAGATGGCCGATGAGCCCTTTGGCTTTGAGGACAGGATGCACCATCACACCCTGAATGTGGCGGAGCCGGAGGCGCTTGGCTTTGCAAAGGAGATGATCGACAGGTATATGGCGCTTTTCTCCTCCCGCTATTTTAACCTGTGTGCGGACGAGACCTTTGACCTTGGAAAGGGAAGGGGGAAAGCCCTGGCCGAGGAGAAGGGAACCCGGAAAATGTACCTGGAGTTCGTGAGAGAGCTTTGTAATCACGTGGTTTCCCGGGGGAAAATTCCCATGTTCTGGGGGGACATTATCCGAAGCTTTCCCGAGGCGGTATCCGAGCTTCCAAAGGAAACAATCTGCTTAAACTGGGGATATGATGCCAACGAGGGATCCGAGGCCACCGAAGCCTTTGCCCGAACCGGCATCAGACAATACACCTGTCCGGGAGTGAACGGATGGAACCATCTGATTCCCAGGATCCGGGATTCCTATGAAAATATCCGCAGGATGTGCAGTTACGCGTTAACCTATGGGGCGGAGGGAGTGCTCAACACGGACTGGGGAGATTACGGCCATATCAACCATCCCGACTTCAGTACGGCCGGCATGATCTATGGTGCGGCCTTTAGCTGGCGGGGAGAAATCCTTCCTTTTGAGGAGATCAGCCGCCAGATTTCCCTACTGGAATTCGGGGACAGATCGGAATCCCTGGTTTTGCTCCTTGCAGGCCTGCCGGAGCAGGGCTTTGGATGGGCACAGGCAGTGAACTATCTGGAAAAAGGCAAAGCCAATAAAGAAATGTTTGAGAGAACGGGGAAATGTCTGGAGGAGATCCGCAAGGCTGCCAGGGAGCTGTACTGCCTGCTTCCCGAGATTGAGAGCCCCGGCCGGGAGCGGGCCGCGGCATACCTGATCGGAATGAGGGGCATGGAGCTGCTTGCGCTGACAGGAGGCTTTGTGGGAGAGAAGGAGTTCGGAATCCGGAGAGAGGAGGAGATACCCGCAGGGGTGCTTGCACGGCGGCTGGAAGAATGGTTTTACGATTATAAGGCGCTCTGGCGCGGCACAAGCCGGGAATCGGAGCTGTACCGGATTCAGAACGTGGTATATTGGTATGCGGATCTGCTTCGGGAAGCGGATAACGGCTAAAGAGAGATATATTCGGGCCTGTTCCCACGTGGGAAGGGCTTATGCGGGAAAGGTGTGGGTATAAAGATGAAAAGAGCTTATAGAGGAATGGCGGATCGTATGATCCGTCTGGTGGAGAGTAAACAGCTGAAGGACAGAAGGCTGTGGGAGCTTGTGGCGGGACAGTTTGCAAAAACTCCGGACGATGCGGACCGCGGCTGGCGGGGGGAGTACTGGGGAAAGCTCATGCGCGGAGCCTGCATGACCTGGCAGTATACCGGGGATCAGGAATTATACAAAATTCTGCGGGAAGCCGTGTTAAAGCTTCTCGATACCCAGGATGAGGAGGGCAGGATCTCCACCTACAGCAGGCAGGAGGAGTTTAACGGCTGGGATATCTGGTGCCGCAAGTATGTGCTCCTTGGCCTGATCCATTTCTGTGAGATCTGTGAGGAAGAGGAATTAAAGGAGCGGGCGCTGGAAGCGGCCGGAAGACATCTGGATTATCTGATTGCCCATATTGGGGAGGGGGAGGGAAAGAAGCGGATCACCCTCGCCTCCGATGCCTGGCTTGGAATCAATTCCAGCTCCGTGCTGGAACCCGTGGTGCGTCTCTATCTGCAAAGTCCAAAGAGCCGGTATCTGGAATTTGCCGACTATATCGTGGAGAACGGCGGGGCGGAGGGCTTTGACATTTTTCAGGCGGCTTATGAGGATAAGCTTTATCCGTACCAGTACCCGGTAGTGAAGGCTTATGAGCTCATGTCCTGTTTCGAGGGCCTTCTGACCTATGCCCAGGTCAGGGAAAGTGAAAAGTGGAAGCAGGCCGTGATCCGGTTTGCGGACAGGCTCCTTGAATCGGAGGCCGTCGTCGTGGGAGGCTCCGGCTGTCATCACGAGCTTTTTAACCATTCCGCCCTGATGCAGACCGGGACGGAGTATGACGGGCTGATGCTGGAAACCTGTGTCACCGTTACCTGGATGAAATTGATGTACCGGGTCTATGAGGAGACCGGGGATATGCGGTATCTCGAGGAGGTGGAGCGCTCCGCCTTCAATGCGCTTTACGGGGCGGTGAACACCGAGAACAGTATCTGCGGCCCGGAGACCACCTTTGATGAGCCCTCCTACCGGGGTGTCTATGACCGGGCGGTTGCGGGGGCGGGCGGTCAGGGACAGATCTTTGACAGCTACAGTCCTCTTCGCTCCGGGATCCGGGGCCGGGCCGTGGGAGGATTCAAGAGCATGGAACAGGGTAATGAGTTCTGCGGCTGCTGTATTGCCATCGGTGCGGCGGGCACCGCTCTGACCGCCCTTGCGGCGGCCAGGGACACGGACGGGGGCGTGGAGATCGGAATCTATCTTCCGGGAGAAATTACCGCCACGGTGGAGGATGTGCAGGTCCGGCTTTCGGTGGAGACCGGCTACCCGGCGGAGGGAGAGGTTTCCATTTGCGTGGAGCCGTACATGGAAAAGGAGTTTGAGATCCGGCTGCGGATCCCCTCCTTTGTCGAATCCGGCACGGTATCCGTGAACGGGGAGGCCGCCAGGGAAGCCCGGGCGGGAACCTTCCTGCAGCTGAATCGTGTGTGGAAGAGGGGAGATGGAATCCGTCTTTCCCTGGTCTGGGAGCCCCGGCTGGTATTTGGCATGGAAAATCCGGAGGATCCGGGAAGCGCCCGCCATGCGGCGGTTCTGTACGGCCCCCTGGCGCTGGCAAGGGATAAGAGGCTTGGGGCAGAGGGGCTTCCCGTTGTGCTAAGGGATGAAAGCGTATCCGTGCGGAGAGTGACACAGACCGGCGTGCCCTGTCAGTGCCGCTTTGATGTGACTTTGTCAGAGGAGACCTTCCCCATGATCGACTATGCTTCTGCCGGAAAAACCTGGAACCGGGATTCCCAGATGGAGGTGTGGATGGAGACGCAATAGCCCGGGAGCCGCCATAAAAATAATCTGGTATGACCGTATCCTTATTATAGAGATATCAGATATCTGCCAAAAAGCAATGGAGGTGCAGTATGAGAAAGACAATAAGACGGGTTTTAGTATGCGGAATCGTTGCGGGTATGGCCTTGTGTATCCCGGGATGTGCGGAGAATGCCGGAGGAAACAGCGTGAATGCGGCAGAGGCGGAGAGTGTGGCGGAGAATCCTTCCGAAGAAAAGCTCCCGCCGCAGGAAAACGAAAAAGAAGAGGAGGAGGAAACATTTGAGCTTGTGGGTATCAAAGCGCATGTGAAGGAAATCCACGGGAATGAGCTTTTGATCAGCTCGGATTCGGATGATTTTCCGGGAGTGTTTACCGTGACCGGAGAGAAACAGTCATCGGAATTTGCCGATCTGGAAGGCGGCACGTCAATCCTTATCCTGATGAGAAAGCTGGGAGAGAAGGGGGAACAGTATGATAAATACGAGGCGGAGCAGATCGTCATTATACCGGACGGCGAGGAGGCGCATGCGGATATTCTTCTTACGGAGGCACCGGAATTTATTCTTCAGGATGCTTTGTCCAGTCAGATGGCATCTGTCAGTCTCAAGTCCGGGAATTACGGTTGGAATGTGGTGGAAAATGGAGAGGGATCAGGTATCGTGGCCTGTGGAGCGGCACCCCTGGATGAGGCATCCATGGATTTTACCGTAAAGCTTAAGATACCGAAATACAGCGGTATGGACTGCGTACCCTACAGCTTTTCCACGACGATTGCCCCTGATCTGCTGACAGTACGCAGATGGAATGCGGATGATGCGGGAAACAGCGGGGCCGGAGAGGAGGCCATTACAAGATATTATTACAGACAGCCGATTTTGGAGCTTGAGGCGGGAAAAGTCTACGAATTTGCGGCAGAATGGAAAGAGGAGAACAAGGACAAAAACGGGTTTTACGGATATGCCTCTTATGTGCTTGTGACGCAGTAAGGAGGGCGCAGCATGGTCTGCGCCCTCTTTGGTGACAGCTAATGGTTTTCGGCTGCGTACTAATGTTGATGATATCTGCCAAAGAAATCAGCCAGCTTTTCCGCGGCATCTTCAAGAACCTCGATCCGGGGCAGATA
Source organism: uncultured Lachnospiraceae bacterium (assembly GCA_910586025.1). Classification (GTDB taxonomy): domain Bacteria; phylum Bacillota; class Clostridia; order Lachnospirales; family Lachnospiraceae; genus Suilimivivens. The sequence continues at coordinate 21,185 of CAJUIO010000059.1, forward strand.
GACAACCCGGAAATGGTCTGGCTGCTTCCAGTTGAACCCTCCGCCGTGGACGATGAGAATCTTTTTCTCCTTAAGCAAATCCAGGGCAAATTTTTCATCGTCCGTGATGTGAAACTTCTGGATATCTATTTTGGGGAAAATGTAAAATGCCGCCTTGGGCTTCACTGCAGTGATGCCCGGGATATCGGTGAGAGCCCTGTAAATGTACTCTCTCTGCTCATAAATTCTCCCTCCGGGAACAATATAGCTGTTCACGCTCTGGTAGCCGCCAAGGGCGGTCTGAACTATGGACTGTGCCGGCACGTTGGAGCAAAGGCGCATATTGGAGAGCATATTCAGACCCTCTATGTAGTCCTTTGCAATGTCCTTGTTGCCGCTTAAGATCATCCAGCCGATCCGGAAGCCTGCAATCATGTGGGATTTGGACAGCCCGCTGAAGGTTACGCAGAACAGGTCCGGTGCCAGGGAGGCGATGGAAATATGCTGCTCCCCATCCATCACCAGACGGTCATAGATCTCGTCTGAGAAGATGATGAGCTGGTGCTTTCTTGCGATCTCCACAATCTGGAGCAGAAGCTCCTTTGGATAGAGGGCACCGGTGGGATTATTGGGATTGATGATAACGATAGCCTTTGTCTTATCCGTGATTTTCTTTTTGATGTCATCTAAATCGGGATACCACTCTGCCTCTTCGTCGCAGACATAGTGAACCGCCGTACCGCCCGCAAGAGTGGCGCAGGCAGTCCAAAGAGGATAATCCGGAGAGGGGATCAGGATCTCGCTGCCCTCGTCGAGAAGGGCGGACATACAGATATTGATCAGCTCGCTCACTCCGTTTCCGGTATAGATGTCACCGATGGAGACATTGGGGATATTTTTGAGCTGGGCATACTGCATGATCGCCTTCCTTGCGGCAAACAGGCCCTTTGCCGGGGAATATCCCTCGCATTCGGTGAGCTGTTGGCGCATGTCATAAATGACCTCGTCCGGTGTGCAGAAGCCAAAGGGTGCGGGATTTCCTATATTCAGCTTGAGGATCCGCGTCCCGGCCTCCTCCATTCTCATGGCCTCGTCCACCACGGGCCCCCGGACATCATATAAAACATTATCTAATTTTGATGATTTCTTAAATTCGCGCATGTTTCCTCCTCCTGACAATTTGTTTTCCGCATACTGCCATCCAGCCCCGGGAGCAGCCTCCGGCCGGGGTTCTTCGCTGCCGTCAAGCCAGCCTTCTCCCACATCAAGAGCGTCTGCCAAAAAGCGGATGATCTCGGCCCTGGGAACGGTTTTCCCGCTTACATACTGGCTTACATGGCTTTTCCCAAGCTTGATCCCCCTTTCGGAGGCTGTCCGGATCAGATCGACCTGCTTGATTCCCCTGCGTTCCATCGCATATTTCAATCTGTCTGCAAATGTTTCATTCAGCATCGGATTCTCCTCTCAGAGTTCAATTTACTATCAAAAAGTTCAATCCATATCATAACACATGTCGAAAGAAAGTTCAATATAAAAATAAAAGTTCAATTTCCTTTTCGGCTTTTTAGTGAACTCAAATTTTTATATGGTTTTTGATATTTTTCTGTTTTTGTCTCAAAATACTTATGTTAGAATACTTTCAGAATATGTTTTCACACAGCGGATGGGGAAGGAAGGGCAGGCAGCATGAGCTCGTTTGTAGAATTCAGGAATGTGGGCAAAATATATCACATGGGCGAGGTGGATATTGAGGCGCTCAGAGATGTAAACTTTTCAATTGAAA
>CAJUIO010000060.1 GCA_910586025.1 uncultured Lachnospiraceae bacterium
CCCCGACCTTTTGGTCCGTAGCCAAACGCTCTATCCAGCTGAGCTAAACGCACAATTCGTTACTAGTACTGCAACAAAAAATATTTTAGTACACAACCCCGGTTTTGTCAAGTGGGTCCTGATAAAAATATGACAATTTATCCCCCGTCAGGATATAACACCCGTCAAAACCGATAATAAGGAATTCCTCCGCAGCACATTCCTCCTCCGCCGCAGCAAAGATTGCAGATAAGATTGGCAATGCACAGCTTCATGCAAAGACTGTTTCCCACCGAGTAAGGCTGCCCGTAAGTATACTGCTTCTGACGGTACCAGCTTCCCCCGTTCTCAAACCGGTAAACAAGATTGCTGTAATCGTGGTTATCCGGTTCCATGGAAGACGCTCTCTTGGCGTGTTCCATGGCCGTAACCTGGTTGCCGAGCCCGGCGTGTGCAAGCGCACTGTAATAATACCACCTTGCGCTTCGCCCGCTCTCCGGCATGGCATCCAGAACCGTCCTCGCTTCCTTGTAATAGCCGTTACGCACATAGTTACCGGCCGCACGCAGATGGTTGTCCTCCTCATATCCGGTAGAGGTGTTTCCATTTCCATAGAAGCCTCCAAATCCGCCGAATCCGCCGAAGAAATCTCCGAAGTCACCAAAACCGCCGTAAGAGCTGCCACCCGAGGTTCCGGAGCCATAACTGCCGCCATAACCTCCGTTCCCCTGATATCGGTAGCCCTCCGTGCGCTCCTTCATAATCTGCTGGTATGCCTGCTGAATCTCCTTGAACATTTCTTCCGCCTGATCCTTGTTGGGATTATTGATATTGGCATCCGGATGATACCTTCTGCTCAGAGCCTTGTATGCTTTTTTGATTTCCTCCTCGGAGGCATCTCTGCTCACGCCGAGAACCTGATATGGATCACGCATGTTCTTTCCATCCTTCTTCTGATTTCTTCATCATCCGTCTTTCTCCGGTTTCACACTTTTGGCAGGACTTCCCTTTGGGGGATCCGCCGGACAAACCGGCCTGTGCCTCCTCCCGCTTTGCCTGTACTGCATCATAGCGGTACCAGACACCGGAATAAAGGATGTTCCGCAATATTTCCACATTCTCAATAACCGGCAGCTTTTCAAATTCCCGGCAGCAGTCCGCCATCATAATCGTAAGCACGGTCTTGATCTCCTCATCAAAATCCGGGTTCTCAAACCTCTTTTTCAAAGGATTATATCTGTTTCGCCTGATATCCTCCTCAATGTCCTCATAGGCATCCAGAAGATAAATATACTTTCCAAGATAACCTCCAAGCTTCCGCAGACTTTCCTCCCATTCGTCTGTGCGCACCGCAAAGATCTCCCCCATGATCTCTCCAAAAATGCCCATCATGCGGTCAATATCCTCGTTTCCCTTCCTCTCCTCAACGGACAGCTCACGCATCAGACTGTCAATTCTTCTCACCTTTTCACTGTAATCAGACCGGATCTTCTGGTATGCCCCCTTAAGCAGCTTACTGTAAGCAAGCCTTGAGACTCTCCGATCATCATTCCAGTCGTCCCTACATTTATAATAGGAAAAAAGTACATTCATATCCGCACAGTAATCAGAAAAAACGTTTTGTCTTACAGTATTCCTCTCAAAAGGGTGCGCAATGCATTTCGTCATTCCCTTCCCGGTCTCCGGCTCATACAGACTGGATAGCAAAATCACGAGAAATGCCATATCATAGGTAAGGCTCAGCTGCCCCGCCGCTCCGAATCTGTCCTTCAGGGCACGGCACAGCCCGCAGTAATAGGAGTGATAAATGTCAAACTCCTTAAACTTCATATCCCCTTTATTGATGATGATATATCCAAACATACTGAGACTCTCCTATCAGCTTTTTTTGATAAAGGTCTGGCCGCATTTGGGACATCTGATCTCAATTTTTCCTTTTCCTCTGGGAATACGGATCTTCTGCCTGCAGGAAGGACATTTATAAATATGATGGGTCTTTCTCTGCTCAAGGTTCCGCTTCCATCCGGATAAGTAACGCTTCACCTTGGACTCATACTGAAGATATCTGTTGTTTTCCAGACTGCGCTTGTAGGTATTCCTGGAAAGCATTCGAAAATACGCGTAAATCAGGCAGGCAAGCCCTCCCAGGTAAAAGCCCCGCACCCCGAAAACGGAAATCACAAAGAAAACAAGGCCCAGAAGCATCAAAAAACGGTTGAACTGGTCGGATCCGTATCGTCCCATCATAAATCGGTATAATTTCTCTTTCATATAAGCCACACCTTTCGGATTCAATATTGCGATTATTTATTATCCTACTCCTCCCTGCGGCAGAAATCAATAAAACCGCTATAAAGGAATCTAAAAAATTTCTAAAACAAAAGGCATATTCCACTGGAATACACCTTCAACTCCGCAGCTATTCAACTGAAGCTCCGCAGGATCACTGCTCCGATGCATCGTCCTGCTCCGCCGCTATTGCGGAAACGACCGAGGATACCACTGAGATCACCACTGCAAAAATAATAATAAGCAGTCCGCCGGCTAATAAAAAGAATTCCATCTTTCTTACTTCCTTTCTTGACAACACATGTCCTGTTCTGTTTATTTTACATGATACCGCCGCTTTTTTCAACCCGAAAATACTATTTTTTCAACCTCCTTACACATCCCGCTGATCCTGCCTTGTGCATCTGTACTGGTAAAAGTCAATTGTATTTTTTCATATTTTCAAGTATACTGAACCATATAAAGAACGGAGGAGTGCGCAGATTATGAGAGAGTTTAACACCACAGGCTTATGTGTACCGGAATATCATTATATGGTAGATATCGAGCAACGGTTAAAAGAAATGAAAAGGCTTGTAGACAATCAAAAATATTTTGTGATTAACCGCGCACGTCAATATGGAAAAACAACGACCTTATATGCTCTCGAGAAGTATTTAAGTAACGATTATCTTGTAGTAAGCATGGATTTTCAAAGGCAGCTAAGCCATGCGGCATTTGAGACCGAGCAGACCTTCTCCACTGCGCTTGCATATGCATTTCTCGAAAGTCTGACTGATCAGAATGCTTTGTTTGTTACAAAATCAGTAAAATCACTGAAGGACTTTGTATCCGGTAAAAAGGAAGAAATACATCTGGTATCATTATTCAGACATCTGAATTCAGTATGTGCGGAATCCGTAAGGCCCATCGTCCTTGTCATTGACGAGGTTGACAGTGCTTCAAATAATCAGATATTTTTGGATTTTCTGGCTCAGCTTAGAGGATATTATTTAAACCGCTTTCGAAAAAAAACCTTTCATTGCGTAATATTAGCAGGTTTATATGACATCAAAAATCTCAAAACCAAAATAAGGCCGGAGGATCAGCATAAGCTTAACAGTCCCTGGAATATTGCCGTCGATTTTGAGATGGATATGAGTTTTTCCGCCAAGGAGATCATAAAAATGCTGACAGATTACGAAGAAGATATGCATACAGGAATGAATCTGTCAGATATATCGCAGCTTCTCTATGATTACACTGCCGGTTATCCGGTTTTGGTATCAAAATTGTGTAAGCTAATTGATGAAGAGCTCCCAAAATCAGAAAAATATCAAAGTCTGTCAGATGCATGGACAAAAGAAGGTTTTCTTGATGCAGAACGAATATTGTTAAACGAAAGCAATACCTTATTTGAATCCATGGTTGAAAAGCTGGCGGCTTATCCAGAATTGAAAAACATGATTCTTCGTATGTTATTTACCGGAGAGGAACAGCTATATAATCCCGACACATATGTCATAAATCTTGCAATCATGTTTGGTTTTATAAAACGCAGGGAAGGCCGGATTGAAATTGCAAACCGGATTTTTGAAACCAGGCTCTATAATCTGTTTCTGTCGGAAGCGGAAATGCGTAAAAATGGTCTTTATCAGTATTCTATATCAGAAAAAAATCAGTTTGTGGTAGACGGGTATCTGGACATGCGTAAAATACTGGAAAAGTTCACGGAGCATTTTCAGGAAATATACGGCAGCTGCGGTTCAAAATTTGTGGAGGAAAATGGCACTCGATTTTTTTTGTTGTATATTCGTCCAATCATAAACGGTTCCGGAAATTATTACGTAGAAGCGCAAACACGGGACAGAAAAAGAACAGATATCATTATTGACTATCATCATGAACAGTATATTATAGAGGTAAAAATCTGGCATGGCGAAGAATACAACAGAAGAGGAGAGCTTCAGTTAAAGGAATATCTTGATTATTATCACAAAGATAAAGGGTATATGATAAGCTTCAACTTCAATCAAAAAAAGAATACGGGAGTACATGAAGTTATAGTCGGAAACAAAACCATCCTGGAAGCCGTAATCTAAAAGATCTCCGAAAAAAAGCCAAATCAAACACGGCTTTTTTCGGAGATTCTCATTATGATCTGCAAATCTTTTCCCTGATTTCCCCAAGAGGCATCCCCGTCCTTTTGGCAATTGCGCGCAGATCCTCATACTCGGGCTTGCTCTTTTTCACGCCGTATCCGGTACACTCCTTGATACGGATCTCTCCATAGCTTCCGGAGCGTGCATACTCCCTCCGCTCCATCACCATGCGGTTATGAAAGGTTTCCCGAATACCGATCGTGGTGGTGTGCTTAAAGAGAAGAACCGCCATCCTTTCCCTGTCATCCGGCCTGCAGATCACGGAAAGCAGGATTCCCGGCCTTCCCTTCTTCATCCCGATGGCCGTGGTATACACATCAAGAGCGCCCTCCTCCATCAGAAGCTCTGCGGCGAATCCGATCTCCTCCGGAGTCATGTCATCCAGATTACAGCTCAGCTCAGCTACCTGGTCACGGTCTCCTTCCGTCTCCCCCAGCATTGCGCGGATACAGTTCGCCGCCTCGAAATCCTTCCTTCCCATTCCGTAGCCGGTTCTTTGCACTGTCATCTGAGGCATTCTTCCCCACTCATTCGTAAAATAACGCAGAACCGCCGCCCCGGTAGGCGTACAAAGCTCCCCCTCTATTCTGCCCGCATAACAGGGAATTCCCTCTAAAAGCCGTGCCGTTGCCGGTGCCGGAACCGGAAGAATCCCGTGTGCGCATCTGACCTGCCCAAAGCCCACATTGATGGGAGAGGTGACGATTCTCTCTGCCCCCAGCTCATGAAAAAGCATCACACAGCCGGTAATATCCGCAATAGCGTCCATCATGCCGACCTCATGGAAATGTACCTCGCTCACTTCTTTTCCATGCACACGGCTTTCCGCATCGGCGATCAGCTGATAAATATTTCTGATATCCCTCCTGATCTCCCCGGATACCGCCAGCCCATTTATAATGGAAGAAATCTCCTCCATTCCTCTGTGTTCATGCTCATGGGAATGCACGTGCCCATGCGTGTGGGTTTCTGTATGATCGTGACTATGATGGTCAATATCATGGCCATGACTATGCGCATGGCCATCGTGAGTGTGATCATAACTGTGCACATGAGCCTCCTCGTGCACATGATCGCAGCTCTCTTCCTCCCGTCCGCTGACCGTTACAGTCATATGAGTGCCTGTGATTCCGCATTTCTGCACCTGCTGCGCCATCACCGATACTTCCCGGAGCCCGATTCCGTTTATTCTTTCGAGAAACTCCTCCCGGTCCGGGTGCAGCTCTAAAAGTGCCGCCATCAGCATATCCCCTGCCGCACCCATATTACATTCCAAATATAATGTTTTCAAACCCCTACTCCTTTCTCACTGTTTCACAATCTCATAAATGATTAATCATACTGGCCAGATATCCGGCACCGAATCCATTGTCGATATTCACCACGCTGATCCCGCTGGCGCAGGAATTCAGCATGGAAAGCAATGCGGAGAGTCCTCCGAAGTTGGCTCCATATCCCACGCTGGTGGGAACCGCGATCACAGGACAGTCCGCCATCCCGCCGATAACGCTGGCAAGCGCACCCTCCATTCCCGCAATCGCAATGATCACCCTTGCGCTCATGATATCCTCCATATGGCTCATAAGCCGGTGAATTCCCGCAACACCCACGTCATACAGACGAAGCACCTCGTTACCGTAGACCTCCGCAGTGAGCGCCGCTTCCTCCGCCACCGGAATATCGCTGGTCCCGCCCGTGGCAACTATGATCTTCCCTTTTCCGTCCTTGGGTGGAAGCTCGCCCACTATGCCGATCCTGGAAGCCTCATCATAGATAAGCGGAAGCTCCTCGGACACATAATCGGCAGCCTCCCTGCTCATTCTGGTGATCAGCACGGTCTTTTCCCTCTCCCGAACCATTTCCCCGGCAATGGCACGGATCTGCTCCTTTGTCTTTCCGGCTCCGTAGATCACCTCCGAAGCTCCCTGCCTGATTCCCCTGTGGGTATCCAGCTTAGCAAATCCCATATCCTTGTAGGGCTCTGTCTTAATCCTCAGCATAGCCTCGTCCGGTGTCACCCTGCCCTCCGAGACCTGAGTCAGAAGCTCCTGCAGCTCTTTCTTATCCATAATCGTCTCCTTATCTGTTCACGGCGCAATCCAAAAAAACCTCATCAAAATATTCCAGAAGCCTGTCCGTTATCTCCCGCTTTCTCCTCATAAATTCCGGTATCTGCGCCTCCGGAAGCTGCAGCCTGGCCGCCTCATGATAAACACGAACCCTGAAATCCGTAAACCCAAAGGAAAACAGGACGTTCTCCGCCTGCTCCACCCTGGTAAGCAGCTCCTTCGTGATCGTTCTCCCCCGGGGAATCCTGGTGGCAAGACAGGCATAAGCCGGCTTGTCATGTACAAACAATCCGGCCTCCTTTGCCTCCCTGCGGATCCTCTCCTTGTCATAGCCGCACTCCCGCAGGGGGGAGAGCACCCCATATTCCGCAAGCGCCTTCACTCCCGGCCTGTCACCGACATCATCGGATGCGTTGGTGCCCTCCAAAAGAACCGGATAATCGTCCTCCTCCGCTCTAAGCCTGATGGCCGCAAAAATCCTTTTCTTACAATAATAACATCTGTCCGGGGGATTGCTCCGAACCGCCGCGTCCGAGAGCACATCCACGTCAATGACCGTAAGCTCCGCCCCGGCCTGAGCGCAGAGCTTCTTCGCATCCTCTCCCTCAAACTCCGGCTGAAACTGGGATCTGACAAAATATGCCCTCACCTCTTTCGCATACCGCTTCGCCTGATACAGCAGAAAAGCCGAATCCACGCCGCCGGAGCAGGCCACCGCCACCTTCGGGTATTTATCAAAAAACTCCTTTAATTCCATAAATCTCCTCTTTCCCCTCCGCCTTTCGTTAACGGAATGACTGATGCCTGCGGCTTGTTCCGCACTTCGCACTCTCATACATGCTCGTTTTCCCCCGGCATCCTGACATACAAAAAGTCATGAACACTGTCTGAATGCGATGTCCTGACATCCACAGTCTTCATGACTTTCGTTACTATAAAAGCAGATGATCAATATTCCTCCGCAATATCAATCTCTTCCTGCTCAGCCTCAATCGGAGCGCTAAAGCCCGGCGTATGGCGCAGATAAGTGAGCCAGTAGCCCACACCCACAATCCCCGCACCGCCCACGATATTCCCAATGGTCACAGGAAGAAGATTTTTCACAAGAAAGCTGCCGAAGGTCAGGCCCTGGGCCGAAATTCCGTATTCTCCCGCCGCAAAAATTCCCGCAAGACAGAAGTAAATATCCGCAATGCTGTGCTCAAATCCGCAGAGCACGAACAGCATCACCGGCCAAAAGCTCATCAGCAGCTTGCCCGACACGGTCTTGGAGGCAAAAGCCGCCCAGACAGCGATACACACCAGTATGTTGCACAGGACACCCCGGATAAAGGAATCCGCAAACGTGAGATTCACTCTGCTTACCGCCGAATTCACAACGCTGTCCGCAAGCTTTCCTCCCAAAAGATCGGGCGTATGTCCGTATACCACCATAAAAGCCACGAAACCGGCACCCAGAAAGTTCCCCAGAAATACTACGGACCAGCTTTTCAGCATCTGCCGCAGCTTTATCTTTTTTTGCAAAAGGGCAATGATGATCAGATTGTTGCCCGTAAACAGCTCGCTGCCCGAGACAAGCACCATCGCCATTCCAGCAGGAAACAGACACGCACTGGCGAGCCTTGCCAGAGACGGATTCTCCATTGTGGCGCTGCCCACGGTGGACGCAATCCCCGCAAATCCGATAAAAATCCCTGCGAAAATACCTAGCACCAGCATCTTAAAGGCCGAGAGCCTTACCTTGTGTATTCCGATCTCCACATAATTCTGCGCTATCTCTAACGGTGAATGCATAAAACCCTCCTTTTGGCGCCGCCATCTCCTTTTTTATGGAATAACATCATTATATACTAAGATACCATCCTTTGCAAACAATTCCTGACCCTATCTGCTCTCCCTCCTGAACTGAACCGGGGTCAGTCCGTAAATCTTTTTGAAAAGCCTGTTGAAATGCTCCACATTGTCATAGCCCACGGCGGCGGCTATGCTCTCCACCGTCTGATTGGAATCCTTGAGCAGCTTTCTGGCCTTTTTCATCCGTGCCTCCTTCACCGCATCCTGGAAGGTGATACCCGCATTTTCCTTGATATATTTGGAGAGATAGGGCTTGGAGAGATTGAAATTCTCCGCCAGCTCATCCAAAGTCACATCCCTGTAGTGGCTTTTCAGGTAATTCATGATATCCACGATCCGCTCTTCCCGGCCCTCCGTGATATTCTCGCTCCGGGCAAGCTTATTCCCTGCGGAGACGAGCGCCGCAATCGAGCTCTTGATAATATCCTCGTCCAGACCCACGCCCCAGTACATTTTGCCGTCCTTCATGATTCCCACATAGGCCGCAGCTTTGGAGGAAGAGCCCCGTGACACCGCATGCTCCTCATAGACCGACAGCTCGTAGCTCACGCCGAAGTACAGCTTCACGGCGTTGCTGACCGCATCCAGCCGCCCGTTTCCGCCCGTCTCGATCACACGCTTTTCCCGGTTCTGCTCTATCGTCACCTCCGCAACAATCCCGCCGTCCACCTGCTTGAAATGGCACTCCGGAATATTGAAGACCTCTCTTGGCTCAATGTAGCTGTCCTTGAATATTTCATAGATATCCTCAGGCGAAAGCTCGCTGTGCTTCCGGTCCGAGACTCCCTTCATCAAATATCCCACCTCTTCCTTCATCTTGTCAGGAAGAGACATGCCGAAATTCTGCTTCAGGACAAAGGCGATTCCGCCCTTGCCGGACTGGCTGTTGATCCGGATCACGTCGGACTCATACTCGCGCCCCAGATCCTGAGGGTCAATGGGCAGATACGGCACATCCCAGCGCCCGCCGCTTTTTCCTTCCTTCCACCATGCCATTCCCTTGGAGATGGCATCCTGATGGGAGCCTGAAAATGCCGTGAATACCAGATCTCCGGCGTAGGGCGCCCTCTCATTCACCCGCATACCGGTAAGCGTCTCGTAAGTCTCCCGCACCCTGGAAATATCAGAAAAGTCAAGCCCGGACTCCACCCCATGGCACACCATGTTCATGGCAAGAGTGACAATATCCACATTTCCCGTCCTCTCCCCGTTTCCGAACAGAGTTCCCTCCACACGGTCCGCACCTGCCAGAACCCCAAGCTCCGCATCACTGATGCCGCACCCTCTGTCATTGTGGGGATGCACGCTGATGGTCACAGCGTCCCTGTATTTCAGATTTTTGTGGAAAAATTCCACCTGGGATGCAAACACATGCGGCATGGCGATCTGCACCGTGGTAGGGATATTGATGATCACCTTATTTTCCTTTACCGGTTGCCACACGTCCAGAACCGCATTGCAGACCTCAAGAGCGTAATCAACCTCTGTTCCCGGAAAGCTCTCGGGGCTGTACTCAAAGGTAAAATTCCCCTCCGTCTCGTCCGCAAGCTGCTTCAGAAGCTTTGCACCGTCCACCGCAAGCTGCTTAACCTCCTGCCTGCTCTTTCTAAACACCTGCTGCCTCTGGGCCACGGACGTGGAATTATACAGATGCACAATCGCCCGGGGCGCACCCTTTACCGCCTCAAAGGTTCTCTTTATGATATGCTCCCTCGCCTGAGTGAGAACCTGGATCGTCACATCCTCCGGAATCATATCCCTCTCGATCAGGGCACGGATGAAATTATATTCCGTATCCGAGGAGGCCGGAAATCCCACCTCGATCTCCTTAAACCCGATCTCTGCCAGCATCCGGAAAAACTTAAGCTTTTCCTCCAGATCCATAGGCTCAATGAGCGCCTGGTTTCCGTCCCTAAGATCCACGCTGCACCAGATGGGCGCTTTCTCTATGGTATCCCTCTTCACCCAGTCATAGCACTCCTGCGGGGGCATAAAGTAAGATTTTCCATACTTCTGTGACACATTCATTTTCTTTCCCTCCATGATCAAAGCTTCTATATACGGGCCTCCACAAAAAAACAGTCCCTATAAAAATGCTGTAACATTTTTATAGAGACGTAATTCCTACGCGGTACCACTCTACTTCACGGCATTCTGCCGCACACTCGCCGGACACTGTCATGTCCTTTCCCTTTTTACGGCGGAATTTCCGTCTGCGCCTACACAACGAAATCTCAAAGACCGGTCTTCTTTCATCTTCAGGCAGCTGCTCCAAGGTGAGTTCACTTTCCGCTTCCGGCTGCCTCGCACCCTCCGGCAGCTCTCTGATATCCCGCTTCCAGCTACTATTCCTCTTCTCCGCATTTCAAAAATATTAAGTTTCGCTTCGTGGTTTAAATAGTATCATACTTTCTTGATCTAATCAAGGGGTAATTTTAATCAATTTTATTGATTTTTTACATCCCCATACTCTCATACTTTCTGATGCCACGGTAAAAAAACGCTCTTGAGGCCGCCACGAACACGGCGCTGACCGCCACAAGCCCGGCCCCGTACATGAGCGTGCTCTCTCCCCGGAGAATTCTCACAGGAATCTCTCCGATAAAGGAAAACGGAATCAGAAACATCAGAATAAACCGCACAAAGAGCGGATAAATGCCTGCCGGGTACTTTGCGTAATCCCCCAGCTTAACGATGGCGTAGGGTAACGTGGTTCTTCCTCCCGTGTCAAACCAGAATGCCAGACTGTTTCCGATCAGATAAATTGACATGCATATGGCTGTCCCGCAGACCACGAAGAGAGCGCACAGCGCCAGAGTTCCCGGGTTAAATCTTCCAAGACTTGCGATGCAGACAAACATCATCACTATCCCGAAGGAGAGAACCGCAAGCCCCTGCAGTCCCAGGCCGTGGGAAAGAATCTGAAACAGCGGCGAGATCGGCCGTGCCAGAACATTGTCCAGCTCGCCGTGAAAAACCATCTCCGGAATCCTCCATATTCCCTCGAAGAAAACACTGCAGGCACCGTCGCTGACAGACAGGAGCGCCATGATCAGATAGATTTCATTCTCCTTCCATCCCGCAATATCCGGAAGGCTGCCATAAATCACAAAGGGAACCGCCATGGCAAGGAGTCTGGTCAGAACTCCCGAGATCAGCATCATCCAGAAATTAAAGGTATATTCCATCTCTGTCTTAATATATTGCTCTTTCATTTTCAGATATATTTTAATCACTTCAAACACCCTCCATCACCTTTTATGAGCGGCAGCCGAAAAACGGCCGCAAGCTTTTTCAGCTTATCCGCCCGCAATATTCATGTTACGGCGGATGCGTCTGAAAATGCAAAAGTGCAGCAGCAGAAAAATCCCGATCCAAAAAATCTGCAGAAAAAAGGTCCAAAAAAGTCCTGCGGGCAGCTCCCTTCCAAGGAGCACTGCGACGGGGATCTGCACCATATAGGGAAAAGGAGTCATATAGGTAAGCCCTGCGAGCCATCCCGGAAACAGACTGACCGGAATCAGCGCTCCCGAAAAGAAATTGCAAAGTGCGTTTCTGGTCCATGAGATTCCCAGATGTCCCGTGGTAAAAAAGCACAGCAGACTGAATACCTCGATCACCAGAATCCGCAGAAGCACGGACAGAAGCATGCACGGCACAAAGACGGCAGCAGCTCCAGGTCCGGGAAAAACAAAGCTTTTATGAAAAAAAGCGAACAGGACAGCCACAACGGAGAAATTCACCGCCCCCTGCACGATCGCCGCACCGGACATTTCCGCCACCGCCTGGCTGATAAAGGACACCGGCCTGATGCATCTTGCCACCACCGTACCGTTCCTTATCTCCCTGGAAAGGGCGTTCTCCGTGGTCCAGCTGAGCAGATTATTGAGAGCAAACGCAACAGGGATATAGGTAAGCATCTCCCGTCTTGCCATCCCTCCGATCGGGCTGCCGCCCTGCAGGCCATATAAGGCATTCCACAGGAGAAACTGCCCCGCCAGCTCGATAAACGGCGTGATCAGGTTTAAAAGAAAGCTGGTTTTGTAATACATGAGCTTCTGTATGGATATTCCCGTCAGAGTTAGAAATTTTCTCATCTTCTCACATTCCCCCGTCAAAAATTCTCGAAACCACCTCGTCAATATCCGGCTCCTGAATGGTGATATCCTCAATCCGGAAGCACCGGGAAACGGCGCTTAAAATCTGCTCCGAGGAATATTTCTCCAAAGCATACACGATCTTGGTTGTACGCCCCTCCTGCGTAACCCTCACATCCGGCAAAAGCGCACGGATCTCCCCGAGCCTTGCCCCCACCACCTTCACCATCCGCTCCTTCACATAGTGATGCTTCAGCTCGTCAAGGGCCCCCGAATAGACCAGTCTTCCTTTTGATATGACAATAGCGTCATCACAGATTTCGTCGATATCGTCCAGATCATGACTGGTGAGGAAAATGCCAACGCCCTCCTCCCGGTTCATGTGGCGCAGAAAGGTTCGTATCGTGTGCTTCACGTTGATATCCAGCCCTATTGTGGGCTCGTCCAGATACAGAAGCTGCGGCCCGTGCAGAAAGACCATGCCGATATCCGCCTTCATGCGCTGCCCCAGAGAGAGCTTCCTTGGCGGCGAATTGAGCACGGGGCCGAGATCAAGAAGCTCCGTAACCCGCTGGAAATTCCGGTCAAATTCCTTCCGGTCAACCTTATATAATACCCGGACGGCACGGTAGCTCTCAACCACCGGAATATCCGTCCAAAGGCCTGACTTTTGTCCAAACACCACGCCAATCCTGCGAAGGTATTCCTGCCCGCTCTTTTTCGGATCCCTGCCGAAAACCGCGGCGCTCCCCTGCGTCGGGGTCAGTATCCCGATCAGAAGCTTGATCAGCGTGGACTTTCCCGCACCGTTTTCCCCGATACAGGCCGTGGCAGCTCCCTCCTTTATGTGAAATGAGACATTGCAAAGAGCCGTCTTCTCGATCTGCTCCGAACGGACCAGACTGATAAGAGCCCCCTTCAGTCCCGGCTGTTTTACATTTACCCTGTATACCTTGCTAAGTTCCTTCACTTCAATCATCGCTCTGCCTCCTGTTCCGGATTTTATTATAGCATACCCCGACTTCCCCGTCCTCCCCGGAGCATGAAATGCAAACTGAGAGCACGAACAGCGATTCCCGTTCCTCTCCGGACCAAAACAGATAACTCCCGTATATCGTCGGCGCTGACCGCATATATTTTACGAGGGAGACGTAAAGGCATGGAGGGACATACAATGGCTTTTGGCTGCAGCAGCTTCACCTGGGATACGGAAGACGGAAAGCACTTGCTTGGAAGAACCTATGACGAGTTCGGGGATCTTGCGGGAAACCGCATCACAGTGGTTCCCCGGGGAATTCGGATGAAGACGCAGGTCTCAGAAAACAGCAATTTCGCAGTAAATGTGAAGTACGCTCATATGGGAATGGCGGTGATCGGGCTTCACACTCCTGTTATGGTGGACGGCATCAATGAAAAGGGGCTTATGGGCGCTCTGCTCAATTATCCGGGCTATGCGGTCTATAATACCAGAAAAGGCAGCCGACATATCAATGTACATCCCGGCTTTCTGATCGGCTTCCTCCTTGGCCAGTGCGCCAGTCTTGAGGAGGTAATCGGCTCTCTTACTTATGTAAACCTTACCGACGAAAAAATATTCGGGGAGGATATGTCCGTCCATTATATTTTTTCCGATTCCACCGGGCATGCCGCCGTGATTGAGCCGGACCGGGACGAGATCAAAATCCACTGTGACAGTCTGGGAGTCATGACCAACAGCCCCGACTATCTCTGGCACAAGACAAACCTGCGCAATTATCTGTCCGTTACCAATCTCCACACCCCGCCCCGCAAAATCATCGGAACCGAATTTACCTGTTTCGGCCATGGAACCGGAGGGGGCTTTGGCCTTCCCGGAGACTACTCCTCCCCCTCCCGCTTCGTCAGAACCGCCATGATGAAAAACTTCGGGGTGAAGGGAAAGGACGAAATCGACGGAATAACAAGGATGTTCCACAATTTCGCATCAGTCAATATACCGGAGGGTATCATGAAGGCATCTCCCGACCAGTGTGAATACGCCCAGACTCTGTGCACCTGTGCCATGTGCTCGGAGAGCCTTACCTACTATTTTAATACCGCCCGCAACTTCCGGATCTCGGCTCTGTGTCTTGAAAACGAGCTGAAAGGCTGCGAGATGAAATACTATGCGCTTTGTGAAAAACAGGATATCCTATTCCTTAATTCTACAAAAAAACTGTAAAATTTTTATAAATTGACAATCTGTGTATTTTATAATAATATTATTTTTGTAAAATATTCTTAATGAAGGGAGGATTCCGTCATGTACGAAAATTATGATGCTGCCTATGCGGCAGTCGGTACCGGTGTTGCGCTTGTGTATACTGTTTTTGTATTAGCCATCGCAGTGCTGACATTGGTTGCAATGTGGAAGGTATTTGTAAAGGCCGGAAAGCCGGGATGGGCTTGTATTGTGCCGTTTTACAACATGTATTGCCTGTACGACATGTCCTGGGGTAATGGCTGGCTGTTCCTGCTCACATTCATCCCGTGTGTAGGCTTCATTTTCGGATTCATCATGCTCTTTAAGCTTGCAAAGGCTTTCGGACAGGGTGCCGGATTTGGATTCGGGCTTGTGTTCCTGAACACCATTTTTATGATGATCCTGGGATTCGGCAAAGCCGAATATGTAGGGCCTCAGTAATAGGCGGATATCTGCAAAAGACACTGCCCCGCAAGGTGCAGTGTCTTTTTTAACGTAAGAAGCATTACCTTCTTCTGTCAAATTTGCCCATGGCATAATACGCTCTCTTGTCTTCGTACATTTTATTGTCCGCCTCGGCCATGAGCTTATCCAGATCTCTCCTGCCGTCCGGATACCAGATACATCCAAGCGCCATCATCGCCGTATTTTTCTCCATATCCTGCTTCAGGGCCGCAACGCGTCTGTCCATCTCTTCCTGCGTAATCCCCACGCACAGAGTGAGGAACTCATCGCCGCCTACCCGGAACAGGGCGTACTCCTCGAACTGGCGCTTAAGGCACTGGCTGGCGCGGACCAGAAGATTATCCCCCTCGCCGTGCCCCTTTTCGTCATTCACTCTCTTAAGGCCCATGACATCGCTGTACATGACACCTATGCTCTTTTCGGAATTGATGGTACGCACATATTCATGCATGGCATGCCGGTTTCCCAGCTTGGTGAGCTGGTCATAAAGACTGATCATCTCAAGGCTCTTGATCATATTCTGTTTCCGGAGCAGGGACACAATAAAGTGGCCCATAATCTGGAACATGGTTGAAATATGGTCAAGCAGCTCGCCGGGCGGATTATCCACGCCATAAAATCCTATGAGATTGTTCTCGTCGAACAGCGGGCTTACCACCAGTGTCCTGATTCCCTGAGGCTTCAGGCAATCATACATGGCCGGATCGCTTTCCCTCTCACTCTCCAGATTGCGGATAATCACATGCTCATTATTCTGAAACCTCTGATACCAAAGCTTAACCACCTCAAAGGGAATCCTCTGCAGATTCTTCTTCTGGGGCCTCACCCCGCTCGCACACCATTCGTATGTATTGTCAAAAAGCCTTCCCGGCATCTCCTCAAAAATATAGACCCGCTCGCTTTTCAGGCAATGACCCAGATACTCCATCAGAATCGCCAGCGATTCGTCTGCGGCAGGAGCCGCCAGGGCAAGCCGCAGCCCCTCGTTAATCATGGCCTCATTACTGTGAGTGCCGTTTGCCTGCTCCTCCTGCACTTCGTCATCATCTATATCGATGGCAATCTCCATGCGCAGACGCCTTCCGTCAACTACAAGCATCGTATCCTTCAGAGAGTAGTTTCTGCCAAGAACCGGATTTCTGAACTTCCATTCCTCAAAATATCCCTCCCTGAGGATCCTGTTCGTACATGTGGCACAGGGACTCAAATTTCCCTGAAGAACCTCATAGCACTTCCTGCCCCTTATCTCCTCAACACTTCCGATTCCGAACGCCCTCAGCGCACAGCGGTTCATGTACACCACCTCATAGGTATCCATGTCCGTCACATACACCAGCTCATTCAGATTTTCAAAAAATTCCCATATTCTTTCCATATCATTCCCCACAAGATATTTTGACGCATATCGCATTCCCGTCTATTCCCCGATCCGCTTATGATACCCGCAAATCGTAAATGCATATTTATCACCGCCGTGACGGCAAAGATCTACCTCAAAGGACATATCCTCCATAAGGGAATCCGAAGAATATGCCGGTACAAAAACAGTAATTTCTTCTCCCTCCTTAAGCAGCCCTCCCGGATCCTTCCTCACCACCGCCGTATAGACTACTCCGCTCTCTCCGGAATCCTCTTCCGGAATTAGTTCAGCGCTTCCTGTCACTTCCAGCGTCACGCCAAAGAGCACCTCCTCCAGATCGGAAGTCTGCTCCGCCTTCGTCGTAAGCTCAGCCACGCCTTTATCACCGGCCGTGGATTTCACCACATCCTCATCCGCCGACTCCTCCGCTTCTTTGGCCGCGGGCATTTGCGGTTCGGGTGCGGTATTCTCCCCGGATGCGGCTTTCGCCTCTTTTGCCGCACTCTCTGCGGACATCCTCTCTTGGGATAATTTCTCCTCAGAAGCTGCCGGCCCGTCCGCCGCACCCTCTGTACTCTCTGTACCTTCCTCCACAGCCGCCTCTTCCACGGCCGGCTCCATGCCTCCCGCTTCCTGGGCCGCCGTCATGTCCATGGCCGCACCAGAGCTGTCACTCTCAGCGAATTCATATGACCGGTTCATCCTTATCAGCACCGGTATGATTATTATAACACAAATTACTGCCGCTGCCATAGCAGAATATTTAAGGATCGGAAATAAAAATTTCTTTCCCTGTCCGGAAGAGCTGACAGCGGGCCCGGAATCAGCCTCCGGCTGTGTGGATCTCTCCGTAAGACCGCATTCAATCCTGTCCCATAAATCCGGCGCTTCGCTTTTTGCCAGCTCCGTGTAAGCCCGTTCAAAGTCTTTACTCATATCCACACCTCCTCAGCTTCTTTATGGCGTTCTGATATTTCCATGTCACGGTTCCCATAGGGATCTCAAGACTCTGCGCAATCTCCCTGAAGGTAAGCCCGCCGAGGACCTTAAGGCTCACGATCTGCCGCTCTCCCGGCTTCAGGGCTGACAGAGCCTGCTCCACGGTCATCCCGCCTACCACGGCCTCTTCTACCCCGTTCTCCTTCCCCTGTACCGGAAAGCGGCCTCCCCGCTTTTCCTCCTCCGCCTCTGATTCTATATCCTGCAGGAGAGCCGTAAGCTCCTCTCTCCTGTGCTTTCTCAAAAAATCTATCGCCATGTTTCTCGCCATCACGGCAAGGTATCCCCTGTGTCCTCCCCCTGACTTAAACTGCCCGGCCCTGTCCCAGAGCCTGATAAAAAAATCGCTGGTGACATCCTCGGCATTTTCCCTGTTCTGCAGTATTTCGTAGACGATCCGGTATATGTAACCCACATAAGCTTCATAGATATCCTTAAGTCCGGTCTTATCTCCCCGTATCATCCGTGCCACAGCATCCTCAAATTGATGTTCGTTCACGGCTTCCTCCTTACTCAAGATACGTGCTGATTCCATCTGTTTTATGGTTTTCATCCATTGTACCACAAAAGCCGCAGAATGACTCCTGCGACTTTTAATTACAATAGGCTGTCCCGCAAAGCGTGTCAGCGTTTGTTTCTATATTTCAGCAGACAGGCTCACAGCGCCTTAATCCGCTCCACGGCCTCCACCGTGTTCTCATAGCTGCCAAACGCAGTCAGGCGGAAATATGTCTCCCCGCTGGGACCAAAGCCCGAACCGGGGGTTCCCACCACATTGGCTCGCTCAAGAAGATAATCAAAAAACTCCCAGCTTGTTATGCCGCCCGGTGCCTTCAGCCAGATATAGGGAGCGTTCACGCCTCCGGATACGGTGTAGCCCGCCTCCCTGAGCCCGTTCAGAATATAGGCCGCATTTTTCATATAGTAGGCAACCTGCTCCCTCAGCTGAGCCTTTCCCTCCGGAGAATACACGGCCTCCCCCGCTCTCTGCACGATATAGGGAGCTCCGTTGTACTTGGTTCCGTGTCTTCTGGCCCAGAGAGAATGAAGCGTCACATCCCCGCATTTCAAGTCCTTGGGAATCACGGTATAGCCAAGGCGCACACCTGTAAAGCCCGCGTTTTTGGAGAAGGAGTGCAGCTCGATGGCACAGGTTCTGGCTCCCTGGCACTCATAGATGGAATGGGGCACGTCCGGCTGTGAGATATATGCCTCATAGGCCGCATCATAGATAATCACGGCTCCCACCCTGTTGGCATAGTCCACCCACTCCTGAAGCTGCGCCTTCTTGACGGTGGAGCCTGTGGGATTGTTGGGGAAGCACAGATAGATCAGATCCGGCTCCTTTCCGGGAAGCTCCGGCGCAAAATCATTGTCCGCCGTACAGGGCATATAAATCACGTCGCTCCAGGTCTCACTCACGCTGTCATAGGTTCCCGTCCGTCCGGCCATCACATTGGTGTCCACATAGACCGGATAGACCGGGTCGCAGACAGCAATTTTATTGTCCGTGCTGAAAATCTCCTGAATATTTCCGGAGTCGCATTTTGCCCCGTCGGATACAAAAATCTCGTCCGCAGCAATATCGCAGCCTCTGTCGGCATAATCATTCTTCGCTATGGCATTTCTCAGGAATTCATAACCCAGATCCGGGGCATAGCCCTTAAAGGTCTCGGCCTTTCCCATCTCGTCCACGGCTCCGTGCAGTGCGGAAATGACAGCCGGAGCCAGAGGCTGCGTCACATCCCCGATTCCCAGACGGATAATCCTCTTATCAGGATTTGCCGCCGCATAGGCGTTCACCTTTTTGCCGATGGTCGAGAATAAATAGCTTCCGGGAAGCTTCAGATAATTGTCATTAATTTTGAACATAATGTCCTCCTCCTATATTTCGCCTTCAAAGACTGTGGCCGCAGGCCCTGTCATATATACCAGATTCCGCTCTCTGTCCCACTGTACCGAAAGACAGCCTCCTGGCAGCTTAACCGTAACCGTATCATTCGTCAGGCCGTTCAGGATACCGGCCACCGCCGCCGCACAGGCTCCGGTGCCGCAGGCCAGGGTCTCACCGGTGCCCCGCTCCCAGACCCGCATCTCAACGGTGTCCCTGTCCAGGATCTTTACGAATTCCGTATTGACCCGCTTGGGAAACAGAGCGTGGTTCTCAAACAGGGGCCCGATTTTTTCCAGATCAAGACCCGCCGCATCCTCCACGAAAACTACCGCATGAGGATTACCCATTGACACGCATGTCATCTGATAGATGCTACCGTCAACCTCAATATCCTGGCCGATTACACGGTCTTCCCCATTCCGGGCAATCACGGGAATCTCACCGGCTGTCAGAATGGGAGAACCCATATTGACCTTTACGGTCGATACTTTTCCGCCCTCCACAGTAAGATCCAGATACTTGATTTTCCCGCAACTGACAATACTGATGTGCGTCTGGTCTGTCAGTCCCCTGTCATAGACAAATTTTGCCACACAGCGGATTCCGTTCCCGCACATTTCGGCCCGGGAACCGTCCATGTTGTACATTTCCATCTCAAAATCCGCTTCCTGTGAGGGGTTGATGAAGATCACGCCGTCCCCGCCGATTCCGAAATGCCTGTCGCTGAGCCTTTGCACAAGCCCGGGTTTTTCCTCCTGCCGCACCTTCTCCCTGGCCCCGTCAATATAAACGTAATCATTTCCGCATCCGTGCATCTTGGTAAATCTCATACTTCGCCTCCCGCTGTTCAAAAGGTATTTTGACACTGGCATCATTCTAATATTTTATCACATTTTTTCATCTCTTGAATCATGATATTTGCGGTTGACTATGCAAAAAGTGCTGTTACGCTGCCGGCCCGGTCAGAAGTAATCTGTCACCAGTTGATGATTACCTTAAACAGGTCCCCGTCGATCTCTATTTTCAAGGTTCCGCCCTGAAGCTCCACAAAGCTTCTCGCAATGGCAAGTCCCAGACCGCTTCCCTCGGTGTTTCTTGAGCTGTCGCCCCTCACAAACCGCTCGGTAAGCTCCTCCGGAGGAATATTGAGCTCCGTGGCCGCCATATTTTTCATCTCAATCCTGATGCCCTTTTCCGTCTTTTCCGCATTCACGTAAACCCTTGTATGGGGCATGGCGTATTTAATGATATTGGTATAAAGATTCTCAAACACACGGTAGGTCTTCTGACTGTCAAGCCGCAGGATCACCTTTTCCTCCGGCATCCGGAATCGGAAGATCAGCTCCGCCTCCTCCACCCGGTCCTCGTATTCAAGATACACCTGGCGCAGCAGACTGCAGATGTCCATCTCCACCAGATTCAGCTTTATGTTTCCGGTGTTCGCCTTGCTCACCTCAAAGAGATCCTCGATAAGAAATTTGAGTCTCTCGGATTTCTTTTTCAGTACACAGAGGTATTCCTCCCTCTCCCTGGGTGTCACACTCTCTCCCTCAAGCAGTTCGATATAGGTTGTGATCGCCGTGAGAGGTGTTTTCAGATCGTGGGACACATTGGTAATCAGCTCCGTCTTCATCCGCTGACTCCTGACCTCCTCATTCACCGCCTTCCGGAATCCCTCCTGAATTCTTCCAAGCTTCTCCTTGTAGGATTCAAAAATCCCCCAGTCATCCGTGAAGGCCGCATTCAGATTTCCCTCCGCGATGGAATCAGTGGCCTGAAGAAGCCTTTCATACTGCTGCCTGATATTCCGGATATACCTTCGGACGGCCAGATATAGAACCAGCGTATAAGGGATCAGCAAAAACCATCCAAAGACAAAGCTGAAGCTGATCAGCGCAAGTACCACATAATTTACCGCCAGGAGCTTTATCACTACCTTATTCATGCCCTCTCTAAGATCCGCATGGAGCATCTCCTCCCGGAATTCTTCCTTTTTATTTCGAAGACCGTGATAAAACCACAATATTCCCTGCATAATCAGACTTCTCTCCCTCACAAAGCGCAGCAGTCCCAGATCAAAGAGCTCCCCGAAGGTGGTGACGCAATAAAACCAGCCGCCAAACAGAAGGGTGAGCACTGCCACATTGAGCGCCCCCACGAGGATCCGGCAGGCAAAGGACGGGAGCGAATCCGCATATCTCATGAGCAATTCCGCAAATCCCCCGTTATTTGTGTACTGCATCATCATCACCGCAATCACGCTAAAACTCATGAGGATCCCCATTGCGGTCAGGCTGATCTCCAAATGCATGTGAAAGGCCTGAAGATGATGGAGACAGTACCTTTTACTCCTGGTAATCAGAAGACCCGCAATGCCCAGGGCCAGCAGAATGAGCACATAGATGTCACCGGCACCCGCCTCATAATACGCTCTTCTCTCGCTCCACCCGTCGCTCATGAAGAAATTCGCCCCTCCGGGCCTGCTGATGCTCTCATTCTGCTGCGTTGTCAGCGCATAGATAAAGGTCACGTCTCTGGGACTTTCGTCAATGGAATATGTCACCTTTTTGGGCATCTCCTTTTTGTCATACACATAGAATTCTTTTCTGTAATAACCATAACTTGCAATCTCTTTGTCCAGGCCTTTGGAAAGCCACTCGCCGGCCATGACGCTCTGCGTGTTTTTGAGCAGTCTGTCGGGATCTTCGTCCCGCACCGAAAGATCATAAAGGTTTCCCGCACCGTCAAAAGACATTTTCACATAGTACACATAGGGATCATCCTCCCACTTTTCTCCGTCCGGATCCAGAAGCCTTTCGATTTCCCGGCCGGTGTTTTTAAGCATCTGCCCGGAGGTGTTCTCCACCACCAGATAATCCATACCCTTCGCCAGCCCCTCCAACATTTCACTGCGCCATTCCTCCATCATGGAATTAACGCTCTCCTCCAGAATTTCCCTCAGCTCCTCGCTGCGGAAGCTTTGCTCAAAGTATACATTCTCATTTCCGGAGGCGGAGACCTCCTCCACAGTCATGTACAGATCACAAAAGCTGTTGCTTTTTTGCTTCGTCCGGTCCATAATATCCTTGTAAAGCACACGGCTGCTTTTATAAATCTGCTCCAGAAGCCGGCTGTTTCTTATACCCTGAGAAGCATAGTTTTCGATCTGACCCCTGTAAACGGGAAAACTGGCAAGGTATGCCGTCACGGCAAGCAAAACCATGGTTCCGGCCACAAGACAGCTGAATCTTTTACTGTTTTTCGATTTTGTATCCAACACCCCACACCACCTTTAGATATTTCGGTTCCTTCGGGTTGATCTCGATTTTTTCCCGAATTTTTCTGATATGCACCATAA
>CAJUIO010000061.1 GCA_910586025.1 uncultured Lachnospiraceae bacterium
ACAGAGCTGGATTTTTATCTGGGTTTTGATTATGACAGTATCTATGAGGGTAATTAAACATACTTCCCTCAAGGTCCTGCTCCGCTACAGTTTCTCCCTCCTATAAACCGTGGCAATCTTAAAGCCGTCAACCAGAATAGAATGAAGCTCTTCATATCCTGCCAGGGGAATCTCGTTTCCAAGCTTTCCCCGATACGTTTCGATAAAGTACATGGGAGCATCCTCAGTCACTTCAAGCCTCTCCCTCTGATCCTCAGCCAGAAGGTTCAGGGGGTATCTTGTTCCCGTAGAATTCACTGTGATTTTATCTGAATGATCGTTCTCAAGGATATAGTCATATGCCTCTCCTTCAGCCATATGCCAGTAATCCCTGTCAAATTCATCGGCCCAAATTCTCCCGAATTCATTAAAATATACCATCTCATGAGGATGATTTACCCGAATCCAGTTAAGCTGGATAGCAAAACCCAACGCAATGAAAACGAAAACAGCTGCCTTGCACCTGTTCCCTACGGTTTTCACAACATGATTCAGTCCGTACAGGACAACCAGTACCAGAGGAGGGACAAAGAAATAACAGTGTCTCCATCCGTTATACAAAGTAGCATGCTTTACGACTATGGTTCCCCATGGAATCAGAACCAGAAGAAGAGCCCAAAGAAAATACTTATGCTGAAAAAGAACTCCCGGCCATAGCTCTCTTTCCTTTATCTTAAGCAGCCCCCGGCGTAAAGAAACACATGTTGTCAGCAAAAAGAGCAGAATATACCATACAGGAATTGAAATCAGCATCCAGACCGGAATGTAATACCACGGAACCTCTTCCTTTGACAGAATCCTTCCCATAAACACAATAGCGCCCGTCCAATCATCATAATTGGAAAACTTCGTAAAAATTTCTGTCATTGTACGAACCGGATGTGCCCATGCCACCGGATACATTATAACTAAAAATATGAAATACAGAAATAACACCGACACGCTGAGCATGAATGTCCTTTTAACCGTCAGTTCGCAGGATACGATTTCTTTTAAGGACTGTCCCGCAGATTCTGCTTTAAATATTCTCTTTGCCAGACAAGCCATCCACAAATATCCCATCAATAAGGGAATAAAGATGATTCCGACGATCCTCACATTTGTGGCGAGCGCCGATAAAAATGAGAAAACAACAACCCATTTCCAGTCGAATCCGCTTTCTATTACTTTGCAGGTACCCCACATGGCAAGCATGTAAGCTGCCACAAAAAACATATCCTTGATATTATAAAACTGTTCGGCAAAGAAACGCGGATACAGAGCAACCATAGCCGTTCCCAAAAATGCAGTCAGATCAGAGGCAAAGATCCTTCTGCACAGAAAATAAAAGGCCACATAACCCAAAACACAAATTCCAAAGGTATACAGATGCCTCAAAGTGTAAGTATAATTCCACCCCTTATATCCGATCTCAAAGACAGCCGTGGGCAGCTGAAGGAATATACCGTAATATTTATCCTCATAGCTGTCAAGCTCCGGCACGTCCATTGGCTCTTTACCCAGAAGAGTCAAAACGTAATTCGCATTTATATACATCGTCCTGCGCTCATTTGGCTCATCCGTGGAAACGCCGTAATCCCTGAATATGGCTGCCCCCGCCAGAAGGTACAGACACGCCAGAAAAATAATCAGGCCTTTTCCGCCTCTTTTCATAATCATTCCTCTATCCACATCAAAACCCCCGCATTAACTTCGTTCTGTTAACATCTTTAATCAAATACAAAGAATGTTTTAACAGATATTTTATCAAAAGTCAATATTCGGCGGTTTTCAGCCCATTTCAGACACAGCATTGCGATAACCCATGGCAAACCTGGAAAGTATATGCACACCTAGAGGCAAATTTCTAAATTCTATTGCTAAAAAACATGCATCAATATATTATATACCTTGACAGCATAATTTATCAGTTATGCGTAGAAAGGATAATTTAGAATGAATATTAAGCAGGTAGAAAGAATCGTTTTATTACTTATATCTACAGTAACTCTTATAATTTGTCTTAATCTTGATACATTATTTTCACTATTCTCAGGCCAGGCCATGTGTGTGGAGGTGGTATCATCAGCAAGCCTGGCTGATATGATTGACGGCAAAGAATCAGACGGTCCGGGCGGATCGATTAGATTCGATTCACATCCCATTCCATTTGACAGGGAATCAAATACCCTTTTTATCCCCCAGTCACTGGCAGAAGATCATTGGAAAGGTCTGCTGAGCACAAATAAGGGAAAACTATATTTTAAAGATGATGAATACTTTCAGAACAAAAACCAGGCTATCAGGGAGAATCATGTATTTAAGCTTTATCATATAGGCTACAAAGGTTATCATGAATATAACGTTATCTTTACAGGAATGCCGGTCATTAGCCTCTTTGAAGAAAGCAGTAATCTGGAAAACAGCGAGGAGATTATGTATGGCACTGTTCAAATATGGGATCCGTATCATGCTTCAACATACTTTCTAAACACTGATTGCTCGTTTCATCTAAGAGGAGGCACTTCATATGGATATGACAAAAAGAGCTACAAACTGGAACTTAACAATCAGAATATGCCTTTACTTGGAATGCGAAGAGACGATGATTGGATACTGAACGCATTATATGATGATGCAGGATTAATTCACAACAAAATATCTGCTGAAGTCTGGAAAGAAATCGCTTCAAGTAATCATGTCAAGAATGACGAAGGCTTCTCCATGGAATATGCGGAACTATTTATAAACAATGAATACCGCGGCGTATATGCCTTAATTGAAAGAGTTGACAAAAAAGAGCTTTCTCTTGGAAAACAGGATATTTTATATAAGTGCCGGGCCACACGAATACCTGAGGAGCATAATTATTCAAATGAGGAGACTGATGGGATGCTGCCTGTTTTCTTATTGAAATATCCAAAAGATTTTACTGACGAAGACTGGGATCCTATAAAGAACTGGGTTAATTTATTTTTGAAAGGAAATCTAGAAGCTTATGAGGCTGGTGAAGATTTTTTAAATATGGAAAATGCAGTTGATGCCAATCTATTTTGTATGCTTATAGGCGGAGCGGATAATACAAGGAAAAATAACTATTTTATTGCCGAATATCAGCCAGACGGCACATATCGTATGAAAAAAGTCCCATGGGATATGAATGCCACATGGGGAAACCCATGGATTGATGTTGCCGAATGTAACTTTACACAATATGACCCTCAATATTACAAAAATGTCAGCGTCTGGATTTCTGACATGAATACATTATATTATTTTGACAGGGAAAAAGTGTGTACTCTATTACGTAACAGATGGAAGGAGCTTCGTGACGACGGAATTATAAGCAAAGAAAAACTATTCGAAATGTTAGATCAGCAGTTTGAGTATCTTCATGCGTCCGGAGCATATAAAAGAAATTATGAGCGATGGCCAAACGGAACAGAATATTGGTCAGATAATTATATCTATGAATACGCAGAACAAAGAATAGATTTTCTGGATGAATATTACGAGATTCTTTATGAAGACTGCATTTCACCTAAAATATTCGAAAATATTGACTATTCGGCAGAGTTTGATACCCGATATTACTGGGAAGCTAATAAGGAAGTATTAGAAGAATTATATCCCTATAATACTCAGATGCTGTTAGAGCATTATGTGTTATACGGTAAACCATTTGGATTAAAGGCTATTTATGATGGAGGAGAGATTCCGGGAATTATAATGGAATAATAATCGCATTTTTACCATAAGCAGTATTCGGGGCGGAGCCACCATCGGTGTCTCCTGCCCCGCCCTCACTGCCTCAGCGGTATCACCACTTTCTCATACAGCTTCACCACCCGGTAAAACCATCCCGGGCTTGCCAGAAAGAGCTTCATGCGCGCCTGATCCCCCTTTGGCACAAAGCCCTCTTTGTAGATATCCCGGATCATCTCCTTCTCCCCACGCAGCAAATCCGCCAGCTGCACGGCGGATTCTTGCATCCCCCTGTCCCGGAAATCCTCATAATAAAAAAGCATCTTCCGGTAAAACTGGTGGTGCGCCTTCCTCGCAAGCTGCCCATACCCGCACTTAGCAAGATAGGCCGCCTGTTCCCTCCAGAAGGGAATCTCATCCTGAAACCGGCGCTCGTGATACTTACTGTTCATAATGCTGGTCTCCCTGTCCATCATGTAATTGTAATAGGGAGTATCCAGAAACACGCACCTCAAAGCCTTCACAAGCGCCCTTGTGGTATACATGATATCCTCGGACTTGCGCCCCTCCGGGAAACGGATGTCCGCAATCAGCTCTTTTCTGAAAAGCTTGCTCCAGACGGAGTGATAAATGTGATACTGGGGATGACCGCTGATATAAAGCTCCAGGGCCTCCTCCCTTGCAAGCTCCAGCACCTTCCCCGTGGGATGGATTTGTTCCGCCCCTCTCCCCACCTGACGGTAGGTGCATATGGCCACGTCCGCATCCTTTTCCAGACAGGCCTCAAGCATCCTCTCGTACATCTCGGGCTCCACCCAGTCATCACCGTCCACATAGCCGATGAAATCCCCAACGGCGGCCGCCACTCCCGCATTCCTGGCCGAAGAGGGACCGCCGTTTTCCTTGTGTATTACCCGGACGCATTCATGCTCTCTCTCATATCTGTCACAGATTTCGGGAGTCCTGTCAGTGGAGCCGTCGTCCACCAGAATGATTTCAAGCCCCGGACAGGTCTGTCCTAGAAGACTCTCCATACACCTGGGCAGATATGCTTCGATATTATAAGCTGTCACGATCACGGAGATCCTCTTTTCACACTCAGACATCTTTTCGTCTCCCTTTCAATTTTCAGGCTTCTCATCCGAAAGCTCCGCCAGCTCCCCCTGTCCGGAGACCCGAAGCATCTCTTTCGTATAGATATCCGCACATTCCCTGTCACCAAACCATCTGGCCGGGGCAATCACTGTCTTTTCACAGGACGGGTTCAGATAGGCTCCCCACCAGCTGAAGCTGGAATTGGCAATGATATGATGACGGCATCTGCTCATCAGCATCATATCCAGATACCCCAGCTCTTCCGGGACTCCCGTCATGGGAATGAATTTTCCGGAAAGCTCGTCCCTCACTCCCCTTCCGCTTGATCTTTCCATCTCCTCCAGCATCACCATCTGGTCCGGAAAGCTCTCGGACAGCCACCTAAGCGTCCATTCCTCATCATTGTGGAATACAAAAAAAGCCGCATCCGGATATTTCTCCTTTATGAGCCGGATGGCCTTCAGATAGTATTCCTGTGTGCAGCTCCCTCCGAAGACCTGGCTGTTTTCGAGATAATCCCCTCTCCGGATATGGAGGCTCACCGCCGTGGTGTTCTCAATGGTATATAAAAGAATCTGAATCTTTTCCTCAAGCTCCTGTGAGAGCCCCTCATAGATCACCGGACGGAAGGTGAACGCCTCAAGCACCTGATCTCTTATATCCGCAAAATATTTTTCACTCTGAAAATAGCCCGTAAGATAAGCCGGTGTCACAGCGAGAACCCGGGGATCAAAGTTGCTGTCCTTCTCGTGGTATTCCAGCGATTTCCTCCCGGTTATTTTTCTTCTTATCCTGTGGGAAAGCCCGGTAAACCCATCCGTAATCCGGTTGATCTCCTCCCTGGACGCCCTGGGATAATCAATGCCAAAGGCCCAGAGCATGATGGGTCTGGCATTCTCCATTGCATATTCATTGATATCGTCAAGCTTCACTTCCCTGCCCAGGGAACAGAGCTTAAGGTACAGCGCATACTGAAACATCTGATTCCCCAGTCCGCCAGTCATTCTGATGATATCCACCCTTTTCCCCCTTTCCGGCCCGCCGCCCGGCCAAGCCTGACCCAAAAGCCTTGTCTACTCCACGGTACGCTTCATCTCTCCGTCGGCATCCACCAGGATCATCCCCCTGGTATAGAAATCATCGCTCTCTATATTGTTCTTCCACCTGCTTGGAGCCACCACCAGCTTGCCCGGATTGTCGTTCAGCCAGGCCGCCCACCAGCTGAAGCTGGAATTGCTGATGATGTTGTGCCTGCATTTACTCATGAGAAACATATCCAGATAATCCGTGTAGCCCGTGTTTGCCTCCACCATGACAAAGCGCTCCTCAAACCGCCTGCGCTCCCTTTTGCTCATGTCCTCGCGCATCAGGCTTTCGATGAGCTTATCCACCCACACCCTGACCCATTTAGGCTCATTGCTGAAAATATAAAATCTGGCATCCGGCACTCTGCTCTGAAGCAGGCGCACCGCACCCTCATAATATTTCTCCGTGCAGATTCCCTCAAACAGCTCCTCGTCCGTTCTGGAATCGCTCCTGTACATGTGAAGCCCCACCGCCTCGCAGCTCTCGATCTGATCCAGAGTCTGTCTGGTGACATGGTAGAGGGATTCGGGAAGATGCATCTCTTCCAGAGTCGGAAATGTGTAGGCGCTGCGCACCTCATCCTTGATATCCGAAAAATACTTCTCACTCTGAAAAGCGCCTCTCAGATACATGGATTCGAAGCTCAGCACCTTGGGATCATATCCTCCCTGCTCCACATACTCGATAGCCTTGCGGCCAAAAAGCTTCCTCTTGATCCTCTTGCGTATCTCCATGGAGCCGTCCGTAAATTCTATAATCTCGTCCCAGGATGCCCGGGGATATTCCACGCCGAATACAGCCAGCATGATCGGATACGCCCGCTCTCCCCGGTATTCATTGATATCATCAAACTTAACCAATTTCCCAAGGGATTCCAGCTTCATATAAAGCGCATAATGAAACATCTGATTCCCCAGTCCCCCGTACATCCTGATTATATTCATAACCCTTCTCCCTGTGTCAGCCATTCCTGAAACATTAACAGATACCAGATCTGGATTCTCCACTCTCCTCTGTCTATGAAGTCGTTCCAGATCCTTCTCACCACATCCGCATTTAAGAGCCCCTGTCTCTCTATCCTCTTCGGATCCAGAAGCTCCTCCGCCCATGCCCGCAGCTGCGGCTGGCGGAGCCATTTCTCAATCGGAATACTAAAGCCCTTTTTGGGCCGCTCCATCATCTCCCTGGGCACATAGCGGTAAAGCACGTCCCTGAGGACCTTTTTGCCCACAGTCCCCTCCCGCTTGTACTCAATGGGAAGAGTCCAGGCAAACTCCACCACGTCCTTATCCAGCATGGGCACTCTGGTTTCCAGCGAAACCGCCATGGCCGCCCGGTCCACCTTCACCAGAATATCGTCCGGATGATACATGAGCATATCCATCAGCATGATGTTGTGGTTCGTCTCTTTCAGGTATTTCGGATCATATTCCCCGTATTTATAGCTGCACCTCCCGTCATAAAGGCTGATCCTTTTTGTGAGAGGATCCGTCTCATAGGAACAGATATACAGATCCGAGGGTCCCTTTGCCCCAAGGAGCTTCCCCTTGATGCGGTAAATCGGCTTGTTCACAAGAGGACTGTGAAGCACCAGCCCGCTGCAGGGCTTCCGGATAAAGTAGGGAACCGTCTTCATCTTGTTCCAGATCCGCTCCACCGAGGAATAAGAGGTATACCCGCAAAAAAGCTCGTCCCCGCCGTCCCCGGAGAGGGAAACCGTCACATGCTCCCTTGTCATCCTGCTCACAAGATACGTGGGGATCTGGGAGGAATCCGCAAAGGGTTCTCCAAACATATACGCCAGCTTCGGGATCACCGCCTTGGCATCCGCCTCGGTAATATAGAGCTCCGTATGCTCGGTGCCCAGATGCTGTGCGATCTCCTTTGCATACACCGCCTCGTTATATCCCTCCTCCTCCATTCCGATGGTAAAGCTCCTGACCTTTCCCTGATGCAGAGACTGCATCAGGGCCACCACCGTGCTGGAATCAATCCCCGCAGACAAAAACGCTCCCACCGGAACGTCCGCCGTCATCTGCTGCGAGATAGACTCCTTGAGAAGTCTTTCCAGCTCATCCGCCGCCTCCTTTTTCGTTCCGTCAAAGGGATGCTCCTGTCCGCGCCTTGCCGCCTCCTTGACGGACCAGTAGGGTGCCGTCCTTATGCTGTCCATACCCTGAAAGGGAAGCCGCAGCGTGAGAATCGTCCCCGCCTCCAGCTTATAAATCCCTTCATAAACGGAATAAGGAGCCGGAATATATCCGTGGATAAAATAAAGATCCAGCACTTCCCTGTTGATGGCATTGTCAAAACCGTCCATCACCGCCAGAGCGCCGATATCCGAGGCAAAAGCAAAGCTCCCGCCAACCAGCCCGTAATAGAGCGGCTTTTCCCCGATCCTGTCCCGGATCAGATAAAACAGCCTCTCCTTCTGATCGTACAGTGCGATTGCAAACATTCCTTTACACTGAGAAACCGCCTTCTCCACTCCCCAGCTCTCCACGGCCTCCAGCAAAACCTCCGTATCCGAGGTTCCCCGAAACGCCTTCACATGCCCCTGTGAAATCAGCTTCCCGGAAAGCTGCCTGTAATTATAAATCTCACCGTTATAAGCAATCACATATCTGCCGCTGTGAGATGTCATGGGCTGTGCCCCGTTCTCGGAAAGGTCCACAATGGAGAGCCTGCGGTGTCCCAGCGTCACATGGCCGTCCTCGGAAAAAAAGCTGCCTCCGCCATCCGGCCCCCTGTGATAGATCCTGTCCTTCATCCTCTCGATATTCTTTTTTCTGTCACCGCCAAAATCGCAAAATCCTGCTATTCCACACATATTCCGCCTCCTAAAGCTGCTTCCTGTGCCTTTCCGCCAGCGAACACAGAAAGCTTTCCCACTCTCCGTACACTTTGCCGGCTGCATAAATATCCCTTGTTTTTACGGCATTTCTTCCCAACTCATCTGCAATTTGCAGGTTATTTAACAAGTATTGCAGTTTTTCCTTCATTTTATCTGTACTTTTTACCGGTACCAGACAGCCGTTATATCCGCTCCTGATCAAGTCAGCGGGGCCTCCGCAGGGACAATCCGTAGCGACCACGGTAAGCCCCATGAGCATGGCCTCGATCAGAGTGTTTGGCACCCCCTCCGAGTTAGAGCAAAGCACGAAAATCCTTGCCTTGTAAATGGCATCCGCCACGTTTCCGATGCTTCCCGGCAGAAGGACTCTGTCGGAAAGCCCCAGCTCTCTGACCAGCTCTCCCAGATGCTGCCTTAGGTCACCCTCCCCGTAAATGATCAGCTTATAATCCGGAAATTCCTCCGCTATTCCGGAAAAGGCCCTGATCAGCAGCTCATGATTTTTATTCTCATCCACACGGCCTACCGCCACGATGGTTTTGTCCCGCTCGCCCTCATACCTCTCCCGGAAGAAGCCGCCGCTTATCGGATTTTTGAGGATCACGGCCTTTCTTCTCACCCCTTCGGGAAAAAAGTCAAAGCATCCGCTTGTCTGCAGAATCACCCCGTCCGCCCTTGAAAAGAGGTGTCTTGCCATAAAACGCATCCAGGAGCTGTAATACTCCTCGACAGGATCTGCCCGGACGGAAACCGCAACCGGAATCCGCAAAAAGCGGGAGGTCAGAATCGCCATCATATTATTTTTTCCGATGAAGGAGAGAATCACGTCCGGCCTTTCCTTTTTCCAGATATTCCGCAGCTTCTCAAAACGTCTTGCGAAATTTATCACCCTGTTCCCCGTGGTCTGCTCCGGGGTAATGTCCGATATCACGCGCCTGACCTTCTCATTCAGAGCGTACTCATCCGCCAGGCGGTACTGTGTTACCATGGTCACGCAATACCCTTTATTTACAAAATAATCCGCCAGATTGACCAGAACTCTCTCGGCCCCTCCCTTTGTCAGGGAGCCGATCAGCATGGCGATATGCAGCTTTTTCATAACGCCTCCATGCCGGAATTCTCCGGCCTTCCAAGAGCCTGCGCGCCTCCATGCCGGAAATAATAGTCATACCACTGCTGGAAGGTAAAGAAGGACCAGGAAAGCTTGGAATAATTGGTACCCGTGGCCGGACCGCCGTCCCCGGTCTGCAGGTATTCCTCGATCATATCAGCCGTAAAATCCGCATCAAAAATACCCTGTCCCCTCAGATAATCTCTGCTGCACAGATCCGTCAGCTGCTCCCGCAAAGGGCCCCGAAGCCACTTGTCAAGAGGAACCCCAAAGCCCACCTTGGGCCGGTCCAGCAGCTCTCTGGGAATATAGTCATACGCAATATCCTTGAGGATGCGCTTCTTGTTCCCTTTCTGATATTTCAGGCCATGATCCATCCGGAAGGAATATTCCATCACATCCTTATCCAGAATAGGGCATCGGGATTCCAGAGAATATTTCATGGAAGCCCGGTCCACCTTGCAGAGGATATCCCCCGGAAGATAAGTGTCCATATCCACCAGCATTCTGAGAATCTGCCAGTTTCTGACCCCGTATCCGCTCTCTATGGGAAAACGGCAGGGAAGCCCCTCTCCTGGGACCATGCGGCCTGCCCGGGTGATATAGTTGTGGGAACCGAGCTGAGTCTTCGTCTCCCCATCCCGGTTTTCCGCAACTACCCTCACTCTAAAGGGGAGCCGCTCCTCCAGCCCGATCCGCCGGATCAGCGGAAGCTGGCACACTCCATAGGTAAGAGCGCCCAGGGGATCCAGACGCTGGGCCATACGCACGTTTTCATAGATATTATAGCCGCAGAAAAATTCGTCTCCGCCGTCCCCGGAAAGCGCCACCGTCACATCCTCCCTTGCCAGCATGGACACCAGCATGGTGGGAATCTGGGAGGAATCCGCAAAGGGCTCGTCATAATACCGGGGAATACTCTCCACCAGAGCGAACATTTCCTTTTCGTCAATATAGAGCTCTCTGTGCTCCGTCCCCAGATACGCCGCCACCTCCTTTGCATAGAGGGCCTCGTTATATCTCTCCTCGTTAAAGCCGATGGAAAAGGTTTTCACCGGCTTGCCGGAGCTTTCCAGAGAATGCTCCTGTGCCATGGCGGTCATCAGAGAAGAATCATAGCCGCCGCTCAGAAAGGCCCCAAGAGGCACGTCGGAAATCATCCGGGCCCGGACAGCCTTCCTTAGAAGCTCTTTTAGCTCGCTCTTTGCCTGTGCGAAGTCAGATACGGGATCCTGCCGCATCCTGTGATAGACCTCTTTAACATCCCAGTATTTCCAGGTCCTGATCTCTCCGAAGGAATATCTCAGAATACTTCCGGGCTCAAGCTTATATACGTTTTCAAATATGGTGTCCGGCGCATTGATGTACTGCTGGAACAGGAATCTGCGCAGCACCTCCCTTCGGATCTTCCTCTTAAAGCCGTCTCTTGCCATGAGAGGCTTCAGCTCGGATCCAAAGATCAGGTCCTCTCCCTCAAGCTCATAGTAAAGAGGTTTTTTTCCAATGCGGTCCCGGACAAGAAACACCTCCTGAGTCTGCCTGTCAAACAAACAGACAGCGAACATCCCGTTAAAGCGGCTGACGCACTCAATCCCCCATTTGAGATAAGAGGCTATGATCACCTCCGTATCGCAGGAGGAACGGAAGGGGTAATCCAGATCCTTTTTCAGCTCGTCAAAGTTGTAAATCTCCCCGTTAAACACCACGCTGACCCTGCCGTCCGCAGAATGCATGGGCTGGTGGCCCAGGGGCGAAAGATCCAGTATCGACAGCCTTCTCTGGGCAAGACCGATCTGATAGCCCCTTTCCATGGGAAAGACCTCCTCGCCGCCGTCATCCGGCCCTCTGTGATACATGGTGCCATTCATTCTTTTCAGCTGCTCCATGGCGCTCTCCAGGGTCTTTGCCCTGCCCGTTACAAAACCGCATATTCCGCACATACGCTACCTCTGTCCTTGTATGACCTCTTCAATATATGATTTCCACTGCGCAAGCACTGCCTGTCCGTTGATCCGCCCGCTTATCCTGCGGGCCTGCTCTCTCAGAGCCTGCGCAAGCTGTTTATCCTCAATCAGACGGTTGATTCCCGCCTCCATCGCCTTCTCATCTCCCACCGGAATCAGCAGGCCGTTCACACCGTGATCAATCACTGTCCTGGGGCCTCCGCAGGGACAGTCTGTGGCCACAACCGCCATTCCCAGCGTCATGGCCTCCAAAAGAGCGTTGGGCATCCCCTCATAATCCGAGGAAAAGGCGTAGATCTCCGCCCTGGGAAGCTCTCTTTCCAGCTCGTCGCTCCCTCCCATGAGAGTGATAAAGTCCTGCGCACAATTATCCCTTATGATGGCCTCCAGCACCTGCTTTGTGCCGTCCCTGGAATCCGGTCCGTAGATTCTCAGGCTATAGTCAGGATGCTTTTTGCGGACCTTCAGAAAGGCCCGCAGCAGCATGGCCTGGTTTTTGAAATCCACAAGCCGTCCCGACTGCACCACCAGCTTTTCCCGCTCCTTCACCTCCGGCGCATTCAGATATTTATCGTTCACCGGATTCAGGATAATCCTGGAACGCTTCTGCAGCCCTCTGGGAAAATATCCCATCTGCTCCCCGGTCTGAAACACGCAGCCCGCAGCCCGGGGATAAAGCAGGGGAATCAGTAGCTTGTCCGCAAGGGAATTGTAGTAGGATTTGGGATCCTGCCTCACAGCCGCAATCACGGGCACCCGGGTGCCGACCGCCGAAATCAGCGCCCGGTAATTCGGCCTTCTTGTAAAGGAAATCACCACGTCCGGCCTCTCGGACCGGATCAGCCGCCGCAGATAGGCGAACCGCAGGAAGATCTTTGCGATCCTGCCCCTGTCCTCATCCTCAGGCCTTAACCCCACGTGAATGCGGCGAACTCTTGAATCCAGTTCAAACTCCTCCTCACCCTGCCACTGCGTGGCCGCAATCACCTCATAGTCCTCTCTGGCGAGCCAGTTTGCCAGATTGGATACCACCCTCTCTGCGCCGCCCTGCTCAAAGCAATTCAAGTGAAACAAGATCTTTCGCATTTCATATTCCTCACATTTTATCATAAATCCCCGGTAATCACAAGCTGGCCCGCCAGCTCCAAAAACTTCCTGATATAGTTCTCATAAGTAAAGATATGAGCCCTCACGCCCGCGGCCTCCCGATAGAAGGCCAGCCTCTTTTCGTCCCGGACTAGATCCGCCACAACCGCGGCCATATTCCGCTCCTTTTCCGTGATATGCCCCGGGTCGAGATCTCTCTCCTTCTCCATCACGGGAACAAGGATCCCGTACTCTCCGAAGATAACCGGCTTCCTGCCCTTTCTCCTGCAGGCCTCAAACTGTTTCTCCGTAAATTCGGTATTCCCGTTTTCCAGCAGAATCTCGGCAGGCCCCGTCATACAGTCCGTGCTGACCGGAGCCAGCTTAAGAGCCATTCCCTCCACAAGAGCGTTGGGGAATCCCTCGTTGCTGGATGTGAGAAGATAGACCTGTCCTTTTTTGAGATACTTGTAGGGCTCTCTCTGCAGCCCTGCAAAAAATACAAAATCCGATATCCCGAGATCCGCCGCCAGCTTTTTGTAGAGCTCAAAGCTTCCGGCCCCCATCAGGATCAGTCTTACCTCCGGTATCTGTTCATGAACAAGATAAAATACCTTGAGCAGATGCCAGAAGCCCTTCATGTCATCGTCACGCCCCATGGAAACCAGAGTCCGGATCCGCCGTCCGGATCCGTCGTATTTTCCCCAGGGAAGCTGCACGCTCTTCTCCTGAACAGCCGCCTCCCTTCGGATGGCCTCCACGTCGTACAGATTGTACAGCACCGCTGTCCTGCGGAAGTCAAACTGACTTCTCAGCTCCTTCTCAATTTCCCTGGAACAGCAGATGATCAGATCCGCCCTGCGCACAAAGAGCTTTAGCTTCATGCGCTCCCCCACATCCGTGTAATTCCGAAGTCCCAGCCAGACCTTTTCCCTTCCTGTCTTTGAGAGGGAATTGACGATATTGGCAGTGGGTCCAAAGCTGTATGCGATCTCCGTTCCCATCCTTCTCTTTATCTCTCTTACCCTGCGGGAGCGTCTTGCGACGTTGAGGAGCTTTCCCAGCTTCCCCTTCCTGACACCCATGTGAATGTCTATGATCTTAAGTCCCGTGACATCATAGGCAATATTGGCCGAATCAAAAATAACGATCGTGATATCAAAATAAGGCTGAAGGAGCTTTGCCGTGGTGATGCACACTCTCTCAAAGCCTCCCTGATGAAGCATGGGACTGATCAGCATCAGCTTCCGCTTCCTGGTCTCATAAAACTCCGTCATCCTCTCCGCCTGAGCCGACACGTCAAAGCCCGCCTCCTGCATCTGCTCCACATGGCTTGTCCTCTCATAATCCTGGGTGCTGATAATATAGTCCGCCCATTTTTCCGGCTCCACCCCGATACTCATGGAATGGACAAGGGGTGTGACGGAAACCTCCTCACAGATCGCATCCGACATCACACACCGAAGACCCGACGCCTGGGCCTCCACGATGGTTCCGGGAAGCCCCTCGAAGCGTGAGGGATAGACGAAATAATCCATGGCCTGATAATAGTTATAAATATCTCCGTGGTTTCCAAGGAAATGCACCCTCCCGCTGATCCCGAGCTCCCCGGCGAGAGACCTCGCACTCTCCATACCGGCACCCTCTCCCAGGAGAATCAGGGCATATTCCCTTCCGTTTCCCTCTCTCTCACACAGCTTCGCAAACACTCTCAGCAGATACTCATGATTCTTGGCATAGTGAAAACGTCCCACATGCCCGATCACGTATTTATCCGAAAGGCCAAGCTCCCTCCGCATCTCCTCCCGCTTTTCCGGGTCAAATCCAAAGGCCGGACAGTCTATGGCGTTGGGAATAAAGACCGTCCTGCCCTCAGAGGCCGCCTTTTCCCCAAACACGGATATTCCCGCAAGCCGGGAACAGGTAAACATATAGTCGGTCCTCTCGGAAAGCTTCCTGCGCATCAGGCGGGTCACCGTTCCCTTAATTCCCTTATCCACGCCCGCACTCCTGGCATGTGCGATCGTCACCGGGATTCCCGCCTCCCTCGCAATGGGAAGATAGATGGCGGCGGTGCTTGTGATATGCCCCTGGACCGCCGCAAACTCGTGATGCTCCCGGAAAAATTCCCGGAGCGCCTTCTTGTAGGCAAAAATATTATAGATGCGAAAACGGGGAACACGGAAAATCCGTCCTCCCAGCTTACCTATTTCCTCGTCAAAATGCCCCTCCTGCTGCGTGTGAACCAGAAAGTCAAACTGAATCCTGCTTCTGTCA
Source organism: uncultured Lachnospiraceae bacterium (assembly GCA_910586025.1). Taxonomy (GTDB): domain Bacteria; phylum Bacillota; class Clostridia; order Lachnospirales; family Lachnospiraceae; genus Suilimivivens. Next base: position 15,197 of record CAJUIO010000061.1, read on the forward strand.
AGATGACGGTACAGATCCATGATCCGGCTTTCCGCACCGCCAAGCTGAGTATTTCCAAGTACGTGTAAAATACGAATCGGCTCCCCCACTTCTCAGCCTCCCTTCATCTTTCCAATCAGATACTTCCCCTTTGCCATCAGAAATTCTTTTATTCTCCCCGCCGCACCCCTTTTTGCCGCAGGCTGTCCGAGATACTCCTCATAGGAAATCCACTGCACGTCCTCCCGCCGGAAATACCCTTCATACCGCTCAAGGTCATCCCGGGACACCGTGCCCGTGTGGATCACCATCGTGGAATAGCCGGATTTTTTTCGGAACGTGCGGCTGAGCTTGAAGGAGATCGGATAAAAGCGCAGCCCTCTCCACTCATAGGGACCGTCTCCAAATCCGTCGGTAAGCCCCTTAAACCCCGTCTCCTTAAGCGCCCTTATGGTATTCCCGTCATAGGAATGGGCCGGTGCCATGAAAAGCTCCGTCCGGATCCCCCCTTCCTCAAGAATCCTCTTTCCCTCCAGAAGCATCCTTCTTTGCTCCTCAAAGGGAAGTCCCGCAAACTCCGAAAAATCATTCAGGGGAAAAAGTCCCCCCTTTTTCGTTGCGTAAATATGGCGGAAGCCATGCATGGCGATCTGCCAGCCCTGATCCCTGAGCTGTCTGATACAGGCCCAGAAATCCTCCGGCGCACCCTGCGCCTTTGCCCGGAGATTTTCATCCCGGTTATCGGGCACCACCCCGATCAGCGGTTTTATCTGATATTTGTCAAGGAGCGCCTTAAACCTGTAAAAGCGCTCCCAGTCCATATCAGGTGTTATGTCATCCAGTCGTACCGTTATCCTCATAACACCCCGCCTTATTATAAATTCTTGACATACCAGTCGATTGCCAGATGAATCCCTTTGGCAAAATCAATCTGGGGATCATAGCCAAGCAGTTTCCTGGCCTTGCTGATATCCGCATTGGAATCCCGGATATCGCCCTTTCTCTCCGGGCCGAAGCCGGGTTCCACCTTTGTTCCGAGAGCGTCGCACAGCTGGTTATATACGTCAATCAGGTACTCCCTTCCTCCCGCCCCGATATTGAAGGCCTCGCCTGCCGCCTCGGAGGGCGCAAGGGCCGCCCGGAGGTTGGCTTCGATCACGTTGTCAATATAGGTGAAATCTCTTGACTGCCTTCCGTCCCCGTTGATCGTGGGAACCTCCCCGGCCATCAGCTGCCTGATGAATCTGGGAATCACGGCCGCATAGGCCCCGTCCGGATCCTGTCTTCTTCCAAACACGTTGAAATAGCGCAGACCATAGGTGTCAAGGCCGTACAATGTCTTATAAAGCCGTCCGTATTCCTCATCCACCTTTTTGGTCAGGGCATAGGGAGAAAGAACCCTTCCCTCCGCGCCCTCCTTCTTCGGAAGCACGGGATGATCCCCGTACACGGAGGAGCTGGACGCATAGACAAATTTTTTGACCCCGCACTGCCGGGAGGCTTCCATCATATTCAGAGTTCCCCTGATATTGATCTCCTCATACAGAAGCGGCATCTCGATACTCCTGGGAACGCTTCCCCATGCCGCCTGGTTCAGCACATAGTCCGCACCCTCCGCAGCCTTCATGCAGGTTTCCAGATCCCTGATATCCCCCTTTATGAAGGTGAACCGGGGATTTGACAGAAACGGTTCAATATTCCCGTATTTCCCGGTGGAGAGATCGTCCAGGCATCTTGCCCGATATCCCATCTCCAGAATTGCCTCGCACAGGTTGGAACCGATAAAGCCGGCACCCCCTGTCACGAGGAAAACAGAATCCTTGTCGAATTTTAAATCCTTATAGCCCATAATTTTACTCCTTACTGTTTCGCAATCACCTATTATAATCTCCAGTAAATATAATCCTCAGTCAGATATTCCTTCCTGTCAAACAGCCCCTTGATGTCCATAAACACCTTTTTCACGTGGGCCGGATTATAGAAACCGCTGATCTCATCCTTAGTGAGAGTAAGGAACTGGCTGTGTGCCACTGCCACGATCACCGCGTCCATATCCCTGACCGCATCCATGGTCTCAAAGGTGATGCCGTAGAGCTGCCCCGCCTCGTCGGCATCCGCCGCAGGATCCACCACGACAGGCGTGATTCCATATTCTCCAAGCTCATTATAAATATCAATCACCTTTGTGTTTCTCGTATCCGGACAGTTCTCCTTGAAGGTAAAGCCAAGGATCGCTACCCTCGCCCTGTTCACCGGGATGTCCGCCCGGATCAGGTTCTTCACCAGGGATTCCGCCACATAGCGTCCCATGTCGTCGTTGATCCGCCGCCCCGACAGAATGATCTGGGAGTGATAGCCCATCTCCTCCGCCTTGTAGGTCAGATAGTAGGGATCAACGCCGATACAATGTCCTCCCACAAGTCCCGGCTGGAATTTCAGGAAGTTCCATTTGGTTCCGGCCGCTTCCAGAACAGATTTGGTGTCGATTCCCATCCTGTTGAAAATAATGGACAGCTCATTCATAAAGGCTATATTGATATCTCTCTGGCTGTTCTCTATGACCTTGGCAGCCTCCGCCACCTTGATGGAATCGGCCCGGTACACGCCGGCCTCCACCACCAGCTCATATACCTTCGCAACCGTATCCAGCGTCTCCTCATCCATGCCGGACACGATTTTGGTTATGGTCTCCAGCCTGTGCACCTTGTCCCCGGGATTAATCCGCTCCGGGGAATATCCGATCTTGAAATCCTCGCCGCACTTAAGCCCCGACTCCCTCTCCAGAATCGGCACACAGATATCCTCCGTGACACCGGGATACACCGTGGATTCAAACACCACAACCGATCCCTTTGTGAGATTCTGTCCCAGGATCCGGCTCGCTCCCTCCACGGGAGAAAGATCCGGGGTGTGGTCGCGGTTGACAGGCGTGGGCACTGCCACGATATGAAATCTGGCCTCCCGAAGCTTTGAAGGGTCGGCGGTAAATTCCACCGCAGTGCCTTTAATCACCTCGTCGCCCACCTCCTTTGTGGGGTCGATCCCGTCACGGTACAGTCCGATCTTATGCTCATTCAGGTCAAAGCCCACCACCTTGATCTTTCTCGCAAAAGCCACCGCTATGGGCATTCCCACATAGCCAAGCCCCACAAGGGAAAGCTTCTCCTGTCCGTTTACCAGCTTTTCATATAAATCCATTTTCGTATCCTTCCTTTCCGCAAAAACGTTTCCCGTCCGTCCTGCAATTATCTGTCCAGCAGCTTTTCGATCTCTTCCATATATGCGTCAACCACCTTTTCCCGGTCAAACTCCCGCTCCATCTTGGCCCTTGCCGCTCTCCCCATCTTGGAGCGCTGCCCGGGCGAAAGAGAAAGAAATCTGCCAAGCGCCCGGATAAGATCCTCACTGTCCCCGGGCTTACAGCCAAATCCCGTGACACCCTCCTCAAAAATTTCCCTACAGCCGCTGATATCCGTTGCGATCACGGGCCGCCCGGTGGCCGAGGCCTCCATGAGCACGTTTGACATGCCCTCATGGTAAGTGGGAAGCACCAGCGCGGAAGCGTCTTTTATATATTCATGAACATCGGGATGAAATCCCAGCTGTCTGATACAGCCCTGTCTTTCAAAATCATCCAGCCTTTCCTGATAATCCTCGTCCGGATAGCCCAGAAGCTCAAAGCTCACCTTTTCCCCGCATAGCCGGCCGGCCGCCTCAAGAAGCTCCTCGATTCCCTTCTCTCTCATCATTCTGCCCACATAGAGAAAACGGACGCTCTCTCCTTCCGGATAGGGCTCAAAGGCATGCCTTTTCAGGTTCACGCCGGAACCGCTGACAAGCCTTGATTTCTTCCCGCCGATTCCGTATTTTTCAAAAATCTCCCGGTTTTCCCTGTTCTGGAAGAAAACGCAGGACGCATTTTTTAGTCCCGTCCGGTACATGGTCACGATCATCCTGAGAAAGACCCCCTTTTTCTGGAAGGTGCTTCCCAGCCCCGTAACTGTCTCGATATAGGGAATTCCTTTGATCCGGCACAAAAGGCCCCCGTAGATATTGGGCTTGATTGTATAGGTCAGGACCAGATCCGGTTTTTCCTCCTGAAGCAGTCTCAGGTACGCCCCCAGAAGCTTCAGATCCTCCGCCGGATTTACCCCTCTGCGGTTCATGGGGATGCTGATAATCCTGCACCCCTCCTCTGACAGCTGCGCCGTGCGCACCTCATCCGGCAGGGAGGCCGCAACCTCGTACTTTGTCAGGAGACGCAGCACAAGCTCGTTTCTGAAATCATACAGGCCGCCGGAGGAGTTGGCAAGAATCAATATCTTTTTCATAGGTCAGATAATTTCCTCTTCTCTCAGATTCACAATGGCAATCTCATTGTACTTCATCATGCACACACCCTCACGGTACTGACCGATGGAAACGGGATTTTCTTCTCCCTCCAGATTCCGCAGCACCTGGGCGGGCATGTCCACGCCGCTCTCATATGCATGGGGATAGCCGCCGCCAAAGCGGGGATTCACCTCCGAAATATAATAGACGCCGTCTATCCTGAATATGTCAATATCTATCATACCACAAAAACCGCATTTTTCCACGAAATTTTGAAGCAGGACAAAAAGCGCCTCATCCCTTACGGAAACCGACTTATCCGTCTCACCCGCCCGCATCTTTAGCTTCTTTTTCACAAAAACGGATGTGCACCTTCCGGATATCATGTCAATATAGACATCCGCACCATACTCCTGCCCGTCCATGTATTCCTGTATCATCAGATCCTCATACAGGCCAAAAAGCACGTCGATCTCCTCCATGGAGGAAACCTTGCTGATGTTGATGCTGGCGCTTCCTCTCACCGGCTTTACGAACACCGGAAAGGATATCTCTCCCCTTTCAAGCGCCCCGCAAAAGCTCTCCTTCGTCACATAACACTTTGCCGCAGGGATTTTCATTTCCTGCAGCAGCTGATACATTCTGTATTTGTCAAAGCAGGTTTCCACAAGCTCATACGGAGAAATGACAGGGGTCGTGCCCACCGCCAGAAACCGTTCCCTCTCTCTTGCCAGAAGGGAGAGCTCCGGATCAATCAGGGAAAAAACGCCATGAATCCTCTCCTTCTTACAGATATCCAGAATCTGCTCCAGATAATCCGGAGCCGAAATTCTGGGCACCAGATAAAACCGGTCCGCCTCGTAGACGGCGGGTGCCAGATTGGAGCAGTCCGTGGCAATTACCTTTCCTTCCGTTCCCACCGCTCTTTTAAAATACTGTACTATCTTATTTCTGGTTCCCGCACTCAAAATAAGAATATTCATGCCTCTTCCTCCTCTCAAAGCCTGTCAAAATAAAGCGGCGTGCCGCCAGTGTGGATAAAGAGCACCCTTTTATTTTGGATTTCATTTTCTTCGAGGTACTTCAGCATTCCGCAAAACGCCTTTCCCACATAGGTGGTATCCATGGGAATCCCTTCCCCCGCCATCACCTTGCCGATGATCTCCCCGATCTCATCAGTATAATTTCCATATCCGCCGCAGCGGTATTTATCCGTAAACAGCAACGCATCCTCCCTGTACAGAAAATCAAATTTCTCCCCCAGGTACTCCCGGATGCTGTCCTTTACCACTTCCCTGCCCCGGTATTCCTCCCTTGCAATACTGATTCCCACAATCCGGGCAGGCCTCCTGCCGCCCTCTTCAGTCTGCAGCGTTCTCCCGCCGTGCTTATGCGCATGCGCCGCTCCCCCGCCTTCCGCCCCGCCAAGAAGCTGCCCGCAGACAAGCCCCGCCTGGGTGGCCCCTGTTCCGGACGCATGAAAGATATAGTCAAAGTATGTCCCGTTTTCCCTCTCCCACTGCACAATCTCCCGGTAAGCCTTCACATAGCTCTCCGTTCCCGGATTGCCGTGTCCTCCTCCCGTGATGAAATAGGGCCTTCTTCCCTCCGCCCTGTAAGCCTCCATCCTTCTGTCAATCGTATCCGAAACCTGACTTACCGGGCAGGTCTCGATCACCGCCCCGAACCGCTCCACCAGCTTTGTATTATACAGCCTTTCCCTGTTTTCCTCAGGAGAAATAATATGGCAGGAAAGCCCCATCGCCGCCGCCATATTGGCTATAATCCGGCAATGATTGGAGCTGTTGCTGCCATACGTCATGATTACATCTATATCGCTGTCCTTGATTTCCCTGTAAAATTCTGCCGCTTTTCTGGCTTTGTTCCCGCCAAAACTAAAAGGGATCATGTCATCCCTTTTTATATAAAAAAGATTTTTCCCGTAATTTCCCGATAAAGGGACAAGAGGCGTCCCGGCAAGAGGTCTCTCAAACAATTCGATCCTGTTCATGCTTTTGCCTCCTTACAAGCGTCATTGTCCTGCGCTTCCTTCTGCGCTCTCCGGTATTCGTCAAAATCCGCCACTGTCTGGTCCGCACCGGAAAGCGTTCCCGACCGCCTGAGAACCTTTCCCACAGTCATCCCAAGCACCTTAAGGTCCATGAAAAGGCTGCAGTTATCCACATATTCCAGATCAAAGGCAAACCTGTCCTCCCAGCCAAGGGCATTTCTCCCGTTCACCTGGGCCAGACCCGTAAGTCCCGGACGCACGTCGTGGCGGTGACGCTCCCTTTCCGTATACCAGGGCAGATAGCGCACCAGCAGGGGCCTTGGGCCGATCAGGCTCATATCCCCCTTTAAGATATTGAACAGCTCCGGCAGCTCGTCAAGGCTGGTGGAGCGCAGTATTTTTCCAAACCTGGTGAGCCTGACCTCGTCCGGCAAAAGCAAACCGTTTTCATCCCTCTCGTCCGTCATGCTGCGGAACTTATACAGCCGGAAAATCTTCTCATTCCTCCCCGGACGCTCCTGGGTAAAGAGTGCCGGCTTCCCCAGCTTCCGGCGCACCAGAACCCAGAGAATGAGGTACACGGGCGAAAGGATCAGGATGCCGCATAAGGAGAGGAAAATATCCAGGATTCGTTTGATGTGGTTTTTGTACAT
>CAJUIO010000062.1 GCA_910586025.1 uncultured Lachnospiraceae bacterium
GTCACGATTTGCCGCCTCGGATATCATTAATAACGGCCATGATGTGGGCCAGTTGTCTCTCTGTCAATCCGTTGATTTCTATAAATTTACGTTCCTCCAGCCCCAGCATATAATCTGTAGAAACAGAAAAATAGTTGGACAGACGAATCAGCATATCTATAGAAGGCTGGATGTTATTATTTTCCCAATTAGAAATACTCTGCTTGGTTACGCCAAGCTTCTTGGCCAGATCTACCTGTGATAAATTCCTTGCAAGACGCAGCTGTTTGATGTTCTCGTTTAATGTCATACAGCTCTCCTTTTTACTTAAAAGTCAATTATTCATATACTATTATAAAAAGAAATTTGACTTTCTAAAAATACCATGGTATATTAATCGTGGACACCGCATGAAAACAGTATTTGCGTTGTATAAAAAAGTATGCGGCGGAGGCAATGCGGAATCTACAGGGATTAAAACAGGGTTTTGGGGGCCTGTTTTGATAAATCAGAATTTGCAGATTTTGATAAGGAGGTAACAGAGGTGAAAAAGAAAGTCTTAGCAATTATCCTGAGTGTGACATTATGCACAATGATGGCACAGACCGCCCTGGCGGCTTCAAGCACCACGTCGGGAAGCTCCAGCACCACCAGTGGCTCCAGCAGCCAGACAAGCGCGGTCGTGGAAGCTCCGGCAACCAGAGGAACGGAGAACACGGACAAGGTTGCGGTAGGCATTAAAAATGCGGACGGCACTGTCAGCACGGTAAACATGACACAGTATACGGAGCGGAATAACACGGCAGTGATTTCCGCGGCTGCAGAGGCGGCAAATCCGGGAGAAGCTGTATCGGCAATGATGACAGCTCCCGCAAGCGATGTCTTCAAAGCTACCATCAACGCACTGGGCGGAAAAATCCGTATGGTAAATGCGGGCGGCTATAAGATCACGGCGACAGCCCCGGGAGCGGACGGCAAGGTCATTGCTTCGGTGGGAACGGTAAAGGGTGTTACCAAGTATGCGTTCGTACTGCTGATCAGCGTTAACGAGGACGGCACGGTTGAGATCGTGGAGGGTACGGTAGATCCCGTGACACTTCAGGTAATGGGTTCCTTTGCGGGCACACCCAGGGTGATCACTGTATCGGTTGTTATGGCAGCGAAATAACGGTTAACCAATATGTCTTAAATGCGGGGAGTTCCCCAAAACTCCCTGGTTTAAGCGTGGAGAGAAAAACAACGGGCTGATATGGGATTTGTGTTTCTCTCTGCGCTTAAGCTGCGGACGGCTGACTTACGAAATATTCATGCGCCGCATGGCGAGAGCAAAGGTATCCATGGGAAGTGAGAAAACAGGCAGACTGATGCGGAAACAGTCTTTTTGCCGCAGAAAATCAAAGAAATATACGATAGTAGTGATATTTGCCGCGGTGGTCTTTTTGGCGGCGGCAGCCGGTACGGCGCTTTGCGCTTTGTATTTATCCGGCCGGGCGAAAATAGAGAATTCCGCCGGGCAGAGCATACCGAACGTGGAGATGCTTTCAGACCGGCAGTCGGCGGAGGATATCAGGGAAAGATCCGGTCTTTCCGCCGTCCGGTGGCAGGATGACTGGGTTGCCATTGACGGGAAGGTATATTCCTATGACAGCCGCCGAATCAATCTTCTCGTGCTGGGTGTGGATAAGGCGGGGAAGATGAATCCGGAGCCGGATTTTGAAAAATGGCTTTCCGGACAGACCGATGCCATGTTTGTGGTATCTATAGATCCGGCGGATAAGGATGTAAGTATCGTGGGCATACCGCGCAATTCCATGATCGAGGTTGACGTTTACGACGGCGAGGGACATGTGGCCCGGACTATATTTGACCAGATCTGCCTGCAGTACCCCTATGCGGGAGGAGCGGAGCACGGACTTGAGAAGACTGCGGAGGCGGTCAGTGAGCTGCTTTACGGGCTGCCTATCCACGGTGCGTTTGCCATCGGGTATGAGGCGGTCAGTAAAATCAACGATATGGCCGGAGGCGTGGACGTGGTGGCATTAGAGAGCCTGGATACTCCCTTTGGCAGCTATGAAAAGGGGGAAAGCCTGCATCTGGAAGGAGAATTCGTGCTTGCTTATGTAAAAGTGCGGGATGTGAACGTGATCGGGAGCCCGACCATGCGTCTGGAACGGCAGAAGCAGTATCTGACTGCGTTGGCTGACAAGATGAAGGATGAGATTAAAAAGGATCCCATGCTGGTTGCCAGAATCTATGATGCGGTATCAGGGTACATAAATACCAATATAGGTGTCAGCGAGATGGTATATCTGGCGGCACAGGCCGCAGGATATCAGTTCGGCGGAGAAAATATCTGTCTCCTTGAGGGTGAGGACAGAGCGGTTCCCATTGTGAGGGACGGAAAGGAAACCGGAGATTTTTATGATGATTTTTATCTGGATGAAGACAGTCTGAAGGAAACCATGATCCGTATTTTTTATAAAGAGGTAAAGCTGGAAGAATGAAAGGAATGAGGACAAAGTGTTTAAAAAGGGTGCCGGAAGCGCTTTGGAGTATGCTGGGGGCGGCATGTATTTTTGCCTGTACGGAAGGCTTTGCGCTGGTGGCGGATGCCGCACCCGCCACGCTTAAGTCTGAGGATGCCGCAATTTACGGGCAGGCGGACGAGAGCGGTAATCCGGTGGGAAATCTGGTGCAGGGCAGCTCCTTTGAATATTTAGGGGATGTCACGGCAGAGGATGGAACCGTCTGGCATCAGGTTTCAATAGCGGATGGTATGTCCGGATATATTAAAGGAGATGCGGAGATGGAAGCCGGAGAAGAAGCCCCAAGGCGGCAGGAAGGGCGGGACGTTTCCGGGGAGGATGGCGGTACGGTGCCGGAAACGGACGAGACAGGAGAAGGGAATGCCTTGAACGGGGAAAACAGTGATGAGGCGGCTGGAGAAAACGACATGCCGCAGGCTCCGGAAGACCCGGATGAAAATGTAAGCAAACCGGAGGACAATGCGGAAGAAGGGATGCCTTCGGAACCGGGAAATACCTATAACATGCGGAACAACCGGACAAAGAATTATGTACTATATGGTTCGGGGAAGATAAAGGAAAAGGAAAATTCAGAGGAAACGGACATTATCACTCCGAACCGGCCTGACAAAAAACCGTTTGCCGGAATGGACATGGCATTATTTTTTTGTATTCTGGTCGTATTCTTCTGTGCGGGAGCAATACATGTTCTGCTGGCAAGGATGAAATTGATGAAGCGTCAGACGGAAACGGGTGGATTTTTGGATGAAGGAGCGGCGTGGGCGGCAAACAAAAAATTAGATAAGAAGAAGCGCAGCCCCAGAAGAAAAAACAGAGGGAACAGGAAGCAGGGATGATTGACAGGATGCAGACGCAAAAATTCGGAAACGAGAATAAGGATATGGAAGACATGCTTTCGGAGGAGGAGCTCTGGGAGGATATCACCGATGACCGGGAGGAGTGGACGGGAAACCCCGCAAGGAAGGTTATTCTACAGGTACGGCAGGGCGGCGGAGAGGAATGCGGTGTCATTGATCTTGTAAACATAGCGGGTTATATGAAGCAGAAGTGGAAGTTCTATCTGTATCTCCTTATGATTGCCGTATGTGTCAGCCTGATTGCGGCCGTGGCGAGCCTGGGGCTTCAGGCGGTATTTGGAGGAAAAAGCCGGGCCGAGGCGGTAATTAATTTCAGCTTTGACGGAATCGACGAGGGACGGGATCCCAGCGGGGGCCTGTTTGACGTGACGAAGATAAAATCCACGGTGGTGATAAATGACGCATTGGAGGAGCTGGGGTGGAGTGATCAGAATGTGGAGGAAATCCGGGCGAATTTAAAAATAGAGGGTGTCGCACCGGATTCCGTAAAACAGCAGATTGCCGTGATTAACACCGTGGCCGAGGATGCGGCGGAGTATTATACCACCATTGGGGATCTGAACTATTTTCCCTCGCAGTATACGGTAACGCTCTACCGCTGCCGGGGTATGAACGGCAGACAGACAAGGGAGCTTCTGGACGCTGTTCTTTTATCCTACAGAAAATATTTCATGGATACCTATGCGGGCATGGCCGCACTGGGATTAACCACGGAGGTGCTGGATGTGAGCTCCTATGATTATCTGCAGGCATCCGATATAGTGGGAAATGAGATAGACATCATACAGGACTATGTGGAGGCAAAGGCGGAAGAAGCGCCGGATTTCAGGGCGAATTCCACGGGCTTTTCCTTTGCCGATCTGGCAAGCTCCATTGACACGGTCAGACGCCTTGATCTGCATAACTTCATTTCGTTTGTGCAGGCCAACAATCTGACAAGAGATGCGGGAGTGCAGATTGACTATTATAACTACCAGATCAGACAGTATCATTTTGACATACAAGAACTGCAAAACCAGCGTTCTCATGTGGAAAAGACCATTGAGAGCTATGAGAAGAATCCCGTGATCGTGATGAGCAGCCAGGAGTCAGTTGCGGAAACGGCGAGCACGGATGAGTACTATAACGAGCTTTTACAGCAAAAGCTGGATTTGAATAAAGAGATCAGTGAGCTGAACACATCGCTCAATGAGGCTTATAACATGATAAACGCACTGAACGCCGCGGAGCAGTCGGCCAATGAGGAGGATTACGCCTATGCGGATTCTCTGCTGGACGGACTGGTTTCCCTGGTGGAAAGCTGGGGAAAGCTTGTGCAGCAGACCACGGAGGAATATTTTGAGGCGGAGCTTTATGCCGACGCTTACCGGATTTCCATACCGGCCCAGTACTCATCGCTGGGAAGCCTGGGGGATGTGGTAAAGAGAATGCTTCTGTTTTGCGGGGCAGCGGTTGTATTGGTGGGAATTCTCTGGGGAGTGTCGGGAATGAAGGATGAGATCACAAGGAGCCGGAAGTAAACAGACATATACAAGGGAGGATGGAAAATGGGCGGGGAAGCGAATGCCATAAGGCAGGAAACAGACGGAATTCGGCTGATTTATAACAGAGATGATGTTCGAGGGCCGGGAAAAAATTACGGTGTCCTGCGCAGATACGAGAATGTGGATTTCAGGATATTATATCAACGGAAAAGCATGTTTTATAAATGCGTCAAGAGGATGTCCGACATCATTCTTTCCCTGGCGGCCCTTGTCATCCTTTCGCCGGTATTCCTGGTTACCGCCGCGGCCATTAAGCTGGAGGACGGCGGCCCCGTGTTCTTTTCCGGGAAAAGGTACGGCAAGGATCTGGAATACTTCCGGATGCTGAAATTCCGCAGCATGTGCGTGGACGCGGAGGCAAGGCTGAAAGAGGTTTTGCGGGATGCCGACAAAAACGGGCTGGCCTTTAAAATTGATGACGACCCGAGAATCACAAAGGTCGGGAAGTTTATCAGGCGCACCAGCATTGACGAGCTTCCGCAGCTTTGGAACGTCCTGAAAGGGGAGATGAGCCTTGTAGGCCCGAGACCCATCAGCACCACGGACAAGGAGGAGGATCCTTACGAGATGCAGCGGTGGACGGTGCGTCCGGGACTGACCTGTACCTGGCAGGTTTGCGGCAGGGCGGACGTGCCCTGGAATGAATGGGTGGAGATGGATCTGGAATATATCGTGAATATGTGTGTGAGTGAGGACCTGAAACTGATTTTCAGAACCTTTGGCGCGGTGGTCAGGGGGAATGGGGCGAGGTAAAAAGGAATAAGGGGCATATCAATGAATACTCAAAATAGAACAGCGGCGGTTGTTGTGACATACAATCGGAAAGAGCTGCTCAGACAAAGCCTTACGGCGATACTGAATCAGGAGGAATACGGTGCAGACATTATTATCATAGATAACGCCAGCAGTGACGGAACGGCTGATATGGTTTCAAAGGAATTTAACCTGCCTCAGATAATTTACAGAAATACAGGTACGAATCTTGGAGGAGCCGGCGGATTTCAGTATGGTGTGAGAGAAGCAATGAATGCTCCGAAAGGATATGCCTATGACTATGTGTGGATGATGGATGATGATACCATTCCACATGACGATTGTCTGAAAGAATTGATGGAGGCGGACAGAAAGCTGAACGGGAACTGGGGATGGCTTTCAAGTGTGGCATATTGGACGGATGGAAGTGTTTGTAAAGCAAATCGACACAAAAAGACAATATTCACATTCGTAAAGGACAAGGAGTATGGTACAAATTTCATACCGGTTCAATTTGGAAGTTTTGTATCATTATTTATAAAAGGCGAAGTGATCAAAGAGATAGGATTACCTATTGGAGAATATTTTATCTGGACGGATGATTACGAATTTTGTGGTAGGATTTCCAGAGTATATCCTTGTTATGTGGTATCGAAAAGCAAAGTAGTACATGCAATGAAAAATCACATAAAAGCAAATATTGCATTTGACAGCATGGTCAGGTTGGAGCGGTATCAGAACTTATTCAGAAACGACGTACATTGCTACAGACAGTATGGAATTATGGGATGGCTTTATATTATTTTGAAAGATATTTATACCTTGCTCAATATCATGAAAAATTCCAGGGAAGGAAAGCTTGAGAAAATGAAAACAGTATTCAGTGGTTTCCGGGAAGGCCTCAGATTTCGCCCTAAGATAGAGACGTGTGCCGAAAAAGAACCGGGGGGGGGTATCGGGAGATCTGTTCTGATCCGCTGCACAGATGACTTCGTCTTCTTCGGGGAGGCGGCAGCATGAGCGGCGGGGGCGGTGTAAACATTATTGTTCCTGTGTACAATGTGGCAAGATATCTGCCGGATTTTCTGGACAGCGTACTGGCCCAGACATATAAAGACTACAGAATGTTTGTAGTGGATGACTGTTCTGAAGATAACTCCAAAAAGATTATAGATAAATATATCCCGCATTTCGAAGGCAGATTAATATATCTGTCAAACGCAAGGAATGAAAAATCAGGTCAGACTCGAAATCATGGATTGGACGAGGCAGAGAAATATCCGGCGGAATATACCGCTTTCCTTGATTCGGATGACACGGTATTACCCGATTTTCTGGAGTATTTGGTAAAAAAAGCGGAAGAGACTCATTCGGATATGGTGATTTGCGGCATTAAGCGGATAGAGGATGTGACAGGGAAGGTGATCTGCACGGAGGCGGTGAACGGACCGGAGGAATGTAAGGATATAGCCGGGCTGAAAGACAACATGGCTTTTATCAATCCGGCAGTCTATAACAAATTATTTCGCACTTCCTGCATAAGGGGGATACGGTTCAAGAGAATGCTGCGTTCGGAGGATACCTGTTTTCTCCTTGAAGCATTGTCCGGATTAAAAACCGCCGTATACACAAACAGGGTAGGCTATTGCTATCGACTAAGAAAAGATTCCTTGACGGGAGCATTCGGGGAGGATGTCTGTAAATCTATGTTTCAGGGATTTGCGGAGACGGCGAAATTATATAGTCAGCCGGAGTATGCCGAGTACTGGGAGGTGCTGGAAACCCAGGTGTTTATACGTTGCCTGGTAGGCGGTACATGCAGAGCGTCCTTCTCCGACATGAGACGGATGAGAAAAAATATTAATGAGGCATATACCTATATGAATACGACATTTCCGGACTGGAAGCAAAACCGATATCTGAGCTTTGGAAAGCGCCGCAGTAAGGGTGGGAAAGAACTGGCATTAAAGATTTGTGCTTATATGTATCGTACTCATACCTTCGGGATATTTGTGCTGATATATTTCATGATGCTGCAGGTTTTGAAAATAGACGCAAGGATGTGAAAATGTATGGAGAAAATTGCCCAAACATTGCGGAAGACACCTGATAAGATAATTTTTGTCTGTTCTTCTCCATATAACATTCTGATTGCCGCCTCTCTCATTATGAAAGCCGATCTATATGGAAGGTGTGCATTGATATTGCCGACCTATTCGCCTAAAAATATCAATTATTTTAAAGAAATTATTCATAAAATGGAGCAGACCGGTGTCATATGTGAAGTCATCAATAAGAGAAATATGCTGTATCGCGCAGTTGGATTAAGCGACAGAGAAAACCGTGTCATTATGGAGCGTGTGTTAAAGAAGCTTCACACAAAGAAACATGAATTTTTTTTGGTGAATCACACATGGAATAAGGCTCTGGTATGCTATCCGGCCTGCCTTTGGTTTCGTTATTGCAAACAGACCATTTTTATTGAGGAAGGCAGCTCCCAGAGGGCGACTCCGGATGAAAATCCATTGATTTTATGGATGAAGAAGCTTTATGGAAATCAAAGGAATTTCTGGAAAGATGGCAGGTTGAAAGGAATTTATGTGGGGAACAGAGAGCTGTTTGCAGAGTATCCGATGCGGGAGCTGAAGCAGTTTACCCTGAATGTGGAGTACTCCCGGGAGGAAAAGAAAAAGCTGCTCGATTTGTTTGCAGGCGGCCGGAGCCGGACTGAGATTCAGAGGCTTAAGGAAGCGGCGCACGGGATTATATATACTCAGCCGCTCTCTGAGGACGGTTATGTGAAAGAGGAAGAGAAGATAGAGATTTACAATAGCATCGTAAATTACTATTCAAAATATGGAAAAGTCGTAGTTAAAATACATCCAAGAGATACGACGCACTATGATTTTCCGGAGGAGACGATCTTAAAAGGAGGCTATCCCAGTGAATTGCTGAATATTCTCGGGATCAGATTCAGGTTTGCCATTGGGATCTGTACAAGTGCGATTGAGACGGCGGAGGCGGAGATAAAGATCAATTTGAATGATAATTTTCTAAAGGACGGGAAATACGAGCTGGTGCCGTTAGATATACGATAACCGAATCTGTGCTTTGACCATGGGATTGGAGTGCCGGAAGTGAAAAACATTATTGAAGAGATTCGACGGAAAAATTCAAAAACTGTTTATACCTGCAGTTCAATTTATAATGTACTGCTTGCGCTGTGTATTGTATTGATCCTGGAGGATTATAAGAATAGTTATATTGTAATGTTTTCGCCGGAGAAAAAGGTATTAACAGCTTTTCATTCATTTTCAGAAAAAATGAAGACAATGGGAATCAGAAGCGTCGTTATAAATAAACATAAAAAGGTATGCAGGCTGATCGGATTAAGTGATATTGAAAATAAGCTTATATACAGGCATGTACTGCGGGAACTTGATATTAAGACGGCTGATTTCGTGTTAGTTAATTTCAGCTGGAATCAGAGAATGGTCAGATATCCGGCAAGTATGTATTTAAAGCAATGCAAAGAGGCGGTTTTTGTGGAAGAGGGAGCGACACAGTGGATAACGCCGGATGATAAGAAGTGGTATCGCATGCTAAAGAGATTATATGGAAACCAGGCGGAATTTTGGAAGATACATAAAGTAAAGTCCATTTATGTTCAGCAGCCGGATAAATATCCCGGTTATCTTAAGCCAAGGCTCACGAAATTTGTTATAGAAAACTGTTTTGATAAAATTTCGGGGGATGTAAAAGACAAGCTTTTAGGGGTTTTTCTGGATAAGAGCGGTAAGGAAGAGCTGGCTTGTATCGGCAGAGTGGACGGTATTATTTTTACACAGCCGATTTCGGAGGATGGCTTTGTATCCGAAAGGGAAAAAATAAAGATTTATACAGAGCTGTCGGAATTCTATTCGCAATACGGAAGAATTGCATTAAAGATACATCCAAGAGACACGGCGCAATACCATATACGGGATGTCGGCATTTTAAAAGGCGCTTATCCAAGCGAGCTGTTAAGTGTTTTAAACATTAGTTTTAAGTTTGCGGTCGGACTTTGCACGAGTGCGATTGAGACGGTTAACGCTGATATCAGAATTAATCTGAATGAGAGATTCCTGACTGAACTTAAATACGAGCTTCGGGAACCTGGATGATGAAAAGAGGAAACGTTTTATGTACACAAAACCCTATATTATTGCGGAAGCAGGATGCAACCATATGGGACAGATGGAGACGGCACATGAAATGATAACCACTGCGGCGGTATTCTGCAAAGCGGATGCGATAAAATTTCAAAAAAGGTGTCCAAGGGAGCTGCTGACACCGGAGCAGTATAATGCGCCGCATCCGAACCCGCACAATTCTTATGGGAAGACATACGGGGAACACAGAGAATTTCTGGAATTTACGATAGAGGAACACGCACAGCTTAAGCGGTGGTGTGAGGAAGCGGGCATCACTTATGCGTCGTCCGTCTGGGATATGACCTCGGCAAAGGAAATCGCCTCGCTGAATCCTGCATTCATTAAGATACCATCGGCGTGCAATAATCATTTTGAGATGCTTCGGTGGCTTTGCGAAAACTACGGGGGAGAAATACAGCTCTCCTTTGGAATGACAACCCATGCGGAGGAGGAAAGGATCGTTCAACTGTTCGAGAAATATGGAAGGGCAAAAGATCTGATCCTGTTTAACTGCGTTTCCGGTTATCCTGTTCCATTTGCGGACGTATGTCTTCTGGAAATAGACAGGATAAGGGAGAAATATGAGGACAAGGTAAAGGCGGTAGGGTTTTCGGGCCATCATCTGGGCATAGCGGTGGATGTTGCCGCTTACACTCTGGGAGCATCCGTGATAGAGCGGCATTATACGCTGGACCGTACCTGGAAGGGGACTGACCATGCGGCATCGTTAGAGCCGGACGGTATCCGCAGGCTGGTCAGGAATTTGAATGCCGTCCATGATGCGCTGAGCTTTAAGGCAGAGGAAATCCTGCCGATTGAGACGGTTCAGAGACAGAAGCTGAAATACAGGCGGAAAGAAATGGACAAAATAGTATGAGGGTTTTACACGTCATTGGCAAACTTGGCAGTGGCGGGATTGAAAATTTTGTGGTTAATCTATATCGCCATATTGACAGGATGCGGTTACAGTTTGATTTCGTTGTATTCAGAGATATAAAGGAATTTTATGAGGAAGAGATTCAAAAGCTTGGCGGCAGGAAGATCGTGCTTGAGAGAGACTTGAAAGGAAATTTGTGGGATCGTTTAAACCGCATGGTTCATTTCTATATTTTTTTAAAGCGGCATCCGGAATATCCGATTATACATGTCCATATGTCGACACCGTCTTCTCAGATAGAATTTGTATTGATAGCAAAAGTGCTTGGAAGAAAAACAATAGCGCATGCGCATGCGAGCGGCGATTACAGGCGGGGATTTATCAGAAAGTTCATATATGCGCTTTGCAGGAGCTTTTTGTGGAACGTGTCTGATGTAGCCGTGGCATGTTCGGAAGAGGCGGCAGAATGGTTGTTTTCACAAAAATACAGTAAAAAGGCACGGATTATTCATAATGGAATTGAGTTTTCAAAATTTGTTTTTAACAAATCAGTCAGGCACGACATGCGGGTGAAATATGGTTTGGAAAAATATTTTGTCATAGGGCATATAGGAAGATTCGCACCCGAGAAAAATCAGGAATTTCTGCTTGAAATTATACAGGAATTAAAAGGATCTGTTCCACTGAAGCTTCTGCTTGTGGGGGATGGAGCTGAAAAGGAGCGGGTAAAAAAACTGACCTGTGAGAAAAACCTCAATCATGAGGTGATCTTTACCGGAGAAAGCCACGAGGCTGCGGCCCTGTTGCAGGCAATGGATATTTTTTTGCTGCCTTCTCTGTATGAAGGGCTGGGAATTGTGGCGCTTGAGGCACAGGCTGCGGGGCTTCCATGCATTCTTTCTGATGGAGTTCCGATGGAAGTAAAGTGTACGGGAGCATGTGAGTTTTTGTCTCTGAATGCAGGGGCGGAAAAATGGGCTCACAAGATTCTGGAAATAAGCAAACATAAGGAGCGACAGTTAAAGGAAATGGAAATAAGGAATATCAGGAAATTTGATGTACAAAATATTGCCTATACTATCACGGATTTATATGTGGGGGGGGGTATAAGTAATCCTGTTGTAATTTCAAATGTGTCATTTTTTAAGGAGGTGGCATAATTGGAACCGATTTTAAGTGTTATCGTTCCGGTTTATAATTCTGAAAAATATCTGGAACGGTGTGTTGAATCTGTTATGGCAAGCAGTCTGAAAAATCTGGAAATAATACTGGTAAACGACGGATCGTCAGACTGTTCAGACAAATTATGTGACAGGCTTGCGCAGAGGGACAAGAGAATCGTGGTAATTCATCAGCAAAATGCAGGAGTCAGCGCTGCCCGTAACCGGGGATTGGAAAAGGCAGAGGGAAAATATTTTGCATTTGTTGATTCAGACGATTATATAGAGCCGGATATGTATGAAAAAATGATTGCATCCATGGAGAAAAACGATGCTGATCTGGTATGCTGCGGGTTCTGCAGGGAGTACAGCGGGGAGACAAGGAGAACGAAAGAAAATAGTTGTGAGAGTATAGAGCGGATTGTTGATAGAGATCAGGCTATGGAATTATTGATTGGGGTACAGAATGGGATATCTACTATGGTGGCAAATAAAATAGGAAAAAGAAGTATTCAAATAGAAAACAATATTTGCTTTGACGAGAATTTATATGAATGTGAGGATGGTGCTTTTTGGTGTGACTATATTGCTTCCATTGGCAAGGCTGTATGGCGTAACGATATTTTTTATCATTATGTAATTCACGACAAGAATATTTCCCGAAATTGGAGAATTGGAAGAAGCAAGCGGAGTAATTTTCTGGCATGGAATCATATTATACGAAAATGCGGGCTGATATCTGAGGATTTGGTATCTTTAGCTGAATTGAGATATCAGATTTATTTAAGAAAAATGCTTTTTGAGGCGTACTGTTCCTTTGGATACAGTGCAGAAATAGACAATCTGATACCGAAATTGAAATACTACAGAAAGCAGTTATATCTTTCAAAAAATCTTACGCTGAAACGAAAAATATATTATTTTGGATGCGGAATCATTGTGAAATATGACCTGGGTCATGGAACGGCGGTCTTGTGGAAACGAATCAGGGAGACCTGCAGAAAATGACTTAAAGGCGAAAAAGTGGGAAAGCATATGGTAAGAAAGAATTCGGAAAGACAATTTATAAATTGGCTGACAATAGTTTTCTTAACGATGCCGCATTTGAAAACCGGTTTTTGGGGACAATTCGGTACATTGGATCTTATGATAGATATCTGGAGGCTGCTTTCTTTTTTTATTGTGTTCATATGGTATTTTTTTGTGTGGCGAAGAGTATCGAGGATTGTGGTGCTGTTTTTTGTCGCAGAAGGCTATTTGATGATTAACACCATGATTCATGGCGGAAATCTTTATGATTGTGTAAAAGCAGCATTTTCCATAATGGCAGTCGCATTGCTTTATGACATGCTCGAAGGCTTCAAGATGGAATTTCTGGAGGCCCAGTTATTTTGTTTTGAAATTGTAATATATATTAATTTGTTTACGGAGATTGCTTATCCTGACGGTTTATATCAGGGAACCCTGTATTCTGCCAACTGGTTTTTGGGATACTATAATACCCATACGAGATATTTTATACCGGCTTTGATGATTGCTTATATTTATAAGGATTACACCGGCAAAAAAATGAGGATTTATTTTCTGACGGCGGCAATTTTTTTATCTGCGCTGCTGGTATGGTCCGGCGGAACAATTGCCGCATTGGGTATTATGTCGATTGTTTACATATTCTTTAAAAACAGAACCGGTATTTTTAATTATTATAATTATTGGTTAATTCATCTTGTTTTCTTTGTTTTGGTAATTGTAATGAAGCTGCAGAATTACCTGAGGTGGTTCATTGACGGGGTACTGGGGAAGTGGAGTTCTCTTACGGGAAGAATGCTGGTATGGCAGGCGGGATTGGAGCTTGTCGGAAGGTCTTTCATATTCGGTTATGGGGTTGAAGGTGATGAGGCAAGACAGCGGCATTTTCTCTGGGCTGTACACTCTCACAATCAGCTTCTGGAAATACTGTGCCAGGGCGGGATCATTTACCTGATTCTGATGCTGATGATCGTGGGAACGGCAGGGAAATGTCTTGGCAGAAATAGGAGCAGCGAAACAGTAAAGGTGATATCGATCGCTTTCCTGGGGTGGTGCGTACATAGCTTGGTGGAACCTTATATTACATCATTTTTGATGGGGATGTTTATTATCGCATATCACAGTCAGAGTTATGTTAAAGTTTGGACGAAAGGAATCTATGGAGAGAATGTCCGCAGGCAGGGGAGAATCGGTTAAGAATCTATTGCGTGGTCTAAGACAAGGAGCGGTAAACGGAATTTTATTGGTGGCGGCAGGAAATGCCGCATTACTTATTGCCAAGGCTTTGACATGGCTCGTTGTTCCAAGAATACTGGGCGTTGTGGAATATGGTTACTATAAAACATTCACATTATATCTTGTGTATGTTATGTTACTTCACTTTGGGTTTCCGGACGGAATATTGCTGATTTACGGCGGACAGAATTATGGCAGGATTAATCAGATGGAATTCCGAATCAATACAAGATTTTTTACTGTGTTCCAGATAATTGTTTCTGCATTTATCATTGGAATATCGCTGTGTTTATGTCAGGGCATGAGATGCTTTATTTTCTGCATGATAGGGTTAGACGGGTTATTTGTTAATCTGGCCACTTATTATAAGTTTATATCCCAGGCGGTGATGCGGTTTAAGGAATATACACTGCGCAATGTTATGCAGGCGGTGATGCAGATCGGGGTCGTGGTCATTATAATTTTCCTGAAAAAGCTGGATATATTGGAACCGAACGGTGCTTTTTATATTTTATGTATTGTTCTGATAGATGCCATACTGCTTGTATGGTATATGAAAACGTACAGCGATATAACCTTTGGCAGAGTGGGTTCCGTCAAAAGGCAGTTTTCTAAAATAAAAAAAATTTTTATGAAGGGTATTTTGTTGACAATTTCTTTTCAGGTCGCACATCTGGTTTTCTTCCTTGACAGCCAGATGGTGGAAATGTTGTTTGATGTGGAAACGTATTCATTATATGCGTTTGCATATAGTATAGCGAATATGATCACTGTTGTCGTCAGTGCGATTGCAACGGTAATGTTTCCAAGTCTTAAACGTTTGAAAACAGAGGATGCAGTGTCTAAATTTCCGGCTCTGATGGCAACGATCTCGGTTATTGTGTTCTTTTTGCTTGCATCATATTTCCCGCTGTCCGCTTTTATAAGATGGTTTCTTCCGGATTATGCCGCAGCGTTGGACTACCTTCAGATAATTATGCCAGGATTGGCACTTACCTCCTGCATTAATATGATTATATTTACATATTACAAAGTACTGAATCGGTTAAAACAATACTTATATATTGCCCTGGCCATGCTCCTGACAGGCGGAATACTGAATGGAGCGGGATATATATTGTTTCGGGAGCCGATAGCGTTCTCGATAGCTTCGATCATGACGTTGCTGATCTGGTATATTTGTTCCGCTGCTTATTTGTTCCAAAATTTTCATATGAAATGGGTAAAAAATTTTGCATATGTATTTCTTGAGATGATGATTTTTTATACACTCGACAGAGTATTGGATGGCGGCTGGAAATCTATGTTTACATATTTTTTCAGTTTCATGGCTGTGACCATTTTTATTTATAAAAGAGATATCGGATATCTGTTAAATAGATTTAGGAAGTGAAAATACGGGAAGTGAAGAAGAATAATGTTTCACAAAATACTGCATTTTGGACAAAAACACTGTCAAAGAAAGCGCATTGCCAAATTGATAGAGTGGATGATGAAAATTATGTATCAATGTGATATTCCGTTAACAAAAACAATAGACAGATCAGTATGGTTTTGTCATAGAGGGTTCGGAATAGTGATAAATAGAAACACAATTATCCGGGGGGGGGTGTTTATACAACATAGCGTGACAATAGGAGAGATAGATGAAACGCATAAGGCACCGTATATAGATGAGAATGTATATATCGGAGCAAGAGCGGTGATATTAGGAGACATTAAAATAGGAAAAAATGCCAAAATAGGAGCGGGCGCAGTCGTATTACAGGATGTGCCTGAAAATTGTACGGCAGTAGGTGTGCCTGCAAAAATTTTAGAATGAACCTTGACAATTACATATCTTACATTGCGGGAAATATGCATGAGCAATACTTTCGGTTTTCGTGAGGCTAACACTTGCATTTTAAAGCTGACAGGAAAAAGCGACAGCGGAAAGTCATGAACTATTCCGGCGTACCTTTCATTTAGATAGGGAATATTTTCTGTCAGGGAAATAATTTGGAAAGGAGCCATTCATGACAAAAGAAACACGCCCCATTATCAACAACACGCAGTTTTCCGACAGCAGCAGTAAGCTAATCTTTGCGGACAATATTTTAAGCGCCCAGTTTTTTCGGGACTATGCTGACATTGAAATTTTAAAAAATGTTAGTCCGGAAGACGTGGAGGACGTATCCAGCCGTTACGTGCCTCTGTTCAGTACGGAGAGGGAGAGCGACACGGTCAAGAGGGTGGATATCTCCAGATATCTTCCCACAAAAAAATTATCTTTGGGAAAGAACGAAAATGAGCTCGGCTTGCCGTTGTATATTGTTTCGCTTATTGAACACAAGACGAAGGTGGAGTATAATGTGATCATGCAGGTGCTTCGTTACATGGTATATATCTGGGAAGACTATGAAAAGGAGATGGACAGGCTGCACCCGGACATCAGCAGGAAAAAGGATTTCGGGAGAACGGGCGGATGAGATTCTGAGAGATACGCCCGAGTATCTTCTGGATATCATGGCAAAGCTGCTGCGGGCGCTGCTGTATAAGATGAACCTGCCGGAGGAAGAGACGGAGAGTGCGGTATCAAAGATTAAGGAGCGTAAGATGTCGATGCTGTTTGAGAATGTGACAATGGACATACAGGCTGAGCGAAGAGGCAGGGCGAGAGCGGAAGAGCGGCTGGATGCCGCTATCAAAAAGCTGGATATAGCCGAGAAAGCCTTTGAAATCTATAAGCAGGTGAGCAGAATGCAAAGGAGAGGCTGCTCTGAAGATGAAATTCAGAGAGCCCTGGCTGAGAAGTTTTCTCTGACAGAGGAGGAGGCGAAGACCGAGTGCAGAAAAGCGCTTGAAGAGTATTTAGAGGATTGACAGTATAAAATTCAAAATGGAACAGGTAGAGAACTCCCGCTGTAAGATATGTGATTGTCTTATGCCGGGAGTTTATTTCTGCGGGGTGTTGAGTTTGATAGGAGGGAAACGAATGAACGCTGCATTTATACCTGTCAGAGGAGGAAGTAAGTCAATTCCATTAAAGAATATAAAGACAATGAACGGAAAACCACTGGTTTACTGGACTGTTAAAGCGGCATGTGAATGCCGGGATATAGACATTGTATATGTGGCGACCGACAGTAATAAGGTGCGGAAGGCGGTGAATCAGCTGAAGGCTGAAAATCAGGAGCTGTTTTGCAAAATGGAGGTAATCAGCCGTTCGCCGGAGACAGCCTCTGACACGGCTTCCACGGAGAGCGCCATGCTGGAATTTGCCGGGAAGTACGAGTTTGACAATATTGTGTTAATTCAGGCGACATCACCGCTTCTTACCGCAAAGGATCTGACCGGAGGTTTTGGGCTGCTTGCGGAGCCGGAGACGGACAGTGTGCTCTCCTGTGTGCGGCAGTATCGGTTTTTGTGGGAGGAAAACGGACAGCGAAGTGCCGCTCCGCTGAATTATGATATTTATCACAGACCGAGAAGACAGGACTTTTCCGGATATTTGATGGAAAACGGGGCATTTTATATCACATCCAAACAAAGCTTATTAAAGTCCCAAAACAGAATTTCGGGTAATATCAGGGCATACGTAATGAGTGAAGATACTGCCTTCGAAATTGATGAGCCAGGCGACTGGATAATCGTGGAGGGACTTTTAAGGAGGAGAGAAATATCCAGAAACAGAGATACTTTGTCTAAGAAAATAAAAATGTTCCTTACGGACTGCGATGGCTGCCTTACAGACGGCGGCATGTATTATTCCGAAAACGGGGACGAGCTAAAGAAATTCAATACAAAGGATGGGATGGGATTTTCTCTTTTGAAAAGAAATGGGATTATAACCGGCATTATAACGGGAGAGGATACCCGGCTTGTGGAAGCGAGAGTGCGGAAGCTTCATATAGATGAGCTATATCAGGGGATACATAATAAGCTGGATGTGGTAAAACGTCTGGCGGCCAGATACCGGATTGGACTGGACGAAATAGCATATGTCGGGGATGATATTAATGATATTGACGTGCTTGAAAATGTAGGATTTCCATGCACTGTCAATAACGCTTCTGACAATATCAAAATACGGGCAAAATATGTAAGCAGATTAAATGGCGGAGAAGGTGCCGTCAGGGAGATTATAGAGGAAATATTATGTCGAATGTAAAGAAAAAATTATTTATCATATTACTTTTATTGGCGGTAGCGCTTTGTATGGCCTGTGGAGAGCGGACGGAATCCAAAGATACTTTGGCACAGGAAGAGACGGCGGACGGGCTATCTGCCGTTATGGAGGGTACAATCGATGTTGCGGATGATCTTCCGGAGAGAGATATTAAAATACCTGATCATCTGACGGAAGAGAGTGAAGGAACCGGTTCGGAAGGCGGCGAAGAATCGGTTTATCATATGACCGGCGAAGAGCAGGCCGGGGCGGCCCGGGAGATTGCGGAACAAATTGAGGACAGTATCAATCAGGTGCTTGCGGATAAAGATTTCTATCCTGATATTGTCGGGATTTCCGTAAATCCTGAGTGTACGGAATTCAATGTCACGTTTTCGGGAAGAGAGTTAAGCTTATACGAAAATACGCTGCGGGTTTCGCTCTGCATTGTGGGAGACAGATTTCAGCTTTATCAGGGGAAGGGGGAAGATGAGCTGTTGACAGTGGTGAATTATATTGATGCGGACAGCGGCGAGATTTTCAGCACCATGAATTCGAGAGAAATAGAATAAACAGCCCGTTGTAAACACGAAGGGAAAAATAAAAAATGAATAGTGTTTTGAAGAAAGTAACAATGGTTTGTTCTTATAAGCGCTGCCGTTATCGCAATTCAGCATCCGCGGAACACCGTACTTTGCCGCAGCCCCATTGCTTTAATGTTATGATTGTGTGAAACGTAAAAGTATCATCATTGTAATACATCTGCATGCTGCCGTGATATTTTTGGACTGTTTTGCGTATGCTTTTTAATCCAAAGCCATGCCTTCTTTTGTCGCTTTTTTGGGTGCAAAGTTGTCTGCCGTTACTGAGAAAAGGATTGGTCCTGCATGAGTTGATAACGGTTATTACAACAAATGGAGTTTTTTCGCGCTTGCTTGTATTGATTTCAATAAAAGAATCAGGAACAATCCCTGCCGCTTCAATGGCATTATCAAGCAGATTACAAAACAGGGAAGTAAGGTCATTGCTGGCAATGAAATCCACTGTCCTGCTTCGTATGTCGGCATGAAGGGTTATGTGATCTTTGATACATTGCTGCATATAGCGGCATAGAATAGAATTAAGCAATTCATGGTCGCATAATCTTGAGGCTTCCTTTAAATTTGAAGAAAGTATCAGTTGTCGGATATAGGCATCTATTTTATCGTGTTCCCTCTGCTCATTCAGCATGGCAACGGATTGCAGATGCTTTTTAATGTCATGGATTAAAATACGCTGGTTCTCGTTTTGCATAAGCAGCATTTCGTAATACTGTGCACGATCGGACTCCTGTTGAAGCAATAGCTGCATCTGTGTAAATTCTTCATTTTTCTTCTGATGATATTGACTCATTCCAAACATAAGCAGATTAGATGACAGCAGAAGAACGGCTCCTGCAGTTATCATCCAGTCAAGTGACGGCGAAAGAGAAAATGCCGTACCTATGCTTATGAAAGTAAGCATGATAAAGACAGATGATAAAGGAATAAAAGCAAGAAGAAAAACAGATTTATCATACTGTTCCCTGCTTTTCTCCTGGTTTTGCATCAGATGCGTCAGTATATATATAACAGAGAAAAATATCAGCTTGCTGAAAACTGAATAAAAGAAAAGATGGAGGAAGTTCCTTCCGTTTTCAAGAAAATGAGGAGCAAAATACTTGGTAATTCCATATACCATAAGCTCGCTCATTCCCATCACGGCTGTCAGTGTGGAAGAATGAAACAGTCCGGTATAAAAATTCAAATCGTACTGAGTAAATAAAAAAATAAGATTAAGCACAAAATAGAAAGCCGTATTCAACCATACAGACTCATACAGCGATACAAAGAACAGGATAAAATAAAGGCCACACAATGCGATAATTCTTGTGAGTGTCCTTTTCCTGGCTGAAAACAGGCTGGAAGAATACTGCCAGAGTGTGACTGCTTCTACAAAAAAGCAAAACAAATAATAAACAGCATTTTTCATTTCTATTACCTTGTACTTTCCAAGTAGAGAAGATAGGCTTCCTTAAAAGAGCTGTACTTCCTTTTTGTCAGGTAGGCATGGAACTGGTTATCATTCATGTGTACAAGCGTATGGTCAAAATCCGTGACATACTCAAAATTGATAATGAAGCTGCGGTGTGTCTGGAAAAAGTGGTTTTTCGGAAGCAGATTTTCCCAATGTTTTATGGTATGAATGGACTCAAAATCACCTTTGACGGTATGAACGGTTATTTTCCTGCCCTGCGCTTCTACTGCTACGATAGATGAAGCGGGCAGAGTATGCACACCCTGCTTTGTCTCGATTGGGATTTTGACTGTCATGGAGTTATACAGGTCAACGGCATCTTTCATATTTCGGAAAAACCGCTGTTTATCCAATGGCTTTGACAGATAGCGAAACACATGGAAACGCATTGCCTCGTCAAGATATTCCGAATATGACGTCACAATGAAAATAATGATATTCTCATTTCGCGTTTTTAATTCATTTCCCACATAGATACCATTCATTCCGGGCATTTCTATATCAAGAAAAAGAATGTCTTTTTCACCTTCATCAGAAAGCAGTGTTTCCCCATCAGAAAAGCAGACAAGTTCCGGACATTTTACCTGTATTTTATTAAAAAAATTTTGACAATATTTTCTGATCTGTTCAATTATCAAAACATCATCATCGCAGATAAGTATTCGCATTGTAACCTTCCCCTTAGTACGATTGTTTCAATATGCAGCATTAAAATTATATAGCATCTGAGATGGGAAATGAACAGAAATTGCATGAAAAGACATTTTTTTATAAATTCTGGGAAAAATGGGACGAATATTTGTGAAATGACCAAAAAAGGGCAAAAAATGTCATTTCATGCAGGAAAGGTTGTAGCTGTGGCAAAAATAGGGATAATGGAAATTATCATTGATTTCACAGAACGGAATAAAGAAAATATTGTTGATCAAATGGAGGACATATTATGAAAAAGAGCGTTTCAAAAAAGATGTTTGTGTTGTCTGTGCTTATGTCTGCCGGTATTCTGTTGACTGGCTGTTCCGGTACGGCGGCAGAACCCTCGGAGAGTACGCTGATGGAAAGCGGCGCGGAGGTGGTTTTGCCGAAAGAGCAGGTATATAGCGTATATGCGTTGACAAAGCAAGCGTTTCCGAAAGAAGATTTAGATGTTTTTTTCGGAGTGTCGGAAGCGGTCATAACGGATCACCCGGAATGGGCAGGGGCATATTCTGCAGAAACGGAAGAGGGCGGATACTTTAGTACGGATCCCTATGGAAATTTTACATATGCGAAGGACGAGGAAAGGGACGACTACATCGTATATTTGGTGGAATCCGCATATTATAATGCAGGCAGTTGTTCTTTCCGGAAGGAAGAAATACCGGATTTGTCCTTCCTGAACGCAGAGAACGCCATTTCGATGGGAAAGGAAAGGATTAAGGAGCTGACCGGACAGGATTCGGAGGTTCTTGCCGCTTATGCCCTGAACCGGGAAATACTGACAGAGTTGGAGGAGGAGTACAGGCAGACTCAGAAATACCAGGAAGATGCTCAGAGAGGGAAAGAAGCTGCGGTCGATGCCTGGTCGGACGCAGATGAGATATACTATATGGAGTATGAACTGACGAAGGATGGT
>CAJUIO010000063.1:0-6215 GCA_910586025.1 uncultured Lachnospiraceae bacterium
CGAACAGCTTTCCGCTGAGGCTGCCGAGCTGAAGCATCTGGTGGATCAGTTCCAGTTTGCCGAAAACTGATACTGTCTGATTACAAAATCTGCGGGAGTTAAAACTCCCGCAGATTTCCTTTTTTGTCTATTTTCCAGTGCGTATCCGACCCTCCCAGCTTACCTGCGCTTGTCACATACAGATTACCCACCTTGTCCACTCTCATGTCCTGAACATAAGACACCTTTTCGGGAAGCGGAACCTGTTTCTCGATTTCACCGCTTTCCCTGCTCAAAAAGGCAATGGTAAAGATATTGTCCTTCTGATAACAGCCATATATCATTTCATCCGTCACAGCAGCCATGGCATATTCCCTCTTCGGCAGACCATGCTCCCCCTCCACAGTATATCTCCAGTTCTCTTTGGCTTCGTTCCGCACCTCCTCGGCTCTCCCGCTTCTCTGGCAGCCGGTAAACACAGCCGCGGCAAGAGCCGTCAACACCAGTATTTTCTTTTTTGCCGATATTTTCATACAAACCATGTCCCCCTTTCCGTTTAGCAGACACAGCTTATCACAAAAAAAAGTATTCTGCAAAATTCTGACAAAACTGGGTAATGTTTTTGTAAAAAACAGTCTTTCGGCGTTCTAAGCCATATACAGCATGAGCTTTACACAAAACAGATTCCCTTTGGGATGAACCTCCATAATCCCATTGTATTTTTCCACCATTTTTCTCACGCTGTAAAGCCCGATCCCGTGGTTCTCCTTATCCTTCTTGGTTGTGGCGTAGACCTCCTTTGCCCTGATGCCGCTTTTTCTCACGAGGCCGTCCTGCCGGAAGCTGTTCTCCACCTCCACAAGCAGAACGCCCCGCCTCATCCTCACTCTCACATTCAGAAGCTTCTCCTCGCTCTCTCCCGCCGCCCGGATCGCATTTTCCAGAAGATTTCCCAGAATAACATTGATGTCAAAGGAATGGTCAATTCCTCTTGGAATCACCACCCTGGCATTAACTGTGCGCAGACAGCTCCTTGCCTTTTGCAGCATATAATTCAGGACACTGTCAAACTCCACATTTCCGGAGGCCACGATCTCACCGGGATTTTCGATAAACTCCTCCATGCTGTCTATATAGTCCTGTATCTCCCTCACATGCTTCTGACCCGCAAGAAGCTTCAGCTCATTCATATGGTGCTTCATGTCATGCTTCAAGGTTCTTACCTTATCCTCGTTCTGAAGGATAATATCGATCTGATTGGCATAAATCCGGACCTTCTGCCGCAGCATCTCGTTTTCATATTTCTGAGAAAAGCTTTTGAGCAGCAGATTGTAGAGACACATCACTAAAAAATTCAGCAGCAGAAGGCCTATACTCACAATCACCACCATTGCCCTGATATTTTCCTTGCCGCTCACATAAAGCATCGCGCAGCCCATCACGATACTGCACAGAGGAACCAGAATCAGCGGCAGGTTCTGAACCGCCTCCATATTCTTCCTGTGGTTTATGATTTTTTCCAGCAAAAGTCCGCATATAAAAATCAGAAAGGACGTTACCACCCCGCTGAAAATCCCCGTCTCCATCTTGCCTCCCGGCACATAATCCGTGAGCAGAAAATAAGAAGTGGTATCGCAGATCATATGGATCAGATAGATGGCAAAAACAGCAAATGACACTATCTTTAAATTTCTGGTATACATGAGGACCAGAAGGCCGATCCCCACGATATTTACCGTTATATTAACCCATATCATGTGCAGGGAAAGGCTCAAGCACGTATTTACCACGAAAAAGAGACCATAGGCAAGCGCCTCCCTCCCCCTGCCCGGCAGCGGATACCCGGAATACTCCTCGTCTCCCACAAAGATCTGTATGTATTTGCGCAGCAGATAAATGCGTAATAGATTTGACAGCGAATAAATCAAAATATCCATGGCCGTGTTGATCATAATCTCCGTCATGCCCGTCCTCAAACCCCCTCATCCAATATCTTCTCCCGCACCAGCTTCCGGTTCGCCTTGCTGATGGTAAGCTCCGTGCCGTCCGTAAGCTCAACGCTCTCATAAGTGTACCGGAGAATGTATTCCCTGTTCACCGTATAGGATTTGTGGATTGCGACAAATTCCGGAGGCAGACCCTTTGTCACATCCATGAGCTTTCCGTAAAACTCCCGCTCACCGCCGGGTGTGATAATCCTGATCTTCCTCCCCTCGCTGACAAAGTACATTATCTCGCCAAAAGGCAGATAGTAATAATCCCTGCCGCACTGGAATTCAAACTTGTTCGTATTCTTCCCCAGAATCTTCATGGCAAGTGAGAGCGTCTCATCCACCCTGTCGCGCCCGATCGGCTTGACCAGGAAATCCATGGGCTGCGTTTGGAAAAGCTTGTGCGCATAGGAAGCGTTTCCCGATATATAAATGATCTGCATACAGCGCTCTTCCAGACCGTTCCTGATAAAATCCCCGGCCTCGAGCCCGGAGAGAGCTTCCAGCTCAATATCCAGAAACAGGATGTCAATATGCCCGCCCTGCCTTAAATAGTCACACAATCCCTCCCCGGTATACCAGACCTTGACCTCTGCCAGAATCCCGTTTTCCTCCGTATACCGCAGAATTTCCTCCTCCAGAAAAGCACAGATATTTTTACCGTCATCACAGATACCGATATGATACATGCAGCCGCACCTTCGCTTCGTTATTTCTTTTAAAGTTCATTGTACCACAGATGAAACGAAAACGGCTGAAAAATGATGCAAAAATGATACAACTTTGATGCCGTTTTGATGCTTTGACATTGTAAATTTAAGGAAGAAGCAAAACGATTCCAAAGCAAAAGAGGTAATGATATGAAAAAAGCAAAACAACTATTCTGCATCCTGACAGCGCTGTTTCTTCTGATATCCTCCGCCCCCGCGGTTCATGCCGCCACCCAGGAAAATGAGGACGAGGACAAAATTCTTGCCCCCTATTTCGTGGTTCAGGGCAGCAGCTCCTGCATCGAGCGCTTTCCCCTCAGGGCAACCAGCGTAAATGCGGCCATTAACGGCATGATCGCTGAAATTTTCGTGACCCAGACCTATACCAACGAGGGAGAAGAGCCCATAAGCGCGCGCTATGTCTTCCCCGCCTCCTCCGGCGTTTCCGTCCACGGAATGACGATGGAAATCGGAAATCAGCTGGTGACCGCCCAAATCAAGGAGAAGGAAGAGGCAAAGCAGGAGTTCGAGCAGGCAAAGAGACAGGGAAAAAGCGCCTCTCTCCTGGAGCAGCAGCGCCCCAACGTGTTTACCATGGACGTGGCAAATATCATGCCGGGGGATGTGGCAAAAATCGAGCTGCATTATACCCAGATGATCACTCCCAAAGACGGTGTCTACGAATTTATCTTTCCCACGGTTGTGGGCCCCCGGTACGCCGAGCCCGGAGAAGACAAAGAGACGGAAAGCGGCAGCAGCTGGATCAGAAGCCCGTATCTTCCCAAGGGTGAGACTCCTCTCGGATCATACGACATCACCGTGAATCTGGATGCCGGCGTGCCGGTCACGGAGCTGTCCTGCAAATCCCACGAAATAAACGTGTCCAAAAACGGAGATTCAAAAGCCCGCATCACCCTGGCCGATCAGGAGGATTATGCCGGGAACCGGGATTTTACCCTGAAATACAGACTCACCGGTGAGAGCCTGCAGACCGGCCTTGTCCTCACCGCCGGAACCGCTGCCGGCGAGGGCTCTTCCTCAAAAACCGCTTCAGCCGGCCAGTCGGGCCCGCCTGAGGAAAACTTCTTCATGGTCACCGTTCAGCCGCCGGAGCGCTATGTTCCGGAGGACATTCCTCCCCGGGAATATATCTTCGTGCTGGACGTATCCGGCTCCATGAACGGCTATCCCCTGGATACCGCCAAGGCCCTGATCCGCAATCTGGTATCCGGCCTGAAGGAAAGCGACCGGTTCAATCTCGTCCTGTTTTCAGGCTCTTCGGAGCAGATGGCCGACACCTCCCTTCCCGCCACCCGGGACAATATCAGAAAGGCCATCGACCTGGTTGACAGCCAGGACGGATACGGCGGCACCTCGCTTTCCCCGGCGCTGGAAACCGCTGTCGCCATTCCCTCCGATGAGGGCTTTGCCCGCAGCATCGTGATTATCACTGACGGTTATATCTCCGGGGAGCAGAATGTTTTTGAGATTGTAAACCAAAATATGGATTCGGCCAGCTTCTTTTCCTTCGGGATCGGCTGCTCCGTCAACGACTATCTGATCAAAGGAATTGCGAACGCAGGCCTTGGCGAATCCTTTCTGGTAACGGACGAGGCGGATGCCGCTTCCACGGCCCAGAGCTTCTGCACCTATGTAAAAACCCCTCTTCTCACCGAGATTCAGGTGGATTTCGGAGACTTTGAGGCCTATGATACGGAGCCCTCCGTCCCCTCCACGCTGTTTTCCAGGAAACCCATCGTTCTCTTTGGGAAATGGAAGGGAGAGCCTCGGGGAACCATCCGGATAACCGGAAAGACAGGAAATCAGGACTATGAGCAGGAAATTCAGGTCACGCCCGCCGCGGTCACCACACAGAGCGATGCCATTCGTTATCTCTGGGCCCGCACAAAGCTGGAGAGGCTTATGGATTACGGTTTCTCCAAGGATGATCCCTCGGTAAAGGAGGAAGTGACCGAAATCGGCCTTGCCTACAGCCTTATGACACCTTACACCTCCTTCGTTGCCGTGGTGGATACCGTGCGCAATCCCGAGGGAAGAAGCAGGGATGTGGATCAGCCCAATCCTCTGCCTTTGCATGTGTCAAATCTGGCGGTGGGAGGCGGATATGCCGCCTACTCGGAGCCGGAAAGTCTGATTGTTATAATCCTTGCCGCCGGAGCCCTCCTTCCCGGCCTTCTCCGGAAAAGGAAGCAAATGCGGCAGAATGGTGGTGAAAATGCAGTTTGAAAAAATCACAAAACAGTTTTCTTTTTATATTCCCTATTACCTGCTGAGCCTCCTTGCCCTGCTGTGTCTTAAGCTTTTTTACAGCAGGGCCGGAGCCGACAATCTTACCTGGATACTGACACCCACCACAGGGTGGGTCAGTATCCTGAGCGGCATCCCCTTTACCTACGCCCCGGGGGAAGGCTACGTCAACCACAGCCTCCGTTTCATCATCGCTCCCTCCTGCTGCGGAATACGGTTTCTGGGCATCACGGCGGCCATGCTGATCTTCTCCTTCCTTCACCGCACAGGCTGCGGATCCCCGGGCCGTTCCATCCGGTGGATTCTGGGAAGTCTGGGATTTTCCTACCTTTTCACGATATTTGTGAACGGACTGCGGATCCTTCTTTCTATCTACATTCCCCTTGGCCTTTCCGGTGCCGGAATTTATATCAGATGGCTCACCCCGGAAAGGCTCCATACCCTGATCGGCACCGCAGTATACTTTTCCAGCCTGCTGATTCTGTATCGGGCAGTCAGTCTCATATGCCTCGGGAAGCCGTCCGCCTTCTCCCGCCCGCCCTTTGTCCGCAGCTGTCTCTCCCCTGTATTCTGGTATTTTTTCATCGTGCTGGGGCTTCCTGCCC
Organism: uncultured Lachnospiraceae bacterium; assembly: GCA_910586025.1. GTDB lineage: Bacteria > Bacillota > Clostridia > Lachnospirales > Lachnospiraceae > Suilimivivens. The sequence continues at coordinate 5,554 of CAJUIO010000063.1, forward strand.
TGAACAGTTCGTATGCGGAAAGCCGGGGAAGATTCTCGGAATATGCCGCGCTCATCTCCGCCGCCTGCCTGATCCTGCTCCTTTTGTACGGCACCATACACCTGCTGATCATTTTTCCTCAAAAAATCAAGCGGACATTCGGGTTTGATGGTATCATAAAATCACGGTACCGGAAAAAAAGAAACCATTAGTTTACAGGTTGGAAAAGAGTGCACATATTGATATGAACCGAATTGAGCTGCTGTCAAATGCCCTGGAATATATGGAGAACCATCTGGATGAGGAGATCACGACCCCTGATATCGCCGGAAGCTGCTACTGCTCCCGGTCAACCCTGGAGAAGCTGTTCCGCTACGTCTATCAGATGAGCGTGCGTGACTATATTGTGCGCAGACGCATGACAAAGTGCGCCAGAGCGCTGTGCGAGGAGCCGGAGCGGAGTATTCTGGATATCGCCCTGCAGTATGGCTATGGAAGCAACGAGGCCTTTACCCGGGCTTTTCACCAGGTCTGGAACTGTTCCCCCTCGCAGTTCAGGAAATCCCAACAGCCTGTGGAGCTGTTTCCAAGGCTTATGTGTCCTCTTGAAACAGGAGACGATTATATGAAAGAGAGAAAGCATATGGATATCACTGAATTATACGATCTGTTCACCGCACACC
>CAJUIO010000063.1:6315-21406 GCA_910586025.1 uncultured Lachnospiraceae bacterium
AAAGAGAGAAAGCATATGGATATCACTGAATTATACGATCTGTTCACCGCACACCGGGACTGCTTCTTTGTGTGCTGTGACATAAAAAATCTGATGGAGATCAACAAAATCTCACACAAGGCGGGCGATCTTGTCATTCTGGAAGCCATGAACCGAATGAACGCAGCGGCAGGCCCTGAGGATCTTGTATTCCGAATTGGCGGAGATGAGTTTGCGCTCCTGACAGACAGCACGGACCAGGGCTATGCGGAATCCGCAGCCGGAAAGCTTCGCAGTGACAATGGCAGGCCCGTCCGCTTTGAGGAGCTGGAAATCCCTCTGAATCTCCATATCGGAATCGCAGGGCTGGAAAACAAAACCGTCCGGTACAACGAATTGTTTACCAGCCTGCACACCGCGATCAGGGATTCCAAGGAACCCTGACGCATCAGAAAGTCACGATATATTTCCCCCGGGCCCGCAGCTTCGGGTCGCCGAGCACCTCCCAAAGGCCCTCGGGAGGAATACGGCCGCACACCATGCTCTCCACGTCAAGTCTTCCCGAATCAATGAGCTGCAGGGCCCTTTGCTGGGTACAGGGATTGATGTAGGACGCCTTCAGCGTAAGCTCCTTCCGGAAAATTTCAAAGGGCTTCACGCTGATTGCCGCATCCGGCTTCGTGAGACCGAAAAGCATCACGGTTCCTTTCTTTCCGGCGATCCTGACAGCCTGCTCCATGGTGGAGGCAAGGCCCGCACACTCGATCACGGTACGGATCCATGTCATTCCCGCTTCTTTTCCACCGGTTCAAGAAGAGCCACCCTGGACGCACCCGCAAGCTTGGAGAGCTGCACCATCAAAAGGCCGATCATCCCCGCCGCCTATGACTGCCACCTGCTGCCCCGGCCTGATCCCGCACAGATCAATCCCATGCAGACAGCAGGCCGCAGGCTCCGCAGTAACAGTTCGGATCAACGCACACCCTGTCGCCCGGGCGGAATTTCTTCACCTTACTGCCGACTCCGGCAACCACTCCCGAAAACTCATGTCCGAGTATGGTCGGAGGCGTCACTTCCGCCGCGCCCTTATCTCCCTCATAAATATGTACATCCGTACCGCACACGCCGCAGGCCTTCACCTGAATCAGCACGTCAAGCTCCCCTGGCCGGGGGAGCTCTGTCTCCTCGATACGCAAGTCATGTTTTCCGTAAAATACCGCACCTTTCATACCGCATCTCCTTTGTCGCAAATCCCGTGGCCATATCACGCACACCGCCTAATCCGCCGCATCCGTGATATTCCTCCTCTTACATCCTCCGCATCCGGCGCATCCCGCCTCCCCTTGCGTCACATCCTCGCTTCCAACGCCCACGGGACTGGCGAGCAGACAGACTGCCTGGGCGGAAATCCCCTCACCGTTTCCGGTGAAGCCAAGCCCTTCCTCCGTGGTAGCCTTCACATTTACCTGACTGATATCAATTCCCAGCATCTTTGCAATATTCTCCCGCATAGCGTCAATGTGGGGACGCATTTTGGGTGCCTGGGCTATAATGGTGGCATCAATATTCTCAATAAAAAAGCAGTTCTCCTCAAGCAGCTCTCCCACGCAGGAAAGCAGCTTTAAGGAAGAAATTCCCCTGTAGGCAGGATCCGTGTCCGGAAAATGCTTTCCGATATCCCCCAGGGCCGCCGCGCCAAGCAAAGCGTCCATGACCGCATGAAGCAGCACATCCGCATCCGAATGCCCCAGAAGTCCCTTCTCATAAGGAATCTCCACGCCGCCCATGACCAGCTTCCTCCCCTCCGTCAGCCTGTGCACGTCATATCCCATTCCAATCCTCATATTCAAACAGCTCCTTCCTTAGCTTTCTCTGAAACTATCTTCCCTTTATAAACTTTCTCACCTTTTTCAAATCCGCCCCGGGATTTAACAGCAGGATCTGCCCTTCCAGCTTCTCGTAAGCCTCCTCACCGGAAATCTCTCCCGCTCTTTTGATCACGTCCGCCTCAAAAAAATCCTCCGCAAGACAAAACACCGTGGAAGACCAGCCATATTCCTCTCCCCTGCGCGATTTTTTCCTGGCATTTCCGCACATGGTAATGTACAGATCCATCTGCAGCTGCGTAACTGCGCTGTCAAACCGGGATTTATCCTCCCGTCCAAAGCCTCCGTATTCCTTGATCAGATGAAGAGGAAGCTCCCTGTGTTCTGAGAGCTGGTCATACACTCTCTTTGCATACAGGCTCACATTTCCCTCCTCATATTCCTCCTGCAGCCCTCTGCCGCCCCGCCGGATGCGGTAAAAATACGGGAACCATTCCTTCGTAATGTATCCGCTCTTTTTGAAAAAGAATTTTCCATAGGCAATGTCGTTTCGCTCATGTAGAACCCTCATCCGCCATTCCCACGGGTCCGTCTGCGCATCCTCCGTATGCCACACAATCTCATCTCCAAAATACCTGCACAGTCCGAAGACTCCCTCCTCGTTTTCTCCGCCCATGCTCATTCCCGCCTCATACAGGTTATCCAGAAAATCCGGGAAACTATGTATTTCTTTCATGCTCTCTTCCTTTCCGTCCTTTTCTCAGACCGCTTTTCCACAATTTTCCGTATCGTACTTTTTATTATAGCACATTTCCCAGGGCAATAGCATATAATATAGATAATCACCCTTTTTTCAGGAAATATGCATTGAAAAGAATTCTAATTGCCGGTCATCCGGACCAGACTGTCAACTACGAAAACGCATTCAAAGACCTCGGCACCTCCCCCGTCACCTCCCTGCATGTGCCTGACATAAGCTGCTATGACGGGCTTGTGCTTCCCGGCGGCGGGGATATTGATCCGCGGCTGTTCGGTCAGCTGGACAAAGGCTCCAGAGTCATAGACCCCGCTCTCGACAGACTCCAGCTTTCCATCCTGCAGGAGTTTGTCCTGTACAAAAAGCCGGTTCTGGGAATCTGTAAGGGAATGCAGCTGATCAATATTTTCTTTGGCGGCGACATCCACCAGAATCTTTCCACCTTTCGGAGGCATCAGTATGAGGCCGGCGACCAGATTCATCAGACCGAGGCCAAAAAAGGCTCCCTCCTGCACAGGCTCTACGGGAGCGTCTTTGCAGTGAACAGTGCGCACCACCAGGGCGTGGATACGCCCGGAAGGGGAATCCGCTATATTCAGCGCTGCACCGACGATCATGTGGTGGAAGGACTGACACACTCCTTTCTCCCCATTGTGGGTGTGCAGTGGCATCCGGAGCGCCTGTGCCGAAAAAAAAGCGATACCGTTGACGGATCGCTTCTTCTTGACGCATTTATTTTTTACTGCAGATAGAGTTCCACTGACAGTCCCCGCAGATTTCCTCTCTCTTTCCCGCATCCAGAACTCTCTCCCGGACCATTCCCGCAAAGTCCTGCCAGAAAAGCTCGCTTCCCTCACGAATTCCGCAGAGGGAAAGCACCTTTCTGTCATACCCCTCGGTCTTGGCCGCACCAGAACAGATTCCGCCCTCATTGTTGGGACAGGGGCCGCAGATCTCATCCGTACCGGCGAGAATGCGCACCACCGGGTTCTGGTCAAGGAACCGCCTCATTTTTCCCATATGCTCCGTAAATTCATCACTGTAGCCCTTTCCCCGGAAAAAGGCAAGACACATGCCGTGATGCGCCCTGATCTGACAGATGCCCATATTTATATCCAATGCCCTTCCCTCCTGTTCTTTCGTCTTCTAATCAATCTGAACCACCCTGGAAAGCTGCTTCGCAAGGAAAAGCGCCAGCATAATTTTGATGACATCCGGAATAATAAACGGGATCACGCACCAGGAAAGTACCGTGACAAGACCGATCGCCCCGGAGCTTTTGGCATAAACCGACATAAACCAGACTGTTCCGAACGCATAGCACACGATCAGACCAACCGCCATGGAAAGCGCCAGAACCCAGGTTTTCTTTCCCAGCAGAGTCTCCATAGCCCACATCACAAGGCCGGAGCCGACAAAGCCGATGATATATCCGCCCGTGTTGCCAAGAATCACTCCCATGCCTGCGGAAAACCCCGCAAAAACAGGTATGCCCACCGCGCCCAGCAATATGTAAATCAGAATTGCCGCTGTTCCCCGCTTTCCCCCAAGAACGCCCACTGCCAGAAATACCGCAAAGGTCTGCAGCGTAAAGGGCACTACCATGGGGATGGAAATCCAGGAGCAGATCGCTATCAGGACCGCAAACACCGCAATATAAACCATGTCAAATGTCTTACTTCTTCCGCCTTTTCCTTCTTTTGCAATTGCCGCCATCTTTCTACCCTCCAATGAAATTTTACTTAAAACTGCTGATAGAATAGCATGGCAGAGCCGAATTGTCAACTCATTATTCAAAATAGGTTAACAATCCACTTTTTCCCCTGAATCTCCGACAGGATAAACTCCACGTCCTCCGGCCTGATATATCCCACCTTGTGGTAGGAAAAACCAAGATTTACCTCAATCACCTTATAGCCTCTGCGCAGGTACTCTCCAAAGCCGAAAAAAACAGCCGCCGTGTCCGTAAGCACTTCATTGGAAAGGGTATCGGAAAAACGGATCCCGTTGTAGTACAGATACAGATGCATCACCTCGTGGGCAAGTATTGCCGTCAGCACATCCAGATTATAGTAATCATGAGTCTGGAGATTGATAGTGGTAAATGCTCCGTTGGTGGAAATATTTCCCGCATATTCCAGAGTGGCATCATCCTTGAATTTCAGTTTGATGCGGCTCCCGTCAATTCCCACATGAGCCGCAATATCGCACATGAGCCTGCGCAAAAGCTCCGGATCATGAAGATTTCTCTCAAGCTCTCCGGAAAGCTGCGGCGGAATCGTATAAGCCCCGCCCGGAACCTTTTTGTTCTTATAAAGGAGAGCCAGGGCGCTGCGAAGCTTTTCCCTGTCTATCTTCCGCAAAGCCGCCGCCGGGATGGGAGGCTGCTTCAAGACAAATCTCTTTATAATATAGTAGAAAAAACCTACGAACGTCAGAAGCTCAAAAATATCATTGATCGTGAATCTTCCGTCAAGCAGTCCCATTCTCCTTACCTCGCCTCGTTCTGCGCATCGATCCTTGCCTTCAGATCCTCCAGATACATCCACCGGTCCATCTTCTCCTCCAAAAGCTTCTCCGTCCCGGCCTTCTCCCCGGTCAGACGGTTCAGCTTCACAAAGTCAGTGGCCGATGCCAGAATCTCGCCCTCAAGCGCTTCCAGCTTTTCCTCCAGAGCAGCGATCTCGTCCTCAATGGTCTCGTATTCCTTCTGTTCTCTGTAGGTAAATTTCAGCCGCGAGGAGGGCTGCTTCCAGCTGTTTGCCCGACCGCCTCTTTCCTCCGGGCTCTGGCCTTTCCGGCGCTCCTCCCTGGCTCCTCCGTTCCTTCCGGAGACGGACGGGGTTCCTCCTTCCTTTGCCTCCCTGCGCAGGCGGCTGTGATAATCCGTATACCCGCCCTCGTGCTGGCGCAGGATTCCGCCCTCCTCGAAGGCAAAAATCCTGCGCACCGTCCTGTCGAGAAAATACCGGTCATGGGAGACGACGATCACGATTCCTCCGAAGCTGTCAAGATAATCCTCAAGCACGGTCAGAGTGGAAATATCCAGGTCATTAGTAGGCTCGTCCAGAATCAGCACATTGGGTGCCTCCATCAGAACCTTGAGCAGATACAGCCTCCGCCGCTCCCCGCCGGAGAGCTTGCCGATCAGCCCGTACTGATCCTTTCCCTCAAACAGAAATCTTTCCAGCATTTTGGAGGCGGATACCTTTCCCTCCTGCGTGTCCACGAACTCCGCCGTATCCCGGATAAAGTCTATCACGCTCTGATTCGCAGACATCTCCTCCTCCCCGATCTCCTGAGCGTAATATCCCAGCTTTACGGTCTGCCCAATGACAATCCGGCCCTCACAGGGCTCCTCCAGGCCCATAAGCATTTTCATCAGCGTGGTTTTGCCACAACCGTTTTTTCCCACAAACCCGATTCTGTCATCTTTCAGGAACACATAGGAAAAATCCCGGATCAGGAGCCTGTCCCCGAAGCCCTTGCTGACATGGCTGATTTCCACCGTGGTCTTTCCGAGCCTTGCGGATGCGGCAAAGCCGGTCTCCACCTTTCCGTCCGCAATGGGCGCTTCTGTATTTTTCAGCTCCTCGTACCGTTCCAGCCTGGCCTTCTGCTTCGTGGAGCGGGCCCTCGCACCCCGCCTGACCCATTCCAGCTCCTTTCGCAGAATGGACTGGCGCTTTCTCTCGCTGGCAAGAGACGACTCCTCTCTCTGAGCCTTCCGGTCAAGATAAACGGCATAATTCCCCTGATAAGAATATATTTTCCCCCTGTCGATCTCCACGATGCGGTCCGTCACGCAGTCCAGAAAATATCTGTCATGGGTGACCATGATCAGAGCGCCCGTCCTCTGCCGCAGCTGCTCCTCCAGCCACTGGGCCATATCGCTGTCAAGGTGATTGGTCGGCTCATCCAGAATCAGAAGATCGGACGGATAAAGCAGCGCCGCCACCAGAGCGAGCCTCTTTTTCTGACCGCCGGACATCTGCCCGCAGGGAGTGTCAAACTCCGTGACGCCGAGCCGGGTAAGCATGGTCTTTGCCCTGGTCTCCAGATCACCCTCCCCTGCCGCCGTCTGCCCGCTCTGCGCATATTTTGCAAGCACCGCATCCATGGCGGTCTCCTTCTCGTCAAAAACGGGATTCTGCGGCAGATAGCTGCATATTGCGTGATTCGCCACGGTGACTGTCCCCTCGTCCGGCTCCTCCAGGCCCGCCAGCATCTTAAGCAGCGTGGACTTTCCCGTACCGTTGATTCCGATCACGCCCACCTTTTCCCCCTCCTGCATGGAGAAGGAGGTATTATCAAAAAGCTTTCTCGTTCCATATGTCTTTTCCAGATTTTCCACAGTTAACAGATTCATCAGAAACAGCTCCTTTTTCCTCATCTTGATACTGCCCGCTCCGCAGCCGGCAGCCTCACGATACAGTCTACCACAAAAAAGGCGCTTTGAGAACTCCGGAGCCGGGGCGAGATCATAATCTGATCTCTTGCCCGGGTTCCACTATCATGGCTCCCTGTGTGACAAAGCCTGCGGCCTTCTGCGGATCAAAGAGCTTTCCCGGAGCCATGTGGACGGGTATTGTGTGCTTTGCCCTGATCAGCTCCGCACACTCCACGGCCTCCCCCGTATCCATGGTGTAGAATCCGTCAATGGGCAGAAAGGCATAATCGATTTTCCGCTCCGCCAGCGTCTCCATCTGTCCGGTCCTTGCCGTATCTCCTGAAAAGTAGAGGAGAACGCCGTCCACCCGCACAAGATATCCCACGCACTCGCTTTTCGGATGCTTCTCATTATAGGCCTGTGTGGCCTCTACCTCGATATCTCCCGCCAAAAAGCTCCGATATCCGTCCTCCCCCAGCGCATCCATATTCTGGATAATGCGGCAGTTATCCGCATGCGGGGGCAATTGAATCTGGTTGTGATCGTGATGCTGATGGGTCACCAGGATCAGATCCGCCGGCCGGTCATACCCCTCTCCCGCAAACGGATCAATATAGACCACGATCCCGCCCTCCGAAATCAGCCTCATGCTGCCATGCCCCTGATAAAGTAATTTTGCCATTTCAAATCCCTCCTCAATAGCTCAGTCTTTTAACCATGATACTATCTAATTATATCATATTTCTATTTCTGCCAAAAGCCGGTTCGTAACACACAAATGTCGGAAATATACAAGACATCCCGTGACAAATCAGGTAAAATACTATTAAATCTAAAACAGAAAGCACCAAAGGGAGGGCAATGAAAATGGAAAAAAGGAAAATTGAAGTGATCCCGTATTTGTCTTTCAAAGGAAACTGCGAGGAAGCGCTCAATACCTATATCGAGGCATTTGGCGGGGAGATTTGTTATATGTCGCGCTGGTCCGAGAGCACATATGAGATGACACCGGATCAGATCGGAAAGGTAATGCACGTGGAGTTTACACTGGGCAATACGCATATGGCTGCGGGAGATTCCTTTGACACCGCAGAAATTAACACGGATATAAAGCTGATGATTCACATGGGCTCACAGGAGGAGGCCCTGCATACCATATCAGTACTGGCAGAGGGCGGAACCATAATTGCACCTCTGCAGCCGCATCCAAAGCCGGATGACGGCGGCTGCGGTTCAGTCACCAGAGACCGCTTTGGTTTTACGTGGATTATCACATGCCCGAACCCGGATAAACAGTAGGGGCCGGCACCACCCTTACTGTCAGACATATGGAGGTCAGAATATGAAAAACAATATCATTATCGCCGGCGTTCCAAGGGCAGGAAAAAGCACTGCCTCCCACCTTATATCGAAAACCTGCGGTTATCAGCATGTCAGTATGGATTCCGTCATAGCCGGATTCGAGAAATGCTTTCCGGAAACAGGCGTGAACACTTATGCGGCTCTCTCCCCGCCTATAAATTGTACTGCATAAAATTACCGTTCTTCACAAAGCCAAAGTCGGTATAGAGCAGCACTCCCATATCCGAGGCCGTAATCTGAACATTGCCGCACCCGTATTCCCCTGCCTCATTCACAACCCGCCGCAGCAATTCCTTTGCAATTCCCTGTCTGCGGTAATCCCTGGAGGTAAACATGCTGGAAAGCAGCCCGATCCTCCCATTCGGGCATCCAAAATACGGCGGTTTTTCCACGAATGACATTCCGCTTGTCCCCACGATCCTGTCCCCGTCAACAGCCAGCCAGGAGACAAAAGTGCCGTCTTTAAGATGCCGGTGATAATAGTCAGTCAATGCGGGCTTAAGATCGATCTCTTCCTTCGCCCCCTCTTCCCTCAGCTGACAGATTCTCATTTCTATAAATATGTCTAAATCCTTTTCCGATAATTTCCTGTATTGTACAGCCATAGATTCCTCTCCGTATCATCTCCAAGGTCAATAGTTCTGTTATCTGTTATTATTGTACTTGTCACGCAATTTATTGTCAATATACAAGCCATGTGTTCATTTTGATTATATTCCATGATATAATTGCCGTATCATTTTGAAGAAAAAGGAGATGCTGTTTATGCCGTTTACCTCTATCCCGCAGCCGGAAATAATCACGATCAATGAAAATCTGCGCCTTCGCCGATATGACGGACACTATGAAAGGTTCCTGCCTCCATATCAGAATCCCTATGTGTATCAGAATTCAGAAGGCATTTTTGATGATGCCAAAAAACCGGATCTGGACTATGTAAAACGCATGTGCAGTTACCTTGACCGTACCGGAGAGTTCTATTATATAGAAGCAAAAGAGAACGATACCTATATCTGTATCGGCGACGTCACTGTGAAGGACAGGAATCCTCCCATCGCCATCTGGGAGGATAAATACCGAGGAAAGGGAATCGGAACCCTGATAATGCAGACCGTGATCCACCGCCTGAAGACTCTTGGTTTCAAAAGCATCTGCAACTCCACTGTCTACATCTGGAACCTTCCGTCCCAGAAAATGCATGAATCACTGGGCTTTCGTCAGGTTTCCCAAACGGAAAGGGAATTGATCTATGAACTTACACTGTAGACAGGGATGAAAAGGCGGACATTTCTCATGGAGCAAGGCCGCCGCACGAGAATCCCCATGCTGCGGCCTATTTCACAGCTCCTTTAATCTACGGCCCGAAGCCTCTCCACCACGCTCTCCTTTTCCAGATTCTTAAAGCAGAGGCAGGGAACCGCCGCCACAAGCACGAGCAGAATCGGAGTACAGACATACAGGGGAAGGAGCGTGAAGCGGAAGGTGGTAAATCCTCCCTCCACCATTGCGCGGACACCGATCCCCACTCCCGGAATGCTGGCTGCAAAGGAAACCGCAAGGGTGATCACCGCATAGAAAAGTCCCTCGTAGATCAGCATCCTCGTAAGCTGTCTTCTGGTCATTCCCACGGACTGGATCATGGCGAACTCCTTTTTCCTGGAGATAATGGCCGTGATCATACTATTGGCAAAATTCAGAATTCCCACCAGAGCGATCACAATGCTGATCACATTTCCCATAACGGCCTGAGAGCGCGTCTCCCTCTCATACTGCTTTGCCATGGAGCTGCGGGAGGTGACAGGCAGGCTCCTGTCCACCTCGTCGGTATACTGCTCCAGCATCTTCTGCGCTTTTGCAAGTCCCTCGTCAGACACATTCACGAAAAGCCTTCTTGGGGTATTTTCCGGCCACCTTGCCTGAAAATCCGCTGCCGGGATGATGAATTTCAATTCATGGCCGGTTTTCGGATTTCCCTTTTCCGATGCTCCTTTCGTAACCGGATTGGGAGCCTTTACTATCGCCATGACCGTGTAGGTTTCTCCTTCCAGTTCAATCTCCGTTCCCAGAGAGGCCGTGGGATATACCGGGTTCTCTCCCGCACCGTCTGTGCCGGTGCTCACCGCAATCACATGGCCGCCGCCGGAAAACACTTCCGCATCGTAAGAGCCTGCAAGAATATTGTACTCCTCCATGGTCTTTTCCAGGGCAATCCCGTCAAGACCCAGGATGAGCGCAGCTGCCTGTCTGGAGGAGATGGCCTCTTTCAGCATCTTGGGGCCTTCCGGATCATATCCGGCCCACTCTGCCAGCCTCTCCTCGCTAAAATAGCTTTCGAGATTGGCCGCCGTCTGCTCATCCATCGCAAAGGCTGTCTCATGGGAATAGAGATGTCCGAGACCCTCCAGGCCCTCCAGGCCTTCCACCCGGCCTATAAGCTCTGCGCTCAGCGTATTCCCCCGGGGATCATAGCCGTTAGAATAGTCCTCACTGGTGAGCTCCGAGAGCTCAAAGTCAGACAGCGTCAGCTCCTCCAGATATTTTTCCATGTCAAAGGAAGCATTTTTGGCATAGAAGCAGCTAAGAAGCACCAGCCCCAGAGTCAGGGAGAGAATCACCACCGCGGTTCTCCTGCGGTTACGCCCCAGGTTGGAAAAAGCCATGGCGGGAAGAGAAGCGCCTTTTTTGCTTTTCTTAATCTTCCTTCGTCCCCCCTCCGTTCCATTGTAGCGCAGCGCCTCCATGGGAGAAACCTTTCCCGCAATGCGGGCGGGCCGCAGACAGGAGATCATGACCGTGAGATAAGAAAACAGAGCGGAGCCGATAAAGATCACAGGACTTACCGGAACCCTGGCATTTTCCTGGGAAAAGCTTATAAACACCGGAACCAGCAAAGCTCCCACAAGATAGCCGATCATAAGTCCCGCAGGAATCCCGATCAGGGAAAGACGCATTCCCTGTCCGTAAATCATCCTCCGAATCTGCTTATTGTCTGTCCCCAGGGTTTTCAGTCTGCCGTAAAATTGAATATCGGCCGTTATGGAAATCTGAAACACGTTATAGATGATCAGATAGCCTGCCACAAACACCAGCGCCATTCCCAGATACATGGGAAGCCCCTCCTGAGCAGCCATGTAATTCATCTCCGGAGAATAAGCCAGATTCACATTATAGTCAAGGCCCGTAAGACCCGTCTCGGCCAGGATCTTATCCATGACCGCCTCCATATTCCGATCCGTGTGCAGCGAAAGCTGAGCCGTGCGCATCCCGATCACCTGACCCTCGCCTTCAGCCCCTTCGATCATGCGCTCCGCAAAGGAACGGCTTACCCAGGCCATAGACGCATAGGTGGAAGCGTTTGTCTCATAATAACCGCTGAGCCGAAAATGTGCCTGTGTCTTTTCCTGCCCTGTTATGTCCCTGCGGAAAAAAAGCGTAACCTCCGCTCCAAGCTCACAGGGCACTCCCAGCCTCTCAAGGGTCTGCACATCCAGCACGATCTCATCATCCTCCATGGGCATGGTGCCCGTCTGGGGATAGGAAAAGCTGTGCTTTGCATTATAGTCGTCAGACCAGCGGATCTCCACCTGCTTTCCGGCAAGCTCCTTATTTTCCGCAATCCCCACAACCAGACTCTCCCCGAATGCTGCCACCTCGGGCCTGGATGCGACTGCCTCCAGCTCTTCCTTACCAATCCCTTTGAAGGAAATCTGTCCGTCGTAGCCGGTCTGCCGGAAGGTCATCTCCGTCACGTTCCGCTTAATGCTCTGGGCCAGCACAAACAGCACGGTGAACATCATGGTTGTCAGGATGATCGCAAGCACGGCCACCGCATTGCGCATCCGGTTTGCCTGAAAGCTGCGCCTTGCGAGGGTTCGTATCATAAAAGCACTCGAATTTTGTTTCCTCATCTCCTCTCACCTCCCTGCTCACAGATCCTGCCGTCCTCGATCCGAAGGCTCCTGTCCGCCTGCTGTGCGATCTCCGGATTATGCGTGATCATCACGATCGTCTGACGGAATTTTCTGCCCGTCTCCTTCAAGAGTGCGATCACCTCGTCGCTGGTTACGGAGTCCAGGTTCCCGGTAGGTTCATCCGCAAGCAGGATTGCAGGCTTTCCCGCAAGCGCCCTTGCGATAGCCACTCTCTGCTGCTGCCCGCCGGAGAGTGTGTTAGGCATGTTGTAAAGCTTTTTCTCAATCCCGAGGAGCGCCGTCACCTCCCCGATAAAATCCTCGTCCGGCTTCTTCCCGTCCAGGAGAACAGGCATGGTGATGTTTTCATACACGTTGAGTATGGGAACCAGATTGTAATTCTGAAACACAAAGCCGATATTTCTGCGGCGGAACACAGTCAGATCCTCGTCCCGCAGCTTGCTCAGTTCAAAATTATCCACCCTCACGCTCCCGCCGCTCGGCCGATCCAGCCCTCCCAGCATGTTCAGCAGCGTGGACTTGCCGCTCCCCGACGTGCCGATAATCGCCACGAACTCCCCTTTTTCTATGGAAATACTCACACCGTCCAGAGCCTTCACCAGATTCGGTCCGCTCCCGTAGTGCTTTGTCAGATCCTTTGTGCTCAAAATACTCATAGTCTTACCTCCTGCATTGCCCGGCCCCTGGCCGTTTTCTTGTTCATGACCTGATCGTAGCAGAAGCGGTGCCGCCGTACAACGCCGGATGAAAAAACTAATATCCAGGAGGTAAAAACTACTGATTTTCAAGTTTAAAAAAATTTGGTATTTTTATGGTAAACGGAGAATGGAAGTGATATAATCAAACCTGCAAAATTAAAACTATGAAGGAAAAAGAGGTTTTCCATGAATCAATTAATTATTCCAGGCGGCTATCAATCCGCCTTAAATCTCCACGATACGCAGATCGGCATCAAGACAGTCAAAGATTTCTTCCAGAACCTGCTGGCCGAACGCCTGCATTTATTGCGTGTTTCCGCACCTCTGTTCGTAGAGCCGTCTTCCGGGCTAAACGATAACCTGAACGGTGTAGAGAGACCGGTCACTTTCGGCATCAAAGAGCAAAATGACGCGCAGGCCGAAATCGTCCACTCCCTTGCGAAGTGGAAGCGGTTTGCCTTGCAGAAATACGGTTTTTCCTACGGTGAGGGGCTTTATACTGACATGAGCGCCATCCGCCGAGACGAACAGACCGACAACATCCATTCCATTTATGTGGATCAATGGGACTGGGAAAAAATCATCTCAAGGGAAGAACGCACGATTGATTTTCTGAAGGAAACGGTACGCATAGTCTATAAAGTCCTGCGCAAGACGGAAAAGTATATGGCGATTCGGTACGATTACATAGAAGAAATCCTGCCGCATGATATTTTCTTTATCACCACCCAGGAGCTGGAAGACATGTTTCCTGATATTTCCCCCAAAGAGCGGGAATACAGGATTTCAAGGGAAAAGGGCGCTGTCTGCATCATGCAGATCGGCGGTCTCCTGAAATCAGGCGAAAGACACGACGGAAGAGCCCCTGATTATGATGACTGGGCATTAAATGCGGACATCGTGGTTTACTATCCGGTACTTGACATCGCATTGGAGCTGTCCTCCATGGGCATCCGTGTCGATAAAGATTCCCTGCTCAGCCAGCTTGAGAAGGCCGGCTGTCCGGAAAGGGCCGCCCTGCCCTTCCAGAAGGCAATTTTGGAAGACAGAGTGCCGCTTACCGTCGGCGGCGGTATCGGCCAGTCCCGTATCTGTATGTTTTTCCTGAGAAAAGCGCATATCGGGGAGGTTCAGTCTTCGCTGTGGCCCGCCGATGTCATGAAGGCGGCGGAGGAAAACGGCATTATGCTGTTATAATAACAAGATGCCAGGGTCAAAAGGCCATTTTTGAATTTTTCCAACTGTCCGGCATAGCCCAAAATCATTGTTTGCTGTTTGAGGGCAGCTTGGATGAATTACGGCAGAACGCATTGCAGGCTGGATTTGCTGCGGATAATAAAATTAGCGTGGCTAATTTGGAAGATATGTTCCTGTCTAAGGAGTTGGCAGTATGAAAACAGATATAGTGGCATTGCTTTTAACATTAGTAAACAATGTGATAATTATAACAATTGCAGATATCTTCCTAATGGGTGCACTACACTTTCATTTTTCAATGAAATCTAAGAAAAAGGAGGTTATCATTACAAAAGCAAACAGAATAGACTTGCAAAATGGATACCAATGTTCTGCATTTTCATCAGCCTATATTTTGAGGCATTTTGATATTGAAGAACATGGTGATAACTTATATGAGGTCATTCCCAATAAAAAGAAAGATGGATGTGTGTACCCAAAAGGGATACTAAATTTACTTTCCCAATATGGCTTTAAGGTAAAGTATTGCGCCGGAAATATCGCTGCACTAAAAAATGAAATCAGCAAAGGAAATCCAGTAATTGTGATGATACGGATACAGACGAATAAAAATCACTTACATTATGTGCCTGTTGTTGGTTATGATGAACAATATATTTTTATTGCCGAATCTTTAGAGGATTTTGTTAATTCCAATGAGCAATATTATAACAGGAAAATTTCCGTAAAGGAGTTTAAAAAACTATGGAATACAAGTATGCTTAAAATGCCGTTTTATAGAAATACATATATAACAATATCTAAAAATTCCATTTTATCGGGCTAAGTGCCAAAACAGCGCGGCGAGGCAAGTGTTTACTATCCCGCCGCTTTTTCTGTTATCGCTCCATATCCAGCTTTCTGTGGGGTTGTTGTTCCTGCTGTTCCTGCCGCAAGATACGGTAAACGCT
>CAJUIO010000064.1 GCA_910586025.1 uncultured Lachnospiraceae bacterium
CCTATGATAATGACATGGAATAAACATAACACGTTGACGAGAAGAGTAAGGTGCACAATGCGTCAGAGAGGGATACCGGGCATGGCCTGAGCTGAAAGTATCCTTGCAGGAAGCATCCGAAGACCGGCTCCGAGTGGCCCTAATCCGGCCCGCAGGCCTGCGTTACAGGCTTTTTTTGAGAGGCTTCCGATATATTTGTCCGGAAGCAAGCAGGGTGGAACCGCGTAAATTTACGTCCCATGCACGCTTTGTGCATGGGATTTTATGCGTTTTGGGAGGAAAGACAGGAGCGGCCCCAAAAGGCGGAAACCGGTAAGCGCAGAGCGCTTCGGAATGGAGGAAAAAATGAAAGAAAAATGGAATGAGTTAAAAGTGACACTGACAGAGACTACTGAAATGAGTAAGAGGGAATTCGTGTTGTCCCTGATGGTCTGCCTTCTTGGCGGAATTGTATTCGGAATGCTTTTTTCACCCAGGAAGACCAATGTGTTTGGGAGCCACAACGGGAATAACTGCGGGAACACCAGGCTGAATGAAGAGGATGAGGGTGAGATCGCAGACTGGGATGAGATTGAGAAGCAGGAATTATAGTAAGCAGTATTGAAAAAAAACAAAAATAAGTTTCGAAAGAGAGGAATCTGCAATGAAGATAACATTGAAGGACGGCTCCGTAAAGGAGTATGACGGTGCGAAAAGCGTCTATGAGATTGCCGCGGATATAAGCGAGGGACTTGCAAGAGCGGCCTGTGCGGGCGAAGTGGACGGAGAGGTGGTGGATCTTCGGACCGTGGTGGATAGGGACTGCGCTCTGAATATCCTTACCGCAAATGATCCCGAGGGCCTTCGGGTAGTGAGGCATACCTGTTCCCATGTGATGGCGGAGGCGGTAAAGAGACTTTTTCCCGAGGCGAAGCTTGCCATCGGGCCCAGTATTGATACCGGCTACTATTATGATTTTGAGCATGAGCCTTTTTCACGGGAGGATCTCGATAAGATCGAGGCTGAGATGAAAAAGATCATCAAGGAGGGCCATAAGCTGGAGCGGTTTGCGCTTCCGCGGGCGGAGGCCGTCAAATTGATGGAGGAGAGGAACGAGCCCTACAAGGTGGAGCTGATCCGGGATCTTCCGGAGGATGCAGAGATTTCCTTCTACGATCAGGGCGGCTTTACGGATCTGTGCGCGGGACCGCACCTTATGAGCACCAAGGGGATCAAGGCATTCAAGCTGACCTCCTCCTCGGGTGCTTATTGGAGAGGAAAGTCGGAGAATGCCATGCTGCAGAGAATCTACGGCACCGCTTTCCAGAAAAAGGAGGAGCTTGCGGAATATCTCGAATACCTGGAAAACATCAGACTTCGGGACCACAATAAGCTGGGCCGGGAGATGGAGCTTTTCACCACGGTGGACGTGATCGGACAGGGACTTCCCCTGTTGATGCCCAAGGGAGCGAAGATGGTGCAGACCATGCAGCGCTGGATCGAGGATCTGGAGGACAATGAATGGGGATATATCAGAACCAAGACCCCTCTCATGGCCAAGAGCGATCTGTACAAGATTTCCGGACATTGGGACCACTATACGGACGGTATGTTTGTGTTGGGGGATGAGAAGGCGGATAAGGAGGTCTTTGCCCTGCGTCCCATGACCTGTCCCTTCCAGTATTACGTGTACAAGGCAGCCCAGCATTCCTACCGGGATCTGCCGCTGCGCTACGGCGAGACCTCCACGCTGTTTCGGAACGAGGATTCCGGGGAGATGCACGGGCTCACCAGAGTGCGTCAGTTCACCATTTCCGAGGGACATCTGATTGTGAGGCCCGATCAGATGGTGGAGGAGTTCAAGGGATGCCTTGCGCTGGCAAAATACTGTCTGACGGTTCTGGGCCTGCAGGACGAGGTGACATACCATCTGTCAAAATGGGATCCCGAAAACAGGGAAAAATATATCGGGGAACCGGAGGTGTGGGAGGAGACCGAGGGACATATCCGCGGCATCCTGAAGGAGCTTGAAATTCCTTTTACCGAGGAGGTGGGAGAAGCGGCCTTCTACGGACCAAAGGTGGACATCAATGCAAAGAACGTGTACGGCAAGGAGGACACCATGATCACTATCCAGTGGGACGCTCTGCTTGCGGCGCAGTTTGACATGTACTATATTGACCAGAACGGCGACAAGGTGCGTCCTTACATTATTCACCGCACCTCCATGGGCTGCTATGAGAGAACGCTGGCATGGCTGATCGAGAAATATGAGGGCAAGTTCCCTACCTGGCTGTGTCCGGAGCAGGTGAGAATTCTGCCGATCTCGGAGAAGTATGAAGAATATGCAAAAAAGGTCTGCACGGAGCTTAAGAAAAACGGCGTTCTCGCAGAAACGGATAACCGCTCGGAAAAGATCGGCTTCAAGATTCGGGAGGCGAGACTGGCAAAGCTTCCCTATATGTTAGTGGTAGGGCAGCAGGAGGAGGCAGACGGGACGGTATCCGTGAGAAGCCGGTTTGCGGGAGACGAAGGCGTAAAGCCGCTTTCAGAGTTCATTGACCAGATCTGCCGGGAAATCCGTACCAAGGAAATCCGTAAAGAAGAGGATCATAAGGAATAAAAATCAGTGCGGCGATAAAGGGAAGGGCGGGAATGAGAAAGAAATTAAAACCGGATGAGATCACAGGAATCATCTTTTTTGTGCTGAGCGCGGCGATGGTCTGCGCTTCGGCGCTCTTCCTGTGCAGAGGAAGCGATATCTGGTATGATGAGATGTTCACCCTGGGGCTGGCAAACCAGTCTCTTGGCGAGTTGATTTCCATCACTGCCGGGGATGTGCATCCGCCTCTGTATTATATGATTGTCAAGCTTTTTCTGACAATAGGCGGGGCGGGAGGACTGGAAACACAGATCACGCTTGCAAAGCTGGCCTCGGTTTTTTCCTTCGGGCTGTGCGTTCTTCTTTCGGCAGTAAAGATCAGAAAGAATTTCGGGCTTTTTGCATCCGGTGTGTTCAGCTTCCTTCTCGTATCCATGCCCCAGCTTTCCGGTTATCTGGTGGAAATGCGCATGTACGGCTTTGCCATTCTCTTCATCACCACGGGAGCGGTAAGCGCCTACGAGCTGTCGTCAGGAAGGGAGGGGGCCGGTAAAAACTGGTTTCTTCTTGCGGCCTGCTCCCTTGCGGCCTGCTACACCCATTATTTTGCCTGTGTGGCGGCCTGCATGGTCTACGCTTATCTGTTCGTAAGCCTTTGGATGGAGGGCAGGCTGAGGGCGCGGATCAAAGCCTTTCTGATAAGCGGGTTTGCCTGTGCTGCCTGTTATCTTCCCTGGCTGCTTACGGTAGTCACAAACCAGCTGGGGCAGGTGAAGGAGAATTACTGGATTCAGCCGGTTTCCCTGCGGACGCTGGGAGGCTGTGTGAAGTTCCTGTTTCTGCCTTCCTTTCCCGGTGAGAAGATAAATATCGTGCTGGCCGTGGTTCTTTTTGTGCTCTATGTGCTTTTGCTGGGGAAAGCCTTCATAAGGTATGCGGGTTCTGCGTCAAAGCAGGAAAAGAGTATGACGGTCTTTGCGGCGGGCTGCGTGTCCGTGCTGGGCGGAATCGTGTTTTTCGGGTTTGCGGCATCCATCGCCATAAAGCCCATATTTGTGTACCGCTATATGCTTCCGGCCATGGGTGTTTTCTGGCTGGCCTTTTCGGTGCTTCTTACAGGGCTTCCGGGCAGGCGGGTCAGGCTCTGTATCCTGATCCTTCTGTCTGTCACGGGTCTCTGGAATTTCCGGGCCTTTTACGGCGAGGAGACCTGGAAGCGCCTGCAAATGGAGCAGGCCCGTTCCGGACTTGCCATGATCGGGGAGGAGGATGCGGCGGTCTTTAACTTTGACCAGGCCCAGGCCGTGACAGCCTGTTATCTTGCCGGGGATACCTATTTATGGTATGGGAACCCGGAGGAGCTGGTTGTAAGGATGTTTCCCGGGAACAGAAGCCTTGTGGAGGGGGAATTCTCAGACGAGGCCGGAATGGAGTGCATCAAAAATTTTTTGAAATCCGGAAGGAAGGTCTGGTTTTTGGGCAGCGGGAATGCCAGAGAGGAAATTTGTGAGAAGTGGGAAAAGGAAGGAATTCTCTCCGAGAAAAAGACGGAGATCATGATCGAGAGATACTGGCTGTCCATTTATTTGCTTTCTCTTGCATAAACCGAAAAAAAGGAGCCATACTATCTAATACCTGAGAGGGAAAAATTACAGGAGGTTTAGAGATGGCTCAATTGGATTGTGCGGTAGAAAACTGTGCTTACAACAAAAGTAATTGCTGCTGTAAGGGCGATATTATGGTGGGCGGAAAGCATGCCTGCTGCGATGACGAGACATGCTGTGAAAGCTTTGCGGATGAGAAGAGGGACAGCTTTACAAGCGCTCTGGAGCATCCCTGCAGAACCATCAGCATTGACTGCGAGGCGGTCAGATGTATTCACAACAGTAATTACAAGTGTGTGGCGGACCATGTTGACATCAAGGGCTGCGGAGCTGACAGCTGCAGGGAAACCGCCTGCGCAACCTTTGCGGAGAAATAGAAAACTCGAAAAAGACAACGTACCGGCAGAGCCGGCAGGTTGTCTTTTTTTGAAAGGGACTTTTGCAATTTCGCACTTGAAGGGCCGTGTAAAATATGATTAAATAGTACTGTTATGAAAAAATCTTTCATGTAAAAGAGGTATTGGGATGAACAGATGGAAATCAGTACTTGCAGGTCTTATCCTTGCCGCGCTTGTGTCTTGCTGCGGCTGCAGCGAGGAGGTGATCACTGTGGCAGATATTTCGGGGGATGAGACATCGTCGCAGCGCTACATAGAAATGAAGGAATTTGAACTGAAGGAGCGGGATGACGGGAGCGGAAGGGAAAAGGTGAAATGCTGCGTGGTGAGGATTCCTTCGGGCTACCATGAATCGGAGGAAATTCCCGGCATGTATCTGCACGAGAGAGCGCCCCTGGATTCCTCCAATATATATTATTCCGTGTCCCCGGGTTCCGAGAAGGGCATGGTGTCGGATTCGCTTACGCAGGAGGAGTATGCGCAGACGATCGAAAGCGCCTTTCAGGACAGAGGGCAGAAGGTGGAGCTTGCGATTTCCTCCTTTGAGGAGCTTGACATGGACGGAATTCCGGGCTATAAGATCAGAAGCGAATATATGGCCGGAGAACACACGATCCAGCAGCTCACATATCTTGTGCTTGCAGAGGATACCTATACCATCACGTACAGCCAGTCCCAGGACGATGAGCTGATGGCGGATTTTGAGATCTCTGACGGGGAGATTAAGCTGGTCAGGGAAGAAAAGCTGGAGATGGCAAATAAATAATGTGATCAGGGTATTGACATTTGGGAATCGGAATGTTATAGTTCATAGGTGTGTGATGTGCATTTGATGCGCATACAGATATAAACAAGCAGAGTATCCACTCTCACCCTGCGGCAAAGGGGCTTGCAGGTGTTCATAGTAACAGATGACCGGGGTTTACGAAGAGTTGTTCCATCCATGCGGATTACAGCTGTGTGGTTTGGCGTAAGGCGCGGTCGCTATGAAGCGTATTTGAGGTGGATAGTTATGCTATCCACTATTTTATTTTCTTGCAGGAGGGAAGAACCATTAGCGAATTATTCATCAACGAACAGATTAGAGACAAGGAAGTACGTGTGATCGGCGAGAACGGGGAACAGCTCGGTGTCATGTCCATCAGGGAAGCGATGCAGCTTGCTGAGGATGCCGGAGTGGATCTTGTCAAGATTGCCCCGACGGCGAAGCCGCCCGTATGTAAGATTGTTGACTACGGCAAGTTCAAGTATGAGCAGACCCGTAAGGAAAAGGAAGCGAAGAAGAAGCAGAAGGTCATTGAGATCAAGGAAATTCGTTTATCTCCCAACATTGACACCAATGATCTGAACACAAAGATCAATGCGGCAAGAAAATTTTTGTCAAAGGGAGACAGGGTAAAGATCACTCTGCGTTTCCGTGGACGAGAGATGGCGCATATGGCAAGCAGCAAGCATATTCTGGACGATTTTGCCAAGGAGCTTGCGGATATCAGCGTGATGGAGAAGGCCCCCAAGGTAGAGGGCAGAAGCATGACAATGTTTTTAACTGAGAAACGTTAAGTTTCAGTTAAAATAGATGACAGGGGGAAGCCTCTGTCAGCAGGTATGAATAAATTTGAATATACAGGAGGAATTAGTTATGCCAAAAATGAAAACCAGCAAATCAGCTGCAAAGCGTTTTAAAGCTACAGGAACGGGTAAGTTAAAGAGAAGCAAGGCCTATAAGAGCCATATCTTGACCAAGAAGACTTCCAAGAGAAAGAGAAACCTCAGAAAGTCTGCGATCACGGATGCAACCAATGTTAAGAATATGAAGAAGATTCTGCCTTATCTGTAAGTGGACTGCAGATACCGGTTAAACGATCATAAGGAGGAAAAAAGACATGGCAAGAATTAAAGGTGGCTTAAATGCCAGAAAAAAACATAATAGAGTATTGAAGCTTGCAAAGGGCTACAGAGGAGCCAGGAGCAAACAGTACAGAGTTGCAAAGCAGTCTGTTATGAGAGCGCTCGCTTCTTCCTATGCGGGACGTAAAGAGAGAAAGCGTCAGTTCAGACGGCTTTGGATTGCGCGTATCAATGCGGCGGCAAGATTAAACGGCTTATCCTACAGCAAATTTATGTACGGCCTCAAGGCTGCAGGCGTGGATATCAACAGAAAGATGCTTGCGGAGATGGCAGTGTATGACGCAGAAGGATTTGCAACTCTTGCAGAGCTTGCCAAGAAGAATATCGCATAGACGGAGAAAAAGCGACCTTGCCGGTGACGGTAAGGTCTTTTCTGTTATGGTAAAGTGTGGTACAATGTTCGGACAGGTACCGGAGAGCCTCCGGAAAACTTAGTTGACAGGAAAGGTATGGAGAGCTATGAGAGTTTTGGAAAATCTGAAGCCGGAGAGGGTGTTTTACTTTTTTGAGGAAATATGCCGGATCCCCCATGGGTCGGGAAATACCGGGAGAATAAGCGATTATCTTGCGGAGTTTGCGGCACAGCGGGGGCTTGAGCATTATCAGGACGCAGTGGGAAACGTGATCATCATAAAGGAAGCGTCCAAGGGGTATGAGGATCATCCGGCCGTAATGCTGCAGGGACATATGGATATGGTGGCGGTGAAAAAGCCGGATTGCGACATAGATATGGAAAAGGAAGGATTGCGTCTCGGAACACATGGGGACTGGATCTATGCGGAGGGCACCAGCCTGGGCGGGGACGACGGAATTGCCGTGGCCTGCGGACTGGCCCTTCTGGATGGAAGCGGGTACAAGCATCCCAGAATTGAGCTGGTAATCACAGTGGACGAGGAAGTGGGGATGGACGGCGCAAGAGCCATTGATTTTGCTCCCTGCAGGGCAAATACCCTGATCAATCTGGATTCCGAGGAGGAGGGAATCTTCCTTGCAGGCTGCGCAGGCGGTGCCAGAGTGAATTTCGGGCTGAAATATGAAGAGAGCAGCCTTGCCGGAATTCCCTGCAGCATAGAGGTTGTAGGACTCAAGGGCGGCCATTCCGGGGCGGAGATCCACAAGGGGCGCGGCAACGCCAACTGCCTGCTTGGAAGGATACTGAAAAGGCTGGAAGCATCGGCTGATTTCGGAGTGGAATCGCTCCGGGGAGGACTTGCGGACAATGCAATCCCAAGACAGGCCCGGGCGCAGCTTTTGATTACGGGATACCGCTCTGATTGCGGGGAATACCGGTATGGTGAGGACGGCTTTGAGGAGGAGGCCTGCAGGGCCTTGATCGGAGAGCTTCTGACCAGGACCGGCAAGGAGCTTTCCGCAGAGCTGGAGCAGAAGGATCCCGACGTGAGGATAGAATATTCCTTCGGAGAAGCGGAGGAAAGAAAATGCATGGAGGAGAAGGATGCCGGACGCATCGCATCGTTTTTGAACGCGGTACCCGACGGCGTACAGGCCATGAGCGGTGCCATGGAGGGACTGGTGGAGACCTCGCTGAACCTTGGAATGCTCAGGTGCAGGGAGGGAGAGCTTAAGATGGGAATTTCTGTGAGAAGCTCTCTGGAAAGCGCAAAATATGCTCTGATCCGGCGGCTTAAAAGCCTGGGGGATCTGGCCGGTGCTAAGGTGGAGGTCACAGGGGATTACCCCGGCTGGGCTTACCGCAGTCAGTCTCCTCTCAGGGAGAAAATGACCCGGGTCTATGAGGAAATGTTCCACAAAAAACCGGAGATCCAGGCGATTCATGCGGGTCTGGAGTGCGGTCTGTTTTCCGATAAAATACCGGATCTTGACTGCGTGTCCCTTGGTCCCGACATGAAGAACATCCACACCACGGAGGAGGAGCTATGCGTCTCTTCCACGGAAAGAATGTGGAACTTCCTGATTAAGCTTTTGGAGGAAATGTAATGAACCTGAACAGAAAAAATATCAGAAAGATAAGGGGGCTCATTGTTTTTACGGCAATAACCTGTCTGGCCGTGATGAAGTTTGACTGGCTGTGCCAGATCGCCCTTTTTATGCTGAAGATCATAAGGCCCTTTCTGGTGGGAGCCGCCATGGCTTTTGTGATCAATCTTCCCATGAGATTCATTGAAAGGCACCTGTTCGAAAAGAGGAGGCTTGACGGCAAGGGTGCGGCTGCGAAGGCAAAACGCCCGGTGAGCCTTGTGCTTGCCCTGCTCCTTGTCGTGCTCATCATCACCCTGGTGATCGTGACCGTGATCCCGCAGCTGATTTCCACCTTCCGGGTGCTGGGCAAAGAGATCCCTATTTTTGCACAGGATACGGTGAATTTACTGAACAGACTGTTTGAGGAAAATCCGGAGCTGCAGAAAATGGTGGGTTCCATTAAAATTCCGGTCATTGACTGGAAGGCGGCGCTCGGGACAGTGGTGAATTTCCTGAGAAACGGAATGGGAAGCATGGTGACCACCACGGTGTCGGTGGCCAGCGGAATCGTCAGCGGCACGGTGAATTTCTTTATCTCCCTGATTTTTTCCATTTATATCCTGGCACAGAAGGAGAAGCTGGGAGACCAGGCCGGGAGAATCGTCAGGGCTTATACGAAGCCGGATGTCTATGAGTGGGTCATGAAGGTGGCAGGGCTTCTTAGCCAGAACTTCGGACGCTTTATCACGGGACAGTGCACGGAGGCTGTGATTCTGGGAGCCATGTTCGTGGTGTCCATGCTGATTCTGAGGTTTCCGTTCGCCATTATGATTGGCGTGCTTATCGCTTTCACGGCCCTGATTCCCATCGTGGGTGCCTTTATCGGCTGCTTTATCGGCGCATTCCTGATTCTGGTGGACAGCCCGGCAAAGGCGGTCGGATTTGTGATCCTGTTCCTGGTGCTTCAGCAGGTGGAGGGAAATCTGATTTATCCTCACGTGGTGGGAAATTCAGTGGGCCTCCCCTCCATATGGGTGCTTGCGGCAGTCACAATCGGCGGCAGCCTCATGGGAATCGTGGGTATGCTGGTGTTTATCCCGCTTCTCTCCACGGTCTATGCGCTGCTGCGGGAGAATGTTAACAAAAGGAACGGCGTATGCGGGACGCTTCCGGAACCGGAGGGGGAGGAGGACTGCCAGACGGTGCCTGCGGGTGGCGGAAGCGGAGAGAAAAGATAAAAAATCCGCAGAAAGCTTAAAAAAGATGTTGACAAATGAAGATTTCTATAGTAAATTATTCATTGTGATTTGTCACTGACAATCATAATGGATATCGGGGTGTGGCTCAGGTGGTAGAGCGCTACTTTAGGGAAGTAGAGGCCGCAAGTTCAAGTCTTGTCACTCCGATGATGAAAACACCGTTTTATACGGTGTTTTTTGTTTCACCAATTCTGTCAATCACACCGGATCAAAAGCCATATCGGCAGCTGCAATCAAAATTATTATACAGAAAAAATTTGCAATTTATAGTTGACAAGATTTGGAATTGGGTATATAGTTTGATAGTCAAATGATTTGATTATCAAACTATTGTAATGTCAAAATATTTGATGGTCAAACATTCACAAGAGTGAACCAATTAAATCAAATGAATAAGGAGAAGGAAAAATGTTTGAAAAGGTAGTGGAGCTTTTAAAGGAACAGTTGGATATGGAGACTATGGAGATCAGTCCGGATTCTTCTTTTAAGGAGGATCTTGGGGTGGATTCCCTTGATTTGTTTGAGCTGGTGATGGCTCTTGAGGACAAATTCGGGGTTGAGATTCCCCCTGAGGATCTGGAGCAGATGAATACAGTGGGAGACGTGGCTGAATATCTGAAGAATAAAGGGGTAGAAGAGTGAAAAGCAGGATAACGGAACTTTTGGGAATCGAATATCCCGTGATTCAGGGCGGTATGGCCTGGGTTGCGGAGCATCATCTGGCGGCGGCAGTGTCGGAGGCGGGCGGCCTTGGGATAATCGGGGCGGCAAGCGCACCGGCCGAGATCGTGAGGCAGGAGATCCGCATGGCAAGAGAACTGACGGATAAGCCGGTGGGAGTCAATATTATGCTGATGAATCCCAATGCGCCCGAGGTGGTTCAGGTGGTGATCGAGGAAGGCGTGAAGGTGGTGACCACGGGAGCCGGGAATCCTGCCAGATTCATGAAGGACTTTAAGGAAGCGGGAGTTAAGGTGATGCCGGTAGTGGCAAGCGTCGCCATGGCTAAGATGATGGAACGGTGCGGCGCTGACGCGGTGGTGGCAGAGGGAATGGAATCCGGAGGCCATATCGGATCCATAACCACTATGGCTCTGGTGCCCCAGGTTGCGGACGCGGTGAGTATACCGGTGATCGCCGCAGGCGGTATCGGGGACGGCAGGGGAATAGCCGCGGCCTTTATGCTGGGAGCCGAGGCAGTGCAGATGGGAACCAGATTCGTGGTGGCAGAGGAGTCCATCGTACATAATAATTATAAGGAAAAGGTACTGAAGGCCAAGGATATTGATTCGGAGATCACGGGCAGCACCACGGGGCATCCCATCCGGCAGATCCGAAACCAGATGAGCCGGGAATACCTGAAGCTGGAAAAGGAAGGCGCCGGTTTGGAGGAGCTGGAAAAGCTCACACTTGGATCCCTGCGCAGAGCCGTGATGGACGGCGACACGGTAAGCGGAACGCTGATGGCCGGACAGATCGCAGGCCTTGTGAAGAAAGAGCAGAGCTGCCGGGAAATAATTGAGGAGATCATGAGGGAAGCCGGGGACGTATTAAAGAAGGAGTGTGGAAGATGGGCAGAATAGCGTTTATATTTCCCGGACAGGGAGCACAGTATGTGGGAATGGGAAAGGAATTTTACGAGAAGGAAAAGACGGCGGCCAGGGTATACGATACGGCCTCAAAGGTGACCGGACTTGACCTTCCCGCCCTGTGTTTTGAGGAGAATGAGGATCTGAACCAGACGCAGTACACGCAGATCGCAATGCTGACCACGGAGGTGGCCATTCTCAAGGTGCTGGAGGAAAGAGGCCTTCGCCCTGATGTCACGGCCGGATTAAGCCTGGGAGAATACGGAGCCATTGTGGCTTCCGGCATCATGAAGCCGGAGGATGCCTTCCGTGTGGTCAGGCAGAGAGGCATCTATATGCAGGAAGCGGTTCCGGTGGGCGGAGCCATGTCCGCGGTTCTGGGACTTGGAAGCGATATTGTGGAAAAGGTGTGCGAGGAGACGGAGGGAACCGTTTCCGTGGCTAACTATAACTGTCCGGGACAGCTGGTGATCAGCGGGGAAGCGGCAGCGGTGGAAAAAGCGGGAGCGGCATTAAAGGAGCAGGGGGCAAAGAGAGTGCTTCCCTTAAACGTCAGCGGCCCCTTTCATTCCAGAATGCTGATTCCTGCGGGTGAGAAGCTGGAAAAAGTTCTGGATGAGGTGGAGCTTTCCGAATTTGTCATTCCCTATGTATCTAATCTGATGGGAGATTTTGTCACGGAGACAAAGGAAATCAAGTTCCTTTTGAAAATGCAGATTTCCTCCCCGGTGAAATGGCAGCAGTCCGTGGAGAGGATGATCGAGGAGGATGTGGATACATTCGTGGAAATCGGACCGGGAAGGACGCTCAGCGGATTTATGAAAAAGATCAATAAAGAGGTGAAAGCCTTTAACATAGATAAATATCAGGATCTTGAAAAGGTCTGTGCGGAGCTTATGGGAAAGGAGGCGTCTGCGGATGCTTAAGGGAAAGATTGCCCTGGTGACAGGAGGCGGAAGAGGCATCGGACGTGAGATCGCCCTTGCCCTGGCCAAAGAGGGAGCCTTTGTCATTGTAAACTATAATGGCTCTAAGGAGAGAGCGCAGGAGACTGTCAGGGAGATTGAGAAGGCCGGAGGAAGCGGCACGGCCGTAGGATGCGATGTGGCGGACTTTACGGCCTGCGGCGACATGATACAGAATCTCATAAAGGAATACGAACATATTGACATTCTGGTGAATAATGCGGGAATCACCAGAGATAACCTTCTGATGCGGATGAGCGAGGAGGACTTTGATACCGTGATTCAGGTAAATCTGAAGGGATGCTTCAACACCATCCGACATCTTTCCAGATATTTTCTGAAGCGCAGAAGCGGCAAAATAATCAACATCTCCTCTGTGGTGGGAGTCGTGGGAAATGCGGGCCAGGCTAATTACTGCGCCTCAAAGGCAGGAGTGATCGGGCTTACGAAGAGTGCGGCAAGAGAGCTGGGAAGCAGAGGCATCACGGTCAACGCTATCGCTCCCGGCTTTATCGAGACGGAGATGACACAGGATCTTTCGGAGAACCTGAAGGATTCCATGATACAGCAGACCCTGCTAAGGAGAAGCGGAACCGCCGCAGATGTGGCCAGGGCGGCAGTCTTTTTGGCATCGGAGGGTGCGGATTATATTACGGGCCAGGTGATCAGCGTGGACGGAGGCATGGCTCTGTAGAGAGAAGGAGAGATCAGATATGAGCAGGAGAGTGGTAATAACCGGTATGGGAGCAATTACTCCTATCGGATTGAACGTGAGAGATTTTTTTGAGGCGGTAAAAGAGGGAAAGCACGGCTTTGGACCCATCACCAAATTTGACAGTGCGGAGTACAAATGCCATGTGGCGGCCGAGGTAAAGGATTTCGATCCCAAAAGCTATATGGATCCCAAGGCGGCGAGGCGTATGGAGCTGTTCTGCCAGTATGCGGTTGCGGCTGCAAAGGAGGCGATAGAGGATTCGGGACTTTCCATGGAGAAGGAGGATCCCTACCGCATTGGCTGTTCTATAGGCTCCGGAATCGGAAGCCTGCAGGCCGTGGAGCGGGAATGTGACAAGCTGGCAAACAGAGGTCCCTCCCGGGTGAATCCCCTTCTGGTGCCCCTCATGATTTCCAATATGGCTGCGGGGAACGTGTCCATCTGTTTCGGGCTTAAGGGCAAGAGCCTTAATGTGGTGACGGCCTGCGCAACGGGTACCCACAGCGTGGGAGAGGCCTTCCGCAGCATTCAGTATGGGGATGCGGACGTGATGATAGCAGGAGGAACGGAAAGCTCCATAACGCCTATCGGGGTTGCGGGGTTCTGCGCACTTACGGCGCTCTCCGGCGTGGAGGATCCGGACCGCTGCAGCCTGCCCTTTGACAAGAACAGGAGCGGTTTTGTCATGGGAGAGGGAGCGGGCATCCTGGTTCTGGAGGAGCTTACCCATGCCCTTTTACGAGGGGCGCATATCTATGCCGAGGTGACAGGCTACGGCTGTACCAGCGACGCTTATCATATCACGTCCCCGGCGGAGGACGGAATGGGAGCGGCAAAGGCCATGCTTGCGGCTGTGGCGGACGCAGGTATCCGTCCGGAGGATATTACCTATATCAATGCTCACGGAACCGGGACTCATCACAATGATCTCTTTGAGACCAGGGCCATCAAGCAGGCCTTTGGAGAGCATGCGAAAAATATCCATATCAATTCCACGAAGTCCATGATCGGTCATCTTCTGGGAGCCGCAGGGGCAATCGAGCTGATCACCTGTGTGAAGGAGATGGAGGAAGGGTTTATCCATAAGACCCTGGGCTACTCCACACCGGACGAGGAGATAGATCTTGATTACTGCAGGGAGACTTACCGGGAAGAGATTCCCTATGCCCTCAGTAATTCACTGGGCTTTGGCGGACACAACGCAAGTATTCTGATCGGACAGTACCGATAACGGAACGCTGACAGAAAAGGAAAGGGGAAGAGAACATGTCATTACTGACTGCAAAGGAGATCATGGAGATCATTCCGCACAGGCAGCCATTCATGCTGCTGGATACGGTGGAGGAGCTTGTTCCTGGAAAATATGCGGTTGCAAGAAAGTGCGTCACCTACAATGAGCCGTTTTTTCAGGGCCATTTTCCGGGCGAACCCGTGATGCCGGGGGTTTTGATTATTGAAGCCCTGGCACAGGCCGGCGCCGTGGCGATCTTAAGCAAAGAGGAAAATAGGGGAAAGACCGCTTATTTTGCGGCCATAAATTCTGCAAAGTTCAAAAACAAGGTGATTCCCGGCGATGTCCTTACTCTGGAGACAGAGATAATCAAGGCGAAAGGGCCTATGGGAATCGGAAAAGCCACGGCCACTGTGGACGGAAAGCTCGTAGTCAGTGCGGAGCTTACCTTCGCCGTTTCTTAAAAGAGGATTGAGATTATGTATATTCATATAAAGGGAAGAGAAGAAGAATCCCAGGCGGATGTCAGAAGAGAAGAGAGAAAGAGGGAGAAGGCGGAAAAGAAGCTTCAAAAAAGCGAGCTCAGGGAAAAGAAAAAGGCGGAAAAAGACAGCGCAAGGCAGCAGAAGGCCCGGCAGGAGGCGGAGAAGGAAAAGCAGGTGTTTGTCTGCCCTGACTGCGGAAGAGAGATTGCAAAGAACGAAGTGGTCATGAATAACTACATCTGCACGGTATGCGGAAGCCATTTCCGCGTCCGGGCAAAGAACCGGATCCGCATGGTCTGCGACAGAGACAGCTTCGAGCCCTGGTTTGAGGAGATGGAGGCCAGCAATCCGCTTGATTTTCCCGGCTATGAGGATAAGCTTGCCCAGGTGAAGGAAAAGACCGGGCTTCATGAAGGCGTCACGGTGGGAAAGGCGAGGATCTACGGCGAGGAGGTCTGCATCGGCGTGTGCGATTCCAGGTTTCTTATGGGAAGCATGGGGCACGTGGTGGGAGAAAAGCTGGCCCTCATGGTGGAGAGGGCAACGAAGCAGCGTCTTCCGGTGGTGATTTTCTGCTGTTCCG
The DNA here is from genome assembly GCA_910586025.1 of uncultured Lachnospiraceae bacterium. Taxonomy (GTDB): domain Bacteria; phylum Bacillota; class Clostridia; order Lachnospirales; family Lachnospiraceae; genus Suilimivivens. Next base: position 15,260 of record CAJUIO010000064.1, read on the forward strand.
GCGGGGCGAGAATGCAGGAGGGGATTATTTCTCTGATGCAGATGGCGAAGACCTCTGCCGCTCTGAAACGTCATTCGGATGCGGGCCTAGTCTATATTCCGGTTCTCACGGATCCCACCACGGGAGGAGTGACCGCAAGCTTTGCCATGCTTGGAGATATCATCCTGGGAGAGCCGGGAGCGCTGATCGGTTTCGCGGGTCCGAGAGTGATTGAGCAGACCATCGGACAGAAGCTTCCCAAGGGATTCCAGAGGGCGGAGTTTCTGGTGGAGCATGGGATGCTGGACGGCCTTGTGGAGAGGGATGATCTCAAGAGAACGCTTTACCACATCTTAAAGAGCCACCGTATTTCCATACGGAATCAGGGATTTGGCTGCTTTACTCAGAATATTGCCCCCTTCCGCCCCAGCGAGATCTCGAAGGAGCGCATGGCAAAGGAAGGGATAAAGACGGCATGGCAGAGAGTGAAGGAGGCCAGAAGCCTGGAGCGCCCCTGCACCCTCACATACATTAACCTGATTTTTGATGATTTTATAGAGTTCCATGGGGACAGATGCTTTGGAGACGATAAGGCCGTGGTAGGCGGGATCGCAAGTCTCTACGGACAGCCGGTTACGGTGATCGGCGTGCAGAAGGGAAACGATGCGAAGGAATGCGCATTCCGGAACTACGGTATGACTTCCCCGGAGGGCTACCGAAAAGCGCTGCGTCTCATGAAGCAGGCGGAAAAGTTTAAACGGCCCATTATCTGTTTCGTCAACACCTCGGGAGCCTATCCGGGAATGGAGGCTGAGGAGAGAGGACAGGGCGAGGCTATTGCCCGAAATCTCTTTGAGCTGTCCGGAATCAGGGTGCCGGTGCTCTCCGTGATTATCGGGGAGGGAGGAAGCGGCGGCGCTCTGGGCCTTGCCGTGGGAAACGAGGTCTGGATGCTGGAAAATTCCACCTACTCAGTTCTCTCCCCGGAAGGGTTCGCCTCCATTCTCTGGAAGGACGGCAAGAGGGCGAAGGAGGCGGCTGACGTGATGAAGATCACGGCAGAGGATCTGAAAGGCCTCAATGTCATCGAGGAGGTGATTCCGGAGTTCGGAGGAGCCGACGCTTCCACGGTTGCGGATATCGCGGGAGTGATGAAGGAGAAGATGGTGGAATTTTTAAGAAAATTCGAGGGACTTGAGGGAGAGAGAATCGCCGAAATGCGTTATGAGCGTTTTCGGAAATATTGACGGGAGAATGCCATGGAGAAAAACAAAACACTTTCAATCGGAGATCTTACGGCCCGGGTTCCGGTAATTCAGGGAGGCATGGGTGTCGGGATCAGCCTCTCGTCCCTTGCGGGAAATGTGGCCCGCTGCGGCGGAGTGGGCGTGCTTTCCGCCGCACAGATCGGGTTTCGGGATCCTGAGTGGGATCGGGATCCCGTGGAGACAAATCTCCGGGTTTTGAAGGAGGAGATCGCAAAGGCGAGAGAAATAGCTGCATCCAATGGTATTATAGGAGTCAATATCATGGTGGCGACCAGATTCTATGAGAGATATGTGAGAGCCGCCGTACAGGCCGGGGCGGATCTGATTATTTCCGGAGCGGGGCTCCCTGTGGAGCTCCCGGCTTTTGTCTCGGGCAGCGGGGTAAAGATTGCGCCGATTGTCTCATCTCTTAAGTCTTTGCAGGTCATCTCAAAATACTGGAAGAAAAAGTATGACGTTCTTCCCGATCTGGTGGTGATCGAGGGTCCTTTAGCCGGCGGGCACCTGGGCTTTAAGCGGGAAGAACTGGCGGATATCGGGGCTCTTTCCTTTGAGGAGGAGATAAAGAGGATCATTGCCTGTGTGCGGGATTTGGAAAAAGGAAAGCACATTCCCGTGGCGGTGGCCGGCGGGATCTATCATGCGGCGGATGCGAGGCCTTATTTTGAAATGGGGGCGGATGCGGTGCAGGTGGCTACCCGGTTTGTGACGACCTATGAGTGTGATGCGTCGCCTTTCTATAAAGAGGCTTATATCATGGCGAAAAAGGAAGACATCGAGATTGTGAGCAGTCCCGTGGGCATGCCGGGAAGAGCCATACACAATGAATTTCTGGATCAGGTGAAGGAAAAGGGAAGCCTGCCTGTGGAAAAGTGTCATCAGTGTCTGGAAAAATGCAGACAGAAGGAAATTCCGTACTGCATCACGGATGCCCTGGTGCAGGCGGCGAGAGGAAACGTACAGCAGGGGCTTTTGTTTTGCGGCGCTAACGCATACAAGGCGTCAGAGCTTTTGCATGTATCGGATATTATGAAGGAATTTGAGGAGGAGCTGACATGGCAGCAAGGATTATAGGGACGGGAAGCTATCTGCCCTCTCTTGTGGTGAGTAACAATGATCTGGAAAAAATAGTGGATACCACGGACGAGTGGATCCGGAGCCGGACGGGAATAGAGAGACGCCATATAGCGGTGGAGGAGACCACAACCTCCATGGCCGTGCATGCGGCCAGGGCGGCCCTTGAAAATGCGGGTGTGGAACCGGAGGAGCTGGATTTGATTCTGGTGGGTACCATTTCCGGAGACTGCTATTTTCCCTCCACGGCCTGTCAGGTACAGAGCGCTTTGGGCGCGGATAAGGCCGTGGCCTTTGATGTCAGTGCGGCCTGTGCGGGATTTCTTTTCGGACTTGGAATTGCGGATGCCTATATCAAGTCGGGAATGATAAAGACAGCCCTTGTGATCGGTTCGGAGACACTCTCCAAGATGATGGACTGGAAGGACCGGAGCACCTGCGTTCTGTTTGGGGACGGAGCGGGAGCCGCCGTGGTAAGGGAGGATGAACAGGGAATCCTGAGCCTTCTGCAGGGATCCGACGGAGCCAGGGGAGAGGCTCTTGTGTGTGAAAACCGGAGAGTCAACAATCCCTACAGGGAAAGCTCCAGGGAACTGGATTTCACGAAGATGAACGGTCAGGAGGTCTACCGGTTTGCGGTGAGAACCGTGCCAAAATCGGTTGAGGAGGCTCTGGCTCTTGCAAAGACGCAGGCAGATGAGATAAAATATTTTATTATGCACCAGGCAAATATCCGGATTTTGGAGGCTGTGGCCAAAAGACTGGAGCAGCCCTTTGAAAAATTTCCCACAAACCTTCAGGAATGTGGTAATATTTCAGCAGGGAGTGTTCCCGTGCTTCTGGATGAGGTTAACCGGGCGGGAAATCTGAAGCGGGGAGACAAGATCGTGCTGGCCGGATTCGGAGCCGGGCTCACCTGCGGAACCACGGTTCTTGTCTGGTAGGAAATTTGGCATGGAGGAGAATATGGATCTTGAAAAAAAATTAAACACACTGCTTGTCACGATCTTTCAGGATCTGATGGATATTGAACAGAAGGCGCTGATTACCGGGGAGTTCCGGGATATCACCCTGAACGATATGCATGTAATCGAGGCTATCGGAACAGGGGAGGCGGGAACCAGCTCCACCGTTGCCAAAAAGCTTTCGGTGACCATGGGCACACTGACCAAGGCCATAGACAGGCTCTCCAAAAATGACTATGTGCTTCGGGAGAGAAGCGAGGAGGACAAGAGACTGGTTCTGCTTTCTCTCACGGAAAAGGGAAAGAGGGCTTTTTATCACCATCAGAAGTTTCACGAGGAGATGATCCACGCCATGGTGTCACAGTTTGACCGGCAGGAGGCGGAGTTTCTGGCCAGATCCGTGGACGGCTTAATCAGCTACTTCAAGACGAACAAGGAAAACTATACCGGAGGAGACGCCGCAAAGGGTTGAACTCACAATTTGGAAGGCTGCCATGATCGATAAGGAAAAGTTTCACGTTTTCAATTATATAAAGAAGGAAGAGTATTGTGCCAGCATGGACGGGATGCGGTATATGATGAAAAAGGCGCAGAGGGAGGAAGAGACCGTGCTTGAAGTCGTCATCTGGCCCGAGCCAAACTGCTATGCCAGGACTCCGGAGGAAAAGAAACAGCGCAGGGAGTTTGCGTTCTCGGAGACGGGAGTGGAGGAGGCTGCCGACTGGCTGAACGAACAGTATGGGAAGCACAGGCCTGTCTGGGAATCGGCCAATAAATTGTAATAATTTGATTTTCAGCTTGAAATGACCCGGATGCATGACTTATAATAAAGTAGCAGTCTGTATGAATGCAAAAGATATTTATGAGAAAAAGGCAGGGAGATGGTCAGATGGCAGTTGATATATTCGACGGCAGCATGTATTACAGAGAAGTGGCTTTTTGCAGGGTATACAGCCTTGAGAGCAAGGAAAAGCTGGAAAAGCTCTTTCTCAAAAACAGGATTTCTTATTTTATTGAATGGCAGGACAAGCCTCTTTTGCAGAGAATATTTTCCAGGGACAGCAACAAGGAGAAGAGCTTTTTCACTATCCGCATCAACGAGGCGGATGTGCCAAAGGCCAGGGAGCTGGTTCAGGGAATTGAATCCATAAGACTGCATAAGCAGGATCATAGCGAATAGCGAAAAATGCCCCGGGTTTAGCCTGGGGCATACTTTAGTGCAGGGATGCCTGGCAAAGTCCGGCATCTGTTGTCGTATAGTGTCAATTACAGGGAGGTCAGTGTGAAAAGAGAGATGGAGCAGACAATCAGAAAGCGTCAGGACGGTAAGGAAAAAGAAAAGAAGGGGCTTTCGTGTCCGGTTTTTAAGAAGTGCGGAGGCTGTCAGCTTCTTAAGGATTCCTATGAGAAGCAGATCAGCAGGAAGCAGGAGACCTTGCGGAAGCTTTTAAAGCCTTACTGCCGCACGCAAAGCTTTCTTCCCATGGAGGATCCCCTGTATTACAGACATAAGGTGACGGCGGCTTTTGACAGGGACGGCAAGGGCAATGTGATCTCGGGGGTCTACAGAGAGGGAACTCATGTCGTGGTTCCGGTGACGGAATGCTTTCTTGAGAACAGGAAGGCGGATGCGATCATGGCTACGGTCCGGGGGCTTCTCAAATCCTTTAAGATCAAGACCTATGACGAGGATACGGATTACGGGCTGCTGCGCTACGTGCAGGTGCGGGTGGGCTGCGCCACGGGGCAGATCATGGTGGTTCTGGTGCTTTCCACGCCCATTCTCCCCTCCAAAAATAATTTTGTGAAGGCCCTGCGCAAGGAGCATCCTGAGATCACCACGGTGGTGGTCAATGTGAATAACAAAAAGACCAGTATGGTATTGGGGGAAAAGCAGCAGGTGATTTACGGACCGGGCTATATCGAGGATGAGCTCTGCGGGCTGAGATTTAAGATTTCTCCCGGCTCCTTTTATCAGGTCAATCCCGTTCAGACGGAAAGGCTCTACAATAAGGCCATGGAATATGCCGCTCTCACCGGTAAGGAGACGGTTCTGGACGCTTACTGCGGCACCGGCACCATCGGAATGATTGCCGCACCCCGTGCGGGAAAAGTGATCGGGGTGGAGCTGAATCAGCAGGCGGTCAGGGATGCGGTCACCGGGGCGAAAAAGAATCAGATATCCAATATTCGTTTTTATCAGAACGATGCCAGCGAGTTCATGGTTCAGCTGGCTGAGAGCGGTGATCCGGTTGACGTGGTCTTTATGGATCCGCCCCGAACGGGGAGCGATGAGAGGTTTCTGGAAAGCCTTGCAAGGCTGCGGCCCAGGCGCGTGGTTTATATCTCCTGCAACCCGGAAACCCTGGTCAGGGATCTGAAGTACCTTACCGGGAAGGGCTTTGAGGTAAAAAAGGCGATGGGAGTGGACATGTTCCCATTTACCGTGGAGATGGAGTGCGTGTGCCTTTTGAGCAGCCGGGAAAGCAGATGCGAGAGTAAAGATCGATGTGGATCTGGAAGATTACTACCGTATCAAGGACGAACAGAAAAAGAATAAAGCCTCAGAATAAAATAAAA
>CAJUIO010000065.1:0-4374 GCA_910586025.1 uncultured Lachnospiraceae bacterium
ACTCTGCGTCTGCAGGTCATACAAAAAGCATACCTGATATCTAAAAGGAGCGGCTGCCGGCCGCTCCTTTTACAATCTATCTTATCCCTCGCCAAGCATCCACATCACGCCAGGTTCCAGATACTCGTTCCAGAACCGCCAATCATGAATACCCGGGCTCTCATGATAATCCACATTCACTCCCTGTTCCTTCAGGAAATCCCGGAACTGCCTGTTTTTTGCAAGCAGAAAATCCTCCGTTCCGCAGGCCATGAAAATGGGCTGGATACTCTCTCCCCTTTCCAATCGTTTCTTAACCACATACTCCGGATTATTCTCACTGGTTTCAAGCTCCGCAGGCTCCCCAAAGGTAGTGCGGTAATAATCATAGTCGGCGACGCCGTTTCCCTCTCCCTCCTTCATATTCATGACCTCACGCGCGATCAGCGCCGAGGAAAGAGCTATGATCCCGGAATAATTCTCAGGATACAGAAGGCCGGTATGCAAAGCCCCGAAGCCGCCCATGGAAAGTCCGCCGATAAAGGTGTCCGCAGCACTCATGGCTATGCCAAAGGTTTTACGCAGATATCCGATTAATTCCTTTCCCACAAGAGTCCCATACGCCCTTCCGGTTCCCTTCTGATCCAGATAAAAGCTGTTCTCCCCGCTTGGCATGACAATTGCCAGATTATATTTGCCGGAAATCTCCTGCACCCTGCTGCCCGTAAGCCAGTCATCGCAGCTTCCGGTATAGCCGTGGAGAAGCACAAGAGTCTTTGCAGGACGCTTATAATGCTCATTCTCCCTTGCCATTTCCTCCGGGATATCATTGGGCAGAAGCACCTGCACTCTGGTGGGACGGCACAGGGACGTGCTCTGAAATTGAAGTGTGATCAGCGCCATTTCTCATCCCCCTAACCTATCCTGGAATACCCATAGGCATTTGCAAACGCATCAATGGGAACGGCATCCTTGCACATGCTGCAGCCCTCCGGGTCATATGCCTTGTAATCCGGAATATCCACAATTGAGAATAACGACTTGATGGGAATTCCCATGATACTGTTGGCCGCACTGAACACTGCGCTGATTCCACTGATGGATGCCCCGTAATAGCGCAGAGCCTGGGTTGCCTTGATAATGGTCTGGCCCGTGGTTGCGGATGCCAGAAGAAGCAGTACGTTCTTGTCCTTGATCATGCCATGGAAATTCTCCCGGAATACCATCTGCCCGGAATTCACGTATTCCGGCGTTATTATGTAGATGGTCTTATGGGAATTCATGGAGTAAATACCGGCCCTGGTCAGCTCCTCCGCCAGAAAAGCGCCGATAATCTCACAGCCGTCAATACAGACAATGGTATCCACCACCGTGGTGGCCTCAATCTGTCTGCTCAGCTCTCTCGCCGCAACAGACGCCTCGCTCAGGCGCGACTTTAAGGTTGTCATATCCAAAAAATAATTGACATGGGAGTTTGGCGTTACAAAATGCCCTGGAATCGCTTTCAGGACAACATTGGGATGAGTTTTTGATTTGATTTTTATCATATTCTGCATATGACATACCTCCTTGTTATAGTCTGGCATCCACACGAATTGTGTGACAATAATGTAATTCTATTTTAAAGCATTACACAATTTTAATCAATGGTTTTTTCCCGCTTAATATACCTATTAATGCTTTTATAATATCAGTATCCTTACAACAATATCACTGCCATAGTTTTAAAAAGTGGAGAATCCTGTATCTCAGAACTCTCCACTCATTTATCTCTTATTATTTTCCCGCTTTTTGTCCCCTTAATCTAACGCATAACTGTTCAGATACTTCTCCTGCTCCTCGGTCAGCACGTCAATCTGCTTGCCCATGAAGGCCAGCTTGCGCTTTGCCACATCCCTGTCAACCTCTTTGGGTACGTCGATCAGCTTCTCGGTGAGCTCGCTGCCGTGTTCTACCAGATATTTTGCGGAGAGAGCCTGAATCGCAAAGCTCATGTCCATGATCTCCGCGGGATGGCCGTCGCCTGCCGCCAGATTGACCAGACGTCCCTCGCCCAGAATAAAGATCCACTGTCCGGTGGGCAGCTTATAGCCCATGATGTTCTTTCTCATCTCTCTGGTCTCAACCGCAATCTCCCGCAGCCTTGCCATATCAATCTCACAGTCAAAGTGGCCTGCGTTGCACAGGATCGCCCCATCCTTAAGTTCTGCGAAATCCTCCTCGTCAATTACCTTGTCGCAGCCCGTAACCGTGACAAAGATATCGCCGATCTTTGCCGCCTCGTTCATAGGCATCACGTCAAATCCGTCCATAACCGCCTCGATAGCCTTGATGGGATCGATCTCCGTGACAATAACCCTTGCGCCAAGTCCCTTTGCCCTCATGGCCGTTCCCTTGCCGCACCAGCCGTAGCCTGCCACCACCACGATCTTTCCGGCAACAATCAGATTGGTCGTTCTGTTAATACCGTCCCATACGGACTGGCCCGTACCGTAGCGGTTATCAAATAAATGCTTGCAGTCCGCATTATTCACTCTCACCATGGGAAATTTCAGCTCTCCCGCCTTATTCATGGCTTCCAGACGGATGATGCCTGTCGTGGTCTCCTCGCAGCCGCCGATAATGTCGGGGATCAGCTCCGGCATATGGCCGTGCACCATGTTTACCAGATCGCCGCCGTCGTCAATAATAATGTTAGGCCCCGCCTCCAGCGTGTGACGGATATGCATATCGTACTCTTCGGGAGTGCTCCCGTACCACGCATGTACCTCGAGTCCGTCCTTGACCAGGGCCGCCGCCACGTCATCCTGTGTGGAAAGCGGATTGGAACCGGTAACATACATCTGTGCGCCTCCTGCCCGCAGCACCTTGCACAGGTAGGCGGTCTTCGCCTCCAGATGAACGGAGAGGGCGATCTTCTTTCCCTCAAAGGGCCTGGTCTCGGAAAATTCCTTTTCCAGAGTACGGAGAAGATCACAATTCCTCTTAACCCACTCGATCTTGCGCTCGCCGGATTCGGCTAAATTAATGTCTCTGATTTCACTGCTCATTTTTCTTTCCTCCAATAAAATATGAGATTTATTCAGCCGAATTTTTATTATAGTGATGGTCGTCTGTCCTGTCATCACTTCGGTCATATCCCTTAATATTCCTTCTTATCCAGTCCCATCCGGGAAATGATCTCGTTAATCTTTTTATACACCAGTTCCTCATCAATCGTCAATATCTTTCGGTCCTCCATGGTAATTTTGCCGTCAATGATCACGGTTTCAACCTCGGAACCGTTTGCAGAATAAGAAAGTCCCGCAATCAGATTGTTTCTGGGCGTGAGGGAGGGCGTGTTCAGATTGAGGATGGCAAGATCCGCCTTCTTTCCCGCCTCGATGGATCCGATCTCCCGCTCAAGGCCCAGGGCCCTAGCGCCGTTGATGGTGGCTATGCGAAAGCCCTCCCTGGCGCTGACGCACTGAGGCGTTTTGTTTACTCCCTTGTGAATCAGTGTCAGAAGGCTCAGCTCGTGGAACAGGTTCAGGCTGTTATTGGAAGCCGCTCCGTCCGTCCCGAGGCACACGTTAATGCCCTTTTCCAGCATCGCCGCCACGGGCGCAAAGCCATTGCCAAGCTTCATGTTGCTGGCAGGATTGGTGACCACGCTGACACCCTTTTCCTTCAAAATATCAAGATCTCTGTCCGTAGCCTGAACGCAGTGTGCGGCAATTGCCGGCACGTCAAAGAGTCCGTTCTGCTGCGCCATCTCAATGGGCGTACAGCCATACTTCTCCTGAATCTGCTGAATCTCGCTCACACTCTCCGACAGATGCACATGAATTCCCATGTGATTTTTCTTCGCTTCCTCAGACACGATCCGCATAAAGCCGTCGTCACAGGTATAAGGCGCATGAGGCCCCAGCATAAAGCTAAGGCGGTCGCAGTCCTTTGCGGCATCCCTCTCCTCGTAGGCCTGGCGCAGCCTCATGGCTCCCGCCTCGTCATTGCCGCTGCCTACCAGGCCCCTGCTGATCACGGCCCGCATTCCCGATTCCTTCACCGCCCTGGTGGTCTGATGAATGTTCATCTGCATATCGTTAAAGCAGGTGGTGCCGCTCTTCATCATCTCAATGATGGCAAGGCAGGCCCCCCAGTAGGTGTCCTCGTCCGTCATCTTCTGCTCGATGGGGTCAATGGTTCCAAAGAGCCAGTCCATAAAGGAGAGATCGTCCGCCACGTTCCTCATGAACGCCATGTAGGAATGGGTATGACAGTTAATAAGTCCCGGAATCACCAGTCTGTCCTTTCCGTCAATCACCCGGTCCGCGGCAAAGCCCGCAGGCTCTTCCCCTATGGATACAATTCTGTCCTTCTCGATATAGATACTGGTTTCTCTGACCTCGTCCC
>CAJUIO010000065.1:4474-20507 GCA_910586025.1 uncultured Lachnospiraceae bacterium
ATGGATACAATTCTGTCCTTCTCGATATAGATACTGGTTTCTCTGACCTCGTCCCTCTCCTGTCCGGGAAGGATTGCCAGTATGTTCTTCAATACAATTCCCATGTCATGCTCCTTACCTTTCCTTCATTAATCGTAACCGTTGTAAATCAGCCGGTTACAGGCTATACCAGCCGCCTTTTTTATTCTACCATACCCGATTTTCCGAAACAACCGCACTTTTTGCAAAAAAATGATCCACTGAATATTGACCGGCCCGTGTAAGCCTGCCAATATCAGCGAATCACTTATTTAAAAATTTACCTTCCGATTACCCTATCTCATACCAGATAATCTGGTTTGCCTCAAGGTCAAGCGCAAAGCTTGTTCCGTCCCCCTTGTAGACAACGGTGCTCTGAGGCTCATAAGTATTGTTCACCACGCAGTACTTTCCGCTTTCCGGATAAGCGTGGACATCCACATTATAGTTGGCGGAAAACCACCTGCACAGCTTCTCCTCGTCTCCCGAGCTCCAGAGAATTGCGCGGTGCAGAAGTCTGCTGTTCTCAAAGCTGTAGGGAAGTCCGCTGATATAGACAGCCCGGCCCTTGCCGAAGCTGTTTACCGCAAGCTGCACCTCCTTTTCCCTTTCCACAAGGATCGTGGTACCTTCGAGAGCGTAAATGTTCTTCTTTCCTTCCCCGAAATCAATCTCGCCCTTTGCGTCCTCCGTGATAAAATGGCTGTGGCTCTCCCAGTTGTATTTGTCGTAGCCCAGGGTAAATCCCCGCTCCTCCTCCACGCCAAGCACGCCGGAAAGCTGGAAGAAGTGTCCGTTTGCCTGGTGGGCAGCGGGCTCTCCGACACCGATAATTCCGCCGCCCTCATATACAAAACGCTTTACCGCGGAGGAAATCTCCGGATCGCACCACCACTGTCCTCCGGTATGGGCCGTGTCCGCATCGCCCACATTGATAAGCACGTCAATATCCTTCAGAAGATCCGGATTCTTCTTAAGATCCTCAAAGCTGATAAAGCGCACGTCAAAGGGAGCTCCGGAGAGCGCCTCGATAATCCCCGCATAGGAATAGTTCTGCTTGAAATAGATGGCGTGATGCACCATATGGCAGCCCCATGCCCGCATCTTTCCCCAGCAGTTCAGCACTGCGACCTTTTTCACACAATACGGCACACAGCCCTTAATATTGTCATACAGCTCCCGGAACTCATTGCAGACAGATTCCACATAATCCACAAATTCCGGGAAATCCAGCGTAAGCTTCAGATATCCGCCATAACCGATCCGGTCGATCGGCTTGCGCAGGATCGCCCGCCTGGCCGTAACCCAGTTAACCTTTGCCTCCTTCACCGGATCTCCGCCCTCATGGAAGGTGTCCGGGAAAAAGTACGGCAAAAATCTTCCCTCACGGTAGGTTACTCCCTCGATATCGCTGATCAGGCGCAGAGTGGAGCCGTTCCCCACGCTCCCCACGATAGCGTCCAGACCCATTTCCTGGAATTCCTCCATAAAAGGCTCCGTCCCGATCCAGTGGTCTCCCAGAAACATCATGGCTTCCTTGCCGTATTCATGGGTGATGTCCACCATTTCCTTCACGATCTTCCGCACTTCCCTCCTCTGGAAAGCCTGGAAGTCCTGGAATTCCTTAGACGGAATTCTGTACTGGTTATTATAGTAGCCCTGGTCAATAATATATTCCGGCCGGAACGGATACCCCGTCTCCTTCTCAAACTGTTCCAGAATATAAGGGCTAACGGAAGCGGAGTATCCATACCAGTCCACGTATTTCTCCCTCGCCAGCTCGTCAAATATCAGCGTGAACTGGTGAAAAAACGTGGTAAAGCGCAATACATTTACATAGGGATGCTCCTCAATAAACTTACACAGCCTCTCCAGCGTATAGGCGTGTGTCTTGGGCTGACGCACATCAAAGGTAATCTGATGCTCCACGTCCTTCCACTCATTTACCACTGCATTGTACATATGCACGGGATCCCACATAATATAAGCGAGGAAGCTCACGGTATAGTCATGGAACGGCACGGTCTTAATGGAAACCTCGCCCTTTTCCTCATCATAGGACCAATCTGACACGGGGACAACCTCCCCCGTGCTTCTGTCAATCACTTCCCACCAGCGCCTGATATCGTCCCTGCTGTTGGGCTTTAGCATATCGGGATAGAGACCCTCCATCAGCCGGACGCTCAGCTCCTGAGACGTGGCCGTGTAAAAGGGCGTTCTTACATACATCTGCTGGATCTCGTCAGGATTGGCATTCGCCCATGCGTTATCCTTTCTGGTGGTGTAATAAGTGGAATACACCTTCATTCCGGCATCCTTCAGCTCAACGGGAAAATCCGTACCGTCGCAGTCTCTGACCGCATCCGCTCCCCAGCGCTTGGACAATTCCAGGGTTTCCGGGATCACATCCACATCCGTAGGGATGGTAACTCTGCCTTTCGTTTGGCTCATTTCACAATTCCTCCTCTTTTTTTAGCCTTTGATGCCGCCGCCAGTGACACCTGCGATAATCTTCTCAGACAGGAAGATATAGAGCAGGAAGGTAGGCAGGAACACGATTACAACCGCAGCGAACAATCCGCCGTAGTCTCCGGTATACTTCATTGCGTTCACGATCTGCAGCAAGCCGACACCTACAGGGGTCATCTCCGCAGAGCTTGCGAAAATCAATGCCATGAAGAACTCGTTCCATACACCCAGGAAATTGAAGATGGTAACGGTAATGATTGCCGGCTGAACAAGAGGAAGCATAATGACCCAGAAGGTTTTTGCCGGAGGGCATCCGTCGATAGAGGCCGCTTCTTCATAGGTTCTGGAAAGTGTCGCAAAAAAGTTTAATAAATACGTCGTCGTAGACGGAACATGCATGAGAATATATAACAAAATAAGCAAAATTCTTCCTTTGATGCCAAGCCGGGTGGTCAGCGCAAAGATAGGCATGATGATCATAACCGCAGGAACACTCATCGCTATGATGAGACTGGATTTCAAAGGCCTGTTTGCAAAAAATTCAAAACGGGACAGCACATACGCACCGGGTGCGGAGATCAGAAGCGTGCCGATACAGGCCGTGACCGCATAAAGCAGTGAGTTCCCGAAGAACTTCGCAACGTTCTGCGCCTGCCATGCGCTTACGTAATTTTCCCAATGAACGCCGGATTCAAAGGCGAATACCTTGCCGGAAAAGATTTCTTTAGCAGTCGATAGGCTGGCTCCCAGAATCCAGCCCAGGAAGGTTGCCGTAAATCCGATCCAGATCAGAACAATGAGGTAACCGGGCAGAAGCCGCACTTCCTTTGACCAGTTCCAGGGCTCTCTAAACTTTTTTTCTTTTTTATTCCTAGCCATTTTTCACCCTCCTTAAAATTCCAGATCGTCATCCTTTAATACCTTGTTCATCACAAAGTAAACAAGAACGATAATCGCTGTCAACACAACGCCAACCGCAGCGCCCGCACCGGCATCACGGCCCGAGCTTCCCTGCGAACCGAACACGGTGTCATACAAATATACAACCGGAACGATGGTGGAAGCCTCCGTATTAACAGGTGAGAACATCTTCGTCCAGAGGAAAAACGCAGTTGTATGTACACTGTAAAATGTAATGTTGGTCTTGATGATACCCTTTAACAGAGGAAGTGTGATCTTGAAAAACTGCTGTATCTTATTGGCACCGTCAATGGTGGCCGCCTCATACAGATCAGCGGGGATCCTCTCGATTCCGCTGATAAAAATCAGCATATAGTAACCCACCGCACCAAACATATACGCAAAGAGCATTGCCCAGAATTTGTTATCGCTGGAAAGCCATTTCACGCCCTCCAGTCCGAAAAACTCCAGAACCTTGTTCAGCATGCCGTAATCATTGCTGTACACATACTGCACCCACATGGTTGCCAGCGCAACGGCGCTTATGACATTGGGCAGATAAATCGCCGCACGGAAAAACTTTTTAAAGCGGACACCGCTTGTCAGAATTACCGCAAACAAAAGAGCAAAAAACAGTGTGATAATACCGCCGATCAGCCAGATCAAGCCCATATTTTTCATTGATCCCTGGAATGTGGCGGAGCTGAATATTTTTGCGTAATTCCCCACACCGTAAAAGGACCATGCGGACATACTGGATGTGACGCTTTCTATTTTAAAGAAACTCATCAAAACCGTTCTTGCCACCGGATACAGATACATAATAACAAGAGCCAAAGTCAATGGTAATGAAAAAGCTACAATCATACCTTTATTTTTCTTCATTTTCCTGCCACCCCTCCCATTAAAATGGGGCGGCACCACAGTAGTGCCACCCCACTTTCAGAAAGCCTGTTTAGTTGTTATAAAATTTTAGTACAGAGCATCCATTGCTGCGGCAAATTCTTCGCCTGATGCAAATCCGCCCTCGAAGAGCTTAATGGCTACATCCTTGAACTGGGGGCCGAGATCGGAGTTATCCGTAAGACCCATATTCCATTTCAGAGGAGCCTTTGTCGCAAGCAGAGTCTCAACAGTACCGTCCATGATTGCGGGCGCTGTGTTTCTGGAATCCGCAGGAATCTGGGAAGCGCCGTCAGCCATCTTCTGGTCAAACTCTCCGGTTGTCAGGAACATGATAAAATCAAATGCCGCCTGAGGATTTGCACAGTTCTTGGAAATCGCAAGGGAGTTAGCTCCTGCATAAGCGTTGGAGGAATCAGCTCCGCCTTCCACTGCGGGGTAATTCATAAGACCCCAGTTAATCTCGGAACCGGTATTGTTATTTACCTCAGCGCATACATAGTTAGCACATACGATCATTGCCACCTTTTCGGTAAGGCCGATCTTGTTCTGGCTCTCAGGGTACGCACCGGGAGCGCCGCTCTCAAGATAACCTGCCTTTACAAAATCGATCAGCTCCTGAGCGCCTTTAATGATCTGCTCGTTCTCGCCCCATCCGCCGTTTAATGACAGCTCGCCGAGGGCTTCCTGTCCGACATGTCTGGATAAGTGATAAGCAAGAGCGAAATCCGCATAAGCATCGTCAAGTGCCATGGGCTCAAAGCCAGCGTCCACCATTGCCTGGCATGCCGTTAAAAACTCATCCCATGTTGCAGGCAGTGTGGTAACTCCCGCAGCATCAAAAATGTCCTTGTTGTAGAAAATACCGCCTACCTGAGGCTGCTCCGCAATGCTGTTGAATGCGCCGGACCATTCCTTCTGCTGGTCAACAAAGCACTGGAACCCGATATCCCCGTAGCCTGCCGCCTCTGCCATCTCGGTAACGTCAAGGCAGTACTCGGAGTAAGTTGATGCAATTCTCTGATAGTCTTCTTCAAAAATATCAACGTTCTCGTTCGCTTCAAGAGCTGTCGCAATGATGGTCTTGACATCACGGCCCTTCCACTCGATGTTGATGGTTGCTCCGGTCTGTGCGGAGAAAGCGTCTGCCGCCTCCTGAAGAACCTTTCCCTGAGGCTCGGTATTTGCCCACATGGACCACATTGTCAGGGTAACGCCGTCATAATTTGCAGCGCCTTCGTCTGCAGCGGCCGTATCCTCTGCAGGTGTCTCTTCCTCTGCAGGTGTCTCTTCCTCAGCGGGTGTTTCCGCCTCTGCAGGAGCTTCTTCCTGTGCGGGCGCTTCCTCTTCTGCGGGAGCCGGATCCTGCGCAGGCGTCTCTTCCTTTGCGCCGCAGCCTGCAAACAGTGTAACTGCCATGGCCGTCGTTACCAGTAAACTGATAAGTTTCTTTTTCATCTTAATCCTCCTTTTCTATGACGATCATCTCTCGTCTTATGTTAATAAGTATATCTGTTTTGCCGGTTCCTGGCAATTTACATGTTGTTTTATTTTTTATATATCTTGCTTTTATTCTGTCATTTTCAATAATTCAATAGGACTTTTGTCACAAATTTTATTAAATTCCACAAATCTTTTTTATGGGCTGTTCACTATATTTTTGTAGAATGCAATGTTTTTTATTTCTTTTATGTGCACACTGTCTTTTTCTCATTTACAGGCGCTCATATTTATTGCTATATCTTGCTTTATTTTTTATATATCTTGCTTTCTTCTCTTTTTCATGTTATGATTAATCGCAAGAACAAAGGAGGTGAGCCCTGATGGGAACTTCAATTTATCCTCTGAACCAGGAGGCCGCCGCAGAAGCGTCGCAGAACAAGCTTCTCTATATTACCCATTCCAGATACGAAAATGATTGGCCCAGCCAGCCACATATTCATCCCTTTGCCGAATTATTTTATGTAAAGGACGGCTGCGGAAGCTTTCTGATCGATGAGGAAGAATATTCCATTGAAAAGGATGATTTTGTGATTGTCAACGCAGGTATCTCCCACACGGAGGTATCTTCCCCGTCCATGCCCCTGGAATACGTGACAATCGGAATCGAGGGGCTCAGTTTTTCTTTTGAGGGAAACAAGGATTATATTATTTTCAGCTGCAAGAACGAACAGAAAGATCTGTTCTTTTATATGTCCGCCATGCTGAATGAAATGGAAGAGAAAAACAGGGACTGCGAAGTTGTCTGCCAGAATCTGCTGGAAGTGCTGATCATCAAGCTCATCAGACGGACAAACTTCGCCTTTGAAGTGGCGCCCACTGTTCAGATTAATAAAGAATGCGTCAAGATCAAACGCTACATCGAAGCCAATTACACGCAGGATATCACTCTTGATTTCCTTGCGGAGCTTTCTCACTTAAACAAATATTATATGGTTCACGCCTTTACGCTGCATTACGGCTGTTCTCCCATCCGTTATCTGTGCCAGACCCGCATCAAGGCCAGCAAAGAGCTCCTGGCCAACACGAACTACAGCATTACGGAGGTGGCCCATTACTCCGGGTTTTCCTCCCAGAGCTATTTTGCCCAGTGCTTTCTGAAAAGCTGCGGGCAGACCGCCTCCGCCTACCGGAAAAGCCGCAAAAAGGGAGACGCCCTCTAATACATATTTTTATATTTTTCCACAATGGCGGCCATGTCCGCCCACTTATCCTCCATATCCTTCACCAGCTTGAACTGCGTTCTGGCACGATCCAGATTATGGCCGTCCCTGTGGATCTTGAAATAAGTGTCGCCCTCCAGAAAATCCGCCAGAAAACGGATCCCGCATTCATAGGTCATCAGCTTCGCACCCATGGGGAGCATCTCGATCTCCTTCTCGGTGAGGCTCCCGCCGCAGCCTTCCAGATAGCCCTTCGTGAAGGCCTCGAACAGGGACAGATCCATCTCGATCTTGTCAAGATCCTTTTCATCCTCCGCCCCCGTGCTTGCCCCAAAGCGTATGGAATCCCCGAAATCATAGTGGGAAAGTCCCGGCATCACGGTGTCCAGGTCGATAATGCAGATTGCCTTCTTCGTATCCGCATCAAACAATATGTTATTCAGCTTCGTGTCATTATGCGTAACCCTCAAAGGCAGTTCCCCCGCCTTCAGCATGTCCGTCAGCACCCTGGTATCCGCTTCCCTGGCAAGCGCAAACGCAATCTCCTCCTTCGCCTGCGCCGCCCTTCCCATTCTGTCTTCCTGCACGGCTCTCCGGAAATCCGAAAAGCGCGACGGCGTGTTGTGGAAATTCGGGATGGTTTCATGCAGTGTCTTTGCAGGATAGTCAGACAGCATTTTCTGGAAGCCGCCAAAGGCCACTGCGCTGTCATAAAAGTCCTTGGCGCTCTCCACCTTCTCCAGGCACACAGTCTGCTCAACGAACAGGAACATTCTCCAGTAATTGCCCTCCCCGTCCAGATAGTAATTGGATCCGTCTCCCGTTCTCACCACATTCAGGGTTTCCCTGTCAGGGTTCCCTCCCCGCTTTGCAATAATCTCCCGGAGATACTCCGTCACATTTACCACGTTCTCCATCAGCCGCTGCGGCATCTTAAAAATGGAATGGTTCATTCTCTGCAGTATGTAACGCCGCCTTTTGCCCTCCTGCGTTTCACACACGACCAGAAACGTGTCGTTAATGTGCCCGTTTCCATAGGGCGCATGCTCCACCGCCGCCCCCTGCGTCCGAAACCGTGCCGCCACCTCGTCAATCCGGTCATTGATTAAATTTGTCTCGCCCATAAGTCCTCCTTCTCTCTGGTATTTGAATTTATGATATGAAATAACGGAACAATTGTCAATCCCGCCAGCCCCATACTCTCCTTAACAGTTAATGATGTTTCTGTTCCCGCCCCGCAAAAAGGCCTCGATATTTTTGCAGGTTTCCTCCACGCACCTTGTCCTTGCCTCGATACTGGCCCATGCCATATGAGGCGTGATAATCAGCCGGCCGCTGTCCATAAACCGGCTTAAGGGATTGCTCTCCCTCATGGGCTCCGTACCGGTAACGTCCAGCCCGGCGGCCGCAATCTCCCCTTCCGTCAGCGCCGTGTACAGATCTGCGTCATTAACCACCGGCCCTCTCGCCACGTTGATCAGGATGGCGCTCCTCTTCATCTTCTTAAGGGCTTCGCAGTTGATCAGATTACGGGTGAGATCGCTTAATGGGCAGTGCAGGGACAGGAAATCCGATTCCTCAAGCAGCGTATCAAAATCCACCCTCTCATACTCCGTACAGCCGCTCCTGCCCGTCACGGAGTGGAAAATCACCCGGCACCCAAAGGCCTGCGCTATCCGCGCCACCTTTTTTCCGATATTACCCATGCCGATAATCCCCCAGGTCTTGCCCGCAAGCTCCGTGTAGGGTATGTCAAAGTTCGAGAACCGATCCTGGGCCGCATACTGTCCGGACTTCACGTAGTCGTCATAATGGCGCAGCTTTTCCAGCAGATACAGGCACAGGGCAAAGGTATGCTGCGCCACCGCATCCGTGGAATAATTTACCACATTAGCCACTTTAATTCCCCGGCTTTTGCAGTACTTCAGATCCACGTTGTCATATCCCGTGGCAAAAAGGCAGATGAGCTTTACGTTCCCCGCATCTTTCAGGGTGCTCTCGTTCAGGGGCGTCTTGTTTGCGATCACGATGTCCGCATCGGCGATCCGCCCAGCCGCCTCCTCTCCCGTGGTGTTGGCATAGGCCGTAACCTCCCCATACCTGCCGATGGCATCCACGGAAATGTCGGTGCCCACACTGTTTCTCTCAAGCATTACGATTTTCATAAGTTTTTGTTCTCCTTTACGGCTACCATACATTCCTTCTCACAAAATGCCATTCCATACTTTAAGATTTTTTTCATTCCCCTGCGTTCCAGAGCCGCAGCGTATTTGCGCTCCTCGATCTGTTTCAGCGCCGCCTGGCACCCCTTCTCCAGATTGCCGTCTCCGGCATACTTCAGCTCGATGACAATACCCGTCCGCTCCGGGGTGCAGACCGAGATATCACCATATCCTTCCCCCATTTCCGCATTGGACAAAACCAGCCAGTCTCCCCGGCTCTGCAAAAGCCCCAATACCATGCCATGGTAAAAGTTTTCTTTCCTGTCCATCCTCACCGCCGTGTCCCGCACGCTGATGGAATCCCATAGATAATCCCGCAGCATTTCCTGAATCAGCACCGCATCGCCATTTGGAAATGCCGTGCAGAACCTCTCAATTCTCGACAGATCCGACCTGGATGTCTCCTTAAACCAATCCTCCACCAGATCGGCAAACAGCTCTTCCACTTCTCTGTTAGGTATGGCAAGCTGCACCTGTCTGCCATGCGAGGGACCTCTCTGTGTCAGATAACCGGTGGCGAAGAGCACGCTCCAGAGATTATCAACAGAGCTGTCAAGCTCTCTGTACGTCAATTCCTGCTTTATGGGCTTACAGATCGTCCCGCCGGACAGGAGCCGCTCGATATCGCCCTTTGTCATCAAATCTGCCTTATCAATAAACCGTCTCACTATGTTATTGCCACTGGTATTTGCCCAGTAATTTTCCGGCTCGGCTCCTTTATCCCGCAGCCGGATCTGCACATACTTGATCACATCCCAGGGACAGTAAATGGACACATTCCCAAACCGATACCCGTCATACCAGTCCCGCACCGTCTCATAGGCATCTTCCAGTTCGTAATACCGCAGCAGCTCCCTGACCTCTTCGTCAGTAAATCCAAAGCCGTCACAGAAATATGGGTCAGACACGGTCATCACATTCAGGTTGTTCAGCCCGGTAAAAATACTTTCCTTGGAAATCCTCAGGCATCCGGTCAGAACTGCAAACTGCAGGCTGTCGTTTGTCTTCAGGGCATTGCCCAGAAGATTCCGGATGAGCTCTGTCATCTCATCATAATAGCCCGCCCGAAACGCCTTATCCAGCGGGACATCATATTCGTCGATAAGCAGTATGGTCTTCTGTCCGTAGTGCTTTGATAACAGCCGGGAAAGGGTCTGAATACTGTCCTCAAGCGCCGCATCCGACATGGAAAAAATTGCTCTGTGCTCATCGCCCACTTCTATCAGCTGCGCATACAGCTCTGTTTCCTTTTCCGTAAGCCGGTCACTTTCCAGAAGAAACTGAAAACGCAGCGCCTCTTTTCCAATCACGTTCCTCATAGCGGCGCTTGCAGATACAAAATCAGAACCGCTCACACCCTTAAGGGTTATGGATATCACCGGAAATTGCCCCATGTATTTTTCACACAGCTCTTTTTCCTGTAAGATTTTCAATCCCTCAAACAGAGTCTTGTCACCGCCAATCTCAAAAAATGATTTCAACATGCTCATGTTCAGGGATTTTCCAAACCGTCTCGGACGGGTAAAAAGATTCACTTCTCCCCAGTTACGCAGAAGCTCCGCAATGAACTGCGTTTTGTCAACATAGTAAAAATCATTGGTTCTGATCTTCTCAAACCCGTCAATTCCAATCGGAAGCTTTTTACTCATCTGTCTGCCCGCCTTTCTGATATATTAACAAGTTATCATAAAGCAGACGGCTTTTCAACCGCATTTCCCGTCAAATCTGGTCAGGCCATGCGCCTCTATGTAGTCCCGGACCAGGGAATCCGCATAGCCATGAGAAGTGGCATAGCCGCAGGACTGCAGATACTGGCAGACGAGCACGTATTCCCCGCATCCGATTATGGGAGCATAACGAAGCGTCTTTCCCCCGTCCAGGCTTCTTGTCGCAATGTAATCGTTGTGGTCAATGACAGATTCTTCAAAGCTGTCATAGGCCCTCCATCTTGTCCCGGGTACCGTTATGTAGCTGCCATCCGGTCTCTGTTCCACGGCATCCTTCACATAAATCCTTCCGGGCCAGCCGTTTTCCTTTATTCCAAAGAGTGCGTTTGCATTCCGGGCCAGCTCCGACGTGCCGCAGGCCGACTCTTTCATGGCCTGGGCAACCACCACTGAGGGAAGCATGATTCTTCTGCGCTCCCAGTCTCTCCTTGCAATCTCTCCCACAGATTCAATGAATTCCTCCCGGCCCTGCCGCTTGCTCAAGGTACCGCAGGCCGCAAGCTGCTCCAGGAATCCGCCGCTTATAGCCTGGGCCACGGTATCCGCACCCCCGATCCGCTCATACAGATCCACGTCCGCTTGATTATCGCAAAAACATACTTCAATCAGCATTGCCTTTGCCCTGGTATTTCGGATCACGTAGAGGCCGGTTCCCGCTTTTACCCCTCTGTCTGGAAACCCGAGAGCTTCCATTCTCCTGCATATACAGAGCGCCTGCGGATATTGCCGTCCCTCATAAGTATAGATCTCAACGCCCCGTCCCGCATGAGACGGCGAGGCGTTAAAGTGAATGCTGATAAACCAGTCCAGATTTTCGCTGTTGGCAAGCGTCGTCACTCCGGCAAGATATTCCTTTTGTGTCTTTGCCTTATCAATCGTGCAGTCCACCACCTCCATTCCGGCCTTGCGAAGCCTTGCGGCAAGCGCATAACCCACGAGCCTTGTATGAACCGATTCCCCGATCAATCCCCGGGCTCCGCAGCCTGCGCCCTCAATGGTATGACCGCAGTTAATCCCTATTACCATTTCCTCACTCTCCTTTCAGCTCCGGCAGTCCTGCAGCCGATGTCAGCAGGGAGAGCACGCCTGCCAGTATTGCGGACGATATCGCAATCGTCCAGTCCACCTCTCCCAGAGCGGCGGCCGTTCCTATGGCCGCCACCGCCGTCTGCGCCATGGTTTTGACCGCCCTTATTCCCGCCGCCTTTAACCAGTCTTTTGTTCTTCTGCTCATCATGTCTTTGTCCTCCCATTCTTCCTATAATAATGTAAGAAGAGCCGTGGTAGCGGAACCGATCACGCCGCCCACAAGAGCGGTCACGATTGCCGATTTGATCAGCTTACTCGTCTCCCCCGGTACCTTTTCCAGAACCTCCAGATGCTCTCCCTGCCGGTTCAGCTCCTTCATCATGCTCTCTATACTCACTGCCATCCGGTTTACCGATATGGCAAGCTCGTGGATCGCTCCGCCCTGGGCTTCCAGATCCGTGACACGATGCTTCAGCGAACCCACCTCATGCTCATGCGCTTCCAGCTTTACCGCAACTTCTGTTTCTTCCATACATTTCACCTTCTTTCTTTTCAAGGCCCTGCCTCTTAATTGATAAAGAAGGAATTGAGGGCAAAAAGTAAACAGAGCCGCCGTTTTGTTTTTCACAACAAAACGGCGGCTCTGCTTCCTGTATCTATAAGCCTGTTTTTATTTCCTGAACGTGTACGCCTCTGTCTCCGTATACAGCGACAATTCCTCCCCGTTCTTAATTGCGTAGTGAACACAGTGTGCCCGATATTTCTTCCCATCCTCCGGATTGGACATGGTAAACCCTCCAAAAAAGGCATCCGTGTTTTCCGAATAATCACTTCTGATCACAATGTCCTTCCAGAAAAGACCGTTTTTCTGTTGAAGAGTAAAGTTTCTCACACCTATCTTGCTCGCAATCCCCCGGCAGGCCGTGGAATAAACCACCAGAAGCTTTCCATCCTGACTGGATATCCCCACATCGCAGGTGCCCAGGTCGGAATGCAGGGAAATCCCCTCATTTCCAAAGATCTGATGATATAGCTCCTCCGCCTCCTCGGGCGTTAAAAACTGTATCTCAGGAGCCTGAGCTTCCGCCTCCTGTCCCGTCACCTCTGTTTCCACTGCAAAGGCCTTAAGCGGCATCAACAGCATAAGCGCCGCACAAAAACAGCTTATCATTCTTTTTATTTTCATTTCATTTTACCTCATTTCCGCTATCACTTTTTCCAGTATTTCCTGTTCCATATTTGTCTCTATCATATACATATAATCCCCATCCTGAAACATGGCGTGTATCGCATCATCGCTGTGGAAAAACGAGATCTCAAGCGCATTGATTTCTTTTTTATCCGGAGGATATTCCAGCCCGTCGGTTGCCGACAGCCATTTGCCATCCTCACTGATTGTACGGATCAACAATCTTAAACTATATGTTCCATCCAGATACTGAGCAGATATCCCCAGATCACTTTCACCCGATTGCTGTATATGGATTTTTTGAAGAGTCATTCCCTCCGGAACGTACTGCGGTATCTTAAACCCCGTTCCTACCGCATTCTGTGCCGCCTCCCAGGATTCACAGATGTTTTCCTCCATATCCACGATCTCCTGAAACTCCTCCGCCCTGTCACGGCTTGGCTTCTCCCGGTCCTTGTTCTTCAAGACATCAAAATACACAATATAGACCTTCTCCTTCAGATTGGTAAAAATACCTTTGCTCGTCGCCCTGACCGAAATAAAATTGCAGACTCCCAGAAAGAGCACCGCTGCCGCCAATACCACTGCAGCCCTCACTCTTCCAAGAGGCGAACCCTTTGGAGGATTCACATATCCGTTAAGGTATTTTCTGGCAAATTCGTCTCTTTCCATGATCTTTTCATTTCCCCGGCCATCCATCTGATCCAGCAGCCCAATCATGGAATCTATTTTGGCATGGTCTATCTTCTCCGGCGGTTTTTCCAGCTCTCTATCGATCGCCCTGTTCAGTTCTTCCCTTAAGTCCTGGTCATCACCTGCCCTGTCTGTATATTTGGGAGCTTTCGTATCCGACTCCATAAAATCCTCCTTATCAGTCAATTCCTAAAATCTCACAAAAAGTAACACGATCCGGCATATTTTTTTCAATTTATTTATAATACGGGAAAGCTTCATCTTGCTTCCCGCCACGCTACTGCCGCTTACTTGTGCCAGATCCTTATGGGAGTAGCCCTCCACATATTTCTTAATCAGGATCTCGTATTCATCTTCCCTCAGCGCCGTCCGGTATTCTTCCAGCTCCACAAGCTCGCCGTGATCCCAAACCTCCTGATCCACTCCTTCTTCCAGACTGGTCTCATAAAAAGCATGCCTGTTATAGATACTGTTCATTTTCTTAATTTTGTTATATGCCGTCTTATAGATCCAGCCAACCGGATTTTCATGCGTTTTCAGATCATCAAGGTGGCGGAACGCCTCCAGATACACTTCCTGCAGAATATTTCAGACATACCGGGATTTCTGGTTCTTCTGCTCACGAATTTGCCGAGGTCATTATATGTCTCATTGTAGATCCCAGTAAAGAATTCGTCTTGTTTCTTTTTCATTTCCCCTCTCATTCTACCGCCCAAAGGCGGCTTTCACCTGCCTGTGGGTCTCATTGTAACACATACCCGGCAATTTCCTGTCTCATTATGGCGAATCCTGTATTTTTCGAGACAAACCTGATTTTTTCCGCATCAAAAAAGAAGTTCACCACCCTCTGTGATGAACTCCACCAAGCCCGAAAAATTTTCTATGGCACAATCTCAAGCCATTCCTTATTTCTTCATCCGACATCTGTGCCGGGGCAATCAATCGCACATGATAATTATTCATGCAGACAAACACATCCGGAGCTGCCACATCTACAAAAAAACGCATGCTGAACCGTTGCTATGATTTGAATTGCCTTCAAATCAAGTACCACTTCGCATACCGATTCGTTCCCACAAACTCTTTACTGTCTGATATCCCAAAAATCAGCCATGCCTCCGACAAACCACGCATATTTGCTTCATTACTCAGAGCGGAAAAATATTTCCCCATGTCATTGAACGAAAAATTACTTCTGGCTTCTTTGAATTCAACCACCTCATTTTCAAAAGAATCTATCAGTACTGCAATTTTTTCTTTCAGCTGCGCATCTGTATAAATCATATTGACATATCCGCCTTTCATCACTCTATGACTAAATTCTAGAACTAACCCAGGACTTTCTAGAACTAATATAAAACTATTTTATTCTAAACATTCATGCGCCGCTATGCAGCGCTCCACCATAGATGAAAGTCAGTCATTACACAATCACCAAACGCAATAAGAGCCCCCATTCTGAGCGAATCCAGCATTTTTGAAACAAACCTGATTTTTTCCGTGTCTTTTTCTGTCGAATCCGGGATATACACAAGAGGGATTTCCACAGATTTACATTTTGACACTTTTTTCCTCCTTGAAAAAAGGAGGAAAAAATATGCTGCGTGATCTAGTCGAAAAGGCCCAGGAGAACGATAAGGAAGCAATGTTGAAGCTTATTGAGCAATTCGTCCCCCTGCTCAGAAAATATTCAAGAAAGCTGAACTATGAGGATTCTTATGAGGAAATGACGCTCTTTTTCATAGAGCTGATAAAGAGCCTCCGGCTTGACAAGCTCTCCTGCACGGAGGACGGAGTCATTACCGCATACATAAACGTGTCGGTCAGGCATTTCCACGATAAAAAGATAGCCGAATCCATAAACCGCCAAAAAGAAATACCTCTCTCGGTTCTGACCGAAGAACAGGCGTACTATGTTCAGGCAAGCTGCGCCAGGGAAGATACGGCATCGCTTTTCCTTGAATTTAACACCGGAAATCTGCTGAACCAGAGGGAGCAGCATGTGATCCATCAGATCTTTGTGGAGGGATATACGACGGCGGAGATCGCCAGACTTTCTCATAAATCCAGACAGGCCGTCAACCAGTTAAAGCACAGAGCCCTGAAAAAACTCAGAGATGCGTGGGAGGGGGCATATCATACCGGATAGACAATTCACAAGCAGGCACTCATAATGATTTAAAAACCAAGGAGAGTGCCTGCTTATGAATACTTTAGATA
>CAJUIO010000066.1 GCA_910586025.1 uncultured Lachnospiraceae bacterium
TTTTGATTATATCCCATTAGCCACTCCCGTTACAACTTTAGTATAGCATTTCAATATACGAATGCGGAAGTAATGGAACTTTTAAAACAGCAGGAAAAAACAGAAGAGCTGTTGCGGGAAATGCTGAAAAACTATTACAAACTTCCGGTTATGTGTCTATTAAGAGTCAAGGATTCCATTGATACATGGGAGAAGAGGTTCGGGGCAAATGGATACTTTGAATTTATTGAAAGTTATATGGGGAGTCAGATAAAAGGAAGCGAAATGAACTTTACTCTTATGAGTCCGGGATTATGGGAAATGTAATATTTTTTAAGTTTTGTGTAACATAAGGATAGCGGTTCCTGAAATTAAGAACCGCTGTAGAATTAATTGAGAATGGCTTAACTGAATGACATTGATTATACTGGATCAGGAAATATATTGGACCAGTCATCCGTCTCTAACAGAAAGCAGGAACTACACGGTAGAATTTATGCATATAACAAACTCATAGGACTTATGGGTATTGTGGATGCATATAAAAACCACTGTGCAAGCCTTTCTGAAACTGCAGAGCACCTTGATATTCCAGAAGATTTTTTAAAAGACGCTATAAGCCACTATAAAAGTAAATATGGGAAATATGCAATTGTTGACAATTATGTGATTTTTTTTGAGCCTAACATTGCAGTGCTTGAACTAATGTGATTAATGGTTAAACCGCCATTGGCGTTTTAATAAATCTAAAGAAAAGAGGAAAAAATTATGGCACTTATTAACTGCCCAGAATGTGGGAAAGAGATTTCAGACCAAGCCGCTACTTGTCCTCATTGCGGCGTTACACTTAAACAGGATACCCCGCAGCCTATCAATGTAAATATGAATAATGGCGCAAGTGTAAAATGCCCTAAATGTGGCTCATCCAATTTACAAGCTATTTCTGATACACACGGAAAAGGAGCAAGTTTTTGGAAATTATGTTGCTGCGGACTATTAGGCTTATGCGGAACTGGAAAAACTAAAACGGACCATTATTGGGTCTGCCAATCTTGCGGTAATAAATTCAAAATGTAATGAATAGAAAAACTGAACATTGGATAAAAATTATGGACTGGTGTTCTAAGTATTGGGGATGCCACCAGATTCCAGAAAGAAGCTTTTTTATATCCGGTTATCAATTTCCCGTGTGTGCAAGATGTACTGGAATTATTGTCGGATATATAATTTCGGCGATTTACACTATAATTTTTACTGATCTAGGAATGGTATTGTCCTTGACACTATTATTACCTATGGCAGTAGATGGTAGTTTACAACTCTTCACTAATTACTTATCTAACAATATAAAGCGATTTATTACCGGATTACTAGCTGGATTTGGATTTATTCAATTTATAAAATCTTTGATTATATTATTCATAACCTAAATCCGCCCTCTACGCCCAACCCCCGAAAGGAGCTCGCCATGGAACCGTATCCGAAAAGAACCTACTCCATTGAAGACATTTACGCCCTACCGGAAGGCCAGCGGGCGGAGCTGATCGACGGTTCGTGAACACCAAAAACTAGTTTCACAGTTTACCAGGGTTATTGGTAAAGTGGTGGAATTGAGACGAAAATCTTAGGTTAAACCGCTAAGGCGTTTTAATACAAATCTAATGAAAACTGATATAAAACAAAATATTCCGGGGAACACATATTGCAAACCAAATTTGCATATGCTATAATGCCAATAGGCAAAAACGAAGCGAAGTACTCCAAGCAGTACGACAGCAAAAAGCCCCGGTGAGTTCAGCACCGGGGCTTTTCTATTCCCAATTTTGGCAATGGCAAGGCTTAGCGCCATAGGCTAGTTACCGACTATTCGTCACTGTCTAACCATTTGATGATGTAGTGGCAAGCTACACCAGCCGTAACAGCGACCAAAAACGAAGCAAATATATCCACAGCAGTACACCCCCTTTCCGTACCAGTCTAGGGGCGGTAACGCATAAATTATATCAATTTCATTACAGCATTGCAATAGGCGCTATAAAACATCCGCTGAATTCTGCGCACCATGACAACCTAATATGCTTAACCGGGCAGCCGGTAGGGCGGCTATGCTCCCGTTCCGAGTCTTGCGGAAAGGGGGGACGCTTATGAGTACATATGAGGAATTCATGGTGATCATGACCGTAGGTCTTTTGATTGTCGCTATTCTGAATCTGAAAAATAAGTAGAGCCGCTCTGTCCTGGTAAGATAAGCAGCTCTACTTAACGCTTCATTTTGCCGGAACGGGAAGCCTTGACCTTCCTTATCGGCTGTCTTGTTAAGCATATTATAACCAATATTCAGAAATCTGTCAAACAGGAAAATCGCCCCGGTGTTACCAGCACCGGAGCGATCCGGAACCATACCGGGAAAACGATATGATCCACCCTAAGCAAGTGTGATTATAGCATTTTCCCGGTGCAAAATCAAGCCACCGGGCATTTTTATGCCCTTCTGTCAGTAAAATATACAGGGAGGGTGCCATGATCACGATCGGTATTTATCCAAGGAAATCTGTATACAGGGACAACAGCGATTCCGTGCAGGTTCAGGTCCGGCTCTGCCAGGACTATGCGCACATTATTTACAAGGACCAGGAGATCGAATTCAGGGTTTACGACCAGGACGAAGGCTTTTCCGGAAAAAACACCAACCGTCCAAGCTTCCAGGAGCTGATGAAGGATGTGAAAGCCGGCCGCCTTGATGTCGTCATGGTGTATAAACTGGACCGGATCAGCCGGAACGTGCAGGAATTTTCCGCCATGTATGAAATCTTTCAGCAGCATGATGTCTCTTTTGTCTCCGTCAAGGAATCCTTTGACACAACCACGCCCATGGGACGCACCGTGATGTACATTCTCGCCGCTTTCGCCCAGCTGGAACGTGAGAACACCTCGGAGCGTGTCACGGACAACATGCAGGCCCTCGGGGCTTCCGGCAAGTGGACCGGCGGGAAGCTGCCCAGCGGAATGGTGTCTGAACGCCGCCAGGCGGGCGACAAGGAGCATTCTTACCTGCTTGTCGACAAATCCACCATATGGAGGCCTAAGCTCCTCTATCGGCTTATTTTGGACGGATATCCCATCACCAGGATAGAGCGATACTGCAGAGACCACGGGATCACCAGCCAGACCGGAAAATTTTTAAACACGTCGCAGATTTACAATATTATCACGAATCCGGTGTATTGCCAGAACAGCATGGAGGCCTATTACTATTTCAAGGATTTGGGATGCGCTCTCCCTGATCCCGCACTCTTTGACGGCACCAGGGGGCTGATCGGGTACGGCAAGACCAAAACGGGGAAAAGCTCACAGAAAAAGTGCGATACGGCAAGCTGGAGTATAGCCGTCGGTGTTCATGAACCCGTGATACCGGCCTGTGAATGGATCGCCGCCCAGAAGCGCCTGGGCCTCAATAAGATGTTCCGTGCGCAAAAGCATGAAGTCGGCCTTCTGAAGGGCGTTCTCAAATGCCGCTGCGGGGCCCGCATGGATATCCGCACCTACATGCAAAAAGGCAGACGCTTTTCTTACTATTCCTGTACCGACATGTCACGGAAGGGGAAACAATACTGCGATTCCAAGAATGTCCGCATAGAGACCATTGACTGCTGCTTTGTCAAACAGCTCAGTGAGATAAAGCTGAATCCGGATATACTGAAATTGAAAAAGGATCCGAACATCCACGTCCAGGGATCTGACGACCTTCGTTCCTCCATCAGAAAGCTGCAGTCCTCCATCGACAATCTTACCTCCGCCCTGTCCCAGGCAATGGAGACGGCGGCCGCCGGATATATCATCAGGCAGATTTCCGAACTGGATCAGAAAAAACAGAAGCTGGAAAGCGAACTTCGGGCTGTCCTCCTGAGGGAGGCGGAAACCAGGACGGCCGAAGAGCTGGAGAAGCAGACATATGACAATATCTGCTATCTGCTTGATAATTTTGACGATATAGATTACTCCGGGAAAAACGAGCTGGTAAGAAAAACCGTGAAAAGCTGCGTCCTTGACGGCGAAAGCCTGCGTATCACTTTCTGACGCGCAGGCTCTGTTTTTTATTCAGATCGGCACACCCATTATCGCAACCGAATCCGGTTACGTGGAGGCGCTTGGCTGGAACCAGTACGGAGGCTGGCGCATCGGCATCCGCAGCTTTGACAGAAAGCGGTACTACTATTACGCCCATCTGCGCCAGAATTTCCCCTACGCCCTGGATCTAAAGGAGGGAAGCGTGGTGACCGCCGGGGATGTGATCGGCTATATGGGGCATACCGGGTACAGCACCAAGGAAAACACCAACAACATCGAGACCGTCCATCTCCATTTCGGCCTTCAGCTGATCTTTGACGAATCGCAGAAGGAGGGAAACAACGAGATCTGGATTGACTGCTACGCACTCACGAAATTTCTCTCAAAAAACCGGTCCCTGACGGAAAAAAACCAGGAGACCAAGGAATGGTTCCGAACCTATCAGATGAAGGATCCCGCCGCAGAGGCGTTTCGGAACGCACAGTGATTCCGGCTTTTTTGCAGCGCCATCAGGCTCCGCGGTCCGTATAGACGAATTCCCGCTGGATGAAAAAGCTTAAAAAGAACAGCAGAATATCCACCGGCATTTTCACGATCACCTCGGCACCTCCAAAGAGAGGGTAAAGCCTTCCCACGAGAAAAGCGCTGAGTGACATCTGGACCGCGGCAAGCAGGAAATACCTCACTCCCGTGGCCCTCACGGAGCTGCGGCTCTGGAACACCACCTTGTAATTCAGCGAATAATTGTAGACGGCGGACAGAATTCTGGCAAGAACCGTGGATACCGTGATATATGTGACGCTTCCCTGCCGGCTTTCCTTAAACAGGTAGCAGAAAACCGAAAAAAGCGCCAGGTCCACCACGCTGGACGAGAGCGAGGAAAACAGGAATTTGCCGAATATCATATAAATTCTTACAGAGTCCTTAACGGGGTTAAAATGGCTGGTCTTATTCTCCTCAATATAAATGGTTTTGATGGGGACCTCCACAATGGGAATCCTTCTGGCCTTGGTCTCCATCAGCATATTGGTCTCGAATTCAAAACGTTCTCCCTTTACCAGCAGAAGCTCCCGCATAAAGGAGGCCGGAATGCCCCGGAGCCCTGTCTGGG
Source organism: uncultured Lachnospiraceae bacterium (assembly GCA_910586025.1). GTDB lineage: Bacteria > Bacillota > Clostridia > Lachnospirales > Lachnospiraceae > Suilimivivens. The sequence goes on from CAJUIO010000066.1 coordinate 5,159, forward strand.
TATCGGAGACGGAAATCCCCGCCACATACTTCATCACCACTCTGGTACACTTATTTCCGAATTCGCTCCTTGCGGGCACGTCCTCCCTGTCAAAGCACCGGCAGCCAAGAACCAGGGAACCGGGATTGGCAAGCAGCGCCTCCCCGCAGGATAAGATGCACTCCGGGCTGTGCTGGCCGTCAGAATCCGCAGTGACGCATCCGGCCGCATCCGGATATCTGTGGAGCGCATAGTTGAAGGCCGTCTTGAGCGCCCTTCCCTTTCCCTGGTTTACCGCATGATACAGGACATGACAGCCGAACTCCCTCTTTGCCTGCTCAAAAAAATGCCGGTATTTCTCCCCGCTTCCGTCATCCACCAGAATCAGATGGGAAAAGCCGCACTCCCGAAGAGACGCAAGGAGCCTTGGCAGCTTCTCGTCGGGCTCGTAGGCCGGAATGATGACCGGAACCTCGAAGGCCGCCGCTTCCCGTCTCAGCTGTTCTATTCTTCTCTTGTTTTTGTCCAAATCAACCGTCATATCCCTCAACCTTTACAAGCTGCGCGCTCCCCGCCTCCTGTGCGAGACGGTAGAGACAGCCGTACTCAAAGCCGTCCCCCGCAGTAAGCGCTTCCAGCATTTCATCTCCGTTTACAATCTTGTCCGCATACAGATACTCCGCATGAGAATCATGCAGGATTTGGAGTATCTCCTCCGGCCCCGCCAGGGCGGCATCCACATTTGCGTACATTACGGATATGGGAGACGCCTCGAAGCTGATATAGGTATTCCGCACCCAGCTCACGTCGGAAATATCCCGAAGATACAGAACCCTGGCGCTTTTTCCATGCTCGCCGGCTCCCGTCCTCTCAAGGAAATCCTCCGCGGCGTCATCCACAATCTCCGCCCTCTCCTCAAGGCTTTGGGAAACCGTGGTCCTGTAACCCAAAAGAGCCCGAAAGGCGCTCTGGTAATCCGCAGTCAAAAAAACAAACGCAAGACAAATAAGCAAAGGAGCCGTCTCCCCAAAGGGATACCTCCCTGCACCCTTCTCCCGGCCTTTTCCCGCCCTGCTCATGGACAGATGGGCTGTCAGGTACAGACTTCCGATGGTAAAGGGAGCGCCATACCGCTCAATGGAGGAGACCATGGCAAAGGGTTCCAGATACTGGGTTTCCGCGGCAAAGATCGTGAGGTGGCTGACCAGATTGATCCCGTAAAAGCAGGCTCCGCTGACCGCCGAAAAAATCCCGAGATACCAGCCCTGTCTTCTGTCTATTTTTTCCCTTTTTACCAGGATAAATACGAAAAGAGGGATCAGAAGATACAGCGCAAGAGGACTGAGATCCACGGCCGGCGTGCTCCACCTGTGAAGAGGATACCGGACGAAGGCCGTAAGGAAAGCGTCCACCAGCTCCTTTGTGACATCCGGTATCTGAATGCTCCCCGCCGCCATGTGGAGCGCCGTGCCGGTGAGCTTTGCAACCCGCCGGTTCAGCACGCAAAAGAGCAGCCAGGAGACCTCTGTCAGCGCCGGAAAAACCGCTTCCAGAAAAAGACACCAGCCGTCCGCCCTGGTCTTTTCCTCCCTTCTCACAAGAAACACATGATGCCCGATTGCAAAGAGAATTCCAAAGCCCGCCCACAGGAAAGCCGTGTTCTTGCAGAGCATAAGCACCATCAAAAACAAAATCTGCCGTCCGTAATAGAACAGCCGCCCATGCTTCCTGTCCACCACGGCGCAGAGGAATGCGCCGTAAATAACCGCCATGGTCAGATCCGCACAACAGCCGTCGCACCCGAACACCTCCACACAGGTGGGAAAAAGCCACAGGGCTGCGGCAGCCGCAGCCATCAATGCTATATTTTTCTTCTTCACAAAACGGAAAAGCGGAACCAGGAAAGAGAGATTCATGAAGTAGTAGCCCGCAAACATCAGTCCCTCCCGAAACTCCTCCGGATGAAAGTGGACAAACCACCACTTCATCATCTGAGTTCCCGGAGGATAATCTCCGAATTCCGGTGCCACATTCCGGTATCTGCCCGCAAAGCCGTCAAGATAAAAGATGGACTTCACATCCGTCGCCCAGAAATTGTAATCGTCCCACCAGGTTACCACCTTGCCTAGGGTAAGAAGCGGAACCGCCGCGAGGATCAAAACGGCAAGAATGGTTCCGGGCTTTTTCATTTCCCCGGCACAGTGACGGAGAATTCCCGCTCTGCGCTCTGCGTTTCTTACCAGAAGAAGCACCGCAAAAAGACAGCCAGCGGCTGCCATATAATCCGACCAGGAAAGGCCGTTCACAAAGGAAAGGCCGTACAGAATAAGCGTCAGGATACAGACTCCCACAGGAATCGCATCCACCAGCTCTTCCCCTGATTTATAGGAAATGAATAGAACAAGAACGGCAAAGGCCGCCACATGAAAAAAGACCATCTTATCTCCCTGCCCGCCCGTCTTTGGAGCGGACACTCTCCTGTCAGGCAAAAAGATGTGCGGCGCGCCGCACATCTTTTTGCTGCGATTAAAATCTCTGTTTTAGTATTCCGGCTCAATCAGCCCGTAGGTGTTTCCCTTTCTCTTGTAGACCACATTCACCTGATCGGTCTCCGCATTACAGAACACGAAGAAGCTGTGTCCCAAAAGCTCCATCTGGATGCAGGCATCCTCCGGATACATGGGCTTGATGTCAAACTTCTTGGTACGGATGATCCGGATCTCTTCCTCATCCATATATTCCTTTTCAATAAAGTCCTGCTTGAAAAAGCTTGCGGACTGCTTCTGCGCAATGATTTTGTTTTTATATTTCTTTAACTGTCTCTCGATGACTTCCTCAACCAGATCAATGGAAACATACATGTCGTTGCTCACCTGCTCAGAACGGATGATATTTCCCTTTACCGGAATCGTCACTTCTATCTTCTGTCTTTCCTTTTCCACACTCAAGGTAACATGCACTTCCGTCTGAGGGTTAAAGTATCTTTCCAGCTTGCCGATCTTTTCCTCTACCGCGCTGCGAAGTCCCGGTGTGACCTCAATGTTTTTGCCTAAAATGATAAACTTCATACTCATCATCCTTTCTATGGATTATTATGGAATCAGTATACCACATGTGGAGGTTGTTTTTCAACAAATCAATGATTTTGTTTTGAAATGTCTATTATTTTCGCACAATTTCACTATCTTTCTCTTTCGACTTTTTTCCCCATAACTTTCACATTTATCACAACTTCACAAAACGCCTGTTCCGGATTTACACCGTGGATAATGTGGATAACTCCGTGTATAAATCAAAAACACCAATTTCACGCCGTTTTGTTATGTGGATAACTTCTGCGCCGCTTTCTTCCGGATATTTCCTTTTTCCCCAAAATCAAAGAATTCATTTGTGAACCCTGTACAAACACCGTTTTGTCAATCACTTTTTTGATAAAAAAAGAATTCAGACATTTTGCTTTAGCGCAGCAGAAAAAAACCGGAGAGGACTGGCCTCTCCGGAAATTTTTAAAAGATTCTTCTGATGGAAAGAATGGAACGGTAGCTTGCGCTGGATACGATAATACCTGTCTTTGACGTTGACGCATGCACGATCTGGCCGCCGCCCACATAAATTCCCACATGGCCCGAGTAGCACACGATATCGCCGGGCTGGGCGTTTTCCAGGCCGCCCACTGCCGTACCCACATTCCTGTCCGCCGCGGAAGAGTGAGGCAGGCTCACACCGAAATTCGCATACACGCTCATGACAAAGCCGGAGCAGTCCGCACCGTTCGTGAGGGACGTACCGCCGTATACATACGGATTTCCAACAAACTGGCAGGCAAAATTCGCCACTGATTTGCCAAGCTCGCTGCCGCTTCCCGAAATCACGGGAGGAGTTATATTCTGGCCTCCGGAGGATTTTGAGGACTTTCCTGCCGCTCTGGCCGCCGCTTCCTGGGCCGCTCTTCTCTCAGCCGCCTCCTTTGCGAGTCTCGCTTCCTCCTCTGCCTTGGATTCCGCCTTCACAAACTCCGTGGAAAGCGTGACATAATCCATGGAAACATATCCTTTACCTTCCTCGATATCCACCTTGAGCCAGCCGTCAAGCTCTTCGTTGACCAGAAGCTGGTCTTCAATAGGAACCATTCCGATTACGGAGGATTCCGTGGTGGGCTCCTCTCTCACGTAAAGTGTCGTGGTATTGACCGTGGCGATCCTGGTTCCCACATCCTTTGCCAGGGAAACCGCACTCTCGCCGGTCACACAGTACTCACCCTTCACATAGCCGGTCACATTGCCTGAAATAATCTTGTACCAGCCGTTCTCCTCTTCCACGAACTCGCCAACGGATTTATCATACAGCTTTCCCAGAACGTCTCCCTCTTCACTGGGAATGCTCCGAATATTCACATAATCGTTAACCTTTGCGATCACAAGAGATTTGAAGCCTTCCTCCTCCTTCTTTGCCGCCAGCTCCCGCTCCTTCTGGGGAACCGTCTTATCCATGGAGGCAATGGCGGTCTCCTCGATCACGATGTCCTTGGGTATCGCCGCAATCTCCAGCTCCCCGCTCTGGCTGAGGGGCACCTCCTCGTCCTTAATCTCCTGATACTCCTCCCCGGATTCCTTCACCGCCGCATTATCCGTCGCGGCGACATCCGTCTCCTTGCCGGCTGTCCCTTCGTCCGTAAGGCTCTTAACGCTTGTAGCGTCAGTGGACAGGAAAAAGTCGATTCCCGCAGAGGGAAGCCCCGTTCCTTCAATTGCGAAAGCATCTATATTCATGCCGGAAAATAAAAGTGCCGATGTCATAAAGCATGCCGCTATTCTCAAGCCCTTGTTCTGCATAATTTCCTCCTGTATCATTCGTAATTATTACAAATTTGTTACATCCGTTAATAAATATAACACTTTTCTTAATTACTGTCAATATTTGAAGGAAATTGGTTTGCACAAAGTCAGATACAAATTTACTGTGATTTCAGTTTGAAATTTAGTAAATATTCCTGAACCGAGGTTATGGCGTTTGCACCGTCTGCAGCCGCCGTGATAATCTGCCGCAGCTTCTTGGTCCTTATATCGCCCGCGGCAAAAAAACCGGGAAGGGAGGTAACCGTATCCTCGTCCGCAATCACATACCCTTTCTCGTCACAGTCCGCAAGCGTCCGGAAAAGCCCGCTCTCAGGGACGATTCCCACCGCCACAAAAACACCGTCCACGTCGAGCCTCTTCTTCCCGCCGGTCTTTACGTTCTTCAGGGCAAGAGACTTCACACTTTCCTCTCCCGCTATTTCCTCCGCCACGGTATCCCAGAGGATCTCCACATTGGGAAGGGACATCACCTGATCCTGGAGAATTCTGGCGGCCCGCAGCTCATCCCTGCGGTGGATCAGATAAACCTTTCTGCAGGCTCTTGCAAGAAAAATGGCATCCTCCACCGCCACGTCGCCGCCGCCGATCACGGCCGTGGTCTTTCCCCGGAAAAAGGCTCCGTCGCAGGTGGCACAGTAGGAGACTCCTCTGCCCGCAAAGGCCTCCTCTCCCGGGATATTCAGCTTTGCATGGCTGGCCCCCGTGGCCGCCACCACTGCTCTGGCATGCAGCAGGCCTTCGTCCGTCTCCACTGCGAAACTGTCTTTGGTGCCGCCGCACCCTTCCTCCATGGAAGCCGCGCGAAGCTCCGCCTCCTGCGCACAGTCCCTCCTGATCTCCAGAACACTGGCAGTCATAAACTCACATCCGAGCTTATCGGCATGCTCTCTGAATTTCATTCCCATATCAAAGCCGTTGCTGCCCGGAAGTCCCGGGTAATTATCCACCTCGTAGGTATTCAAGATCTGTCCCCCGCTCATGGGGCTCTTTTCTATGGTAACCGCGCTAAGCCCTGCCCTTCTGGCATAAATCGCCGCACAAAGGCCTGCGGGCCCTGAACCGATAATCACAACATCCAACATCGCAATCCCTTCCTTTCCTTAATCTTTTCCCGTCAAATCCATCCGCCGTCCATCGTAACGATCTGCCCCGTAAAGTAATCCGGCATATGCAGTATCTGGCGGACAAGCTGTGCCGCCTCCCCTGCCGTTCCCATCCGGTCTGCGGGAATCTCCTCCACAAGCGCTGCTCTCTCCTCCCCGGAAAAGCACTGATTCATCTGTGTGTCGATCACCCCGAAGGCCGCCGCATTTACCTGAATATTGCTGGGGGCAAGCTCCTTTGCAAGAGCCTTCGTGAAGCTGTTTACCCCGCCCTTTGAGGCGCTGTAGGCAACCTCCATGGAAGCTCCCGCGCTTCCCCACACCGATGATATGTTGATTATTTTCCCCGCTTTTTTCTTGACCATACCGGGAACTGCCGCCCTGCAGGTATAGAACAGGGAGCTGAGGTTCGTATCAAGAACCTCACGCCACTTTTCCACTGACATATCCGTAAGAAGGCCCACATAGGAAACGGCGGCATTATTAACAAGCACGTCAACTTCTCCGATTATCTCAAAAAGCATTTCCACCTGCCCGGAATCCGACACATCACACACAGCCGCCTCGCAGCGGATCCCGCATTCTCTCTGCAGCCGCTCCCGGAGCCGTGTCAGCCTTTCTCCGGAATTTTTACAGACAATGACAAGATCATATCCCTCACCGGCAAGCATCCCGGCTATCTCCTCGCCGATTCCCCTGGATGCGCCCGTAATAAGAGCCTTCTTTCTCATACTTCCCTCCCGCCGGGATCTTTCACGATCCCTGTCCGTCAGATCAGGTTTTTAATACCGTCGCAGATTCTCTTTGCGATAGCGGGTCTGTTCATAGTATAAATATGAACGCCATCCACATCATGTGCAATCAGATCCACAATCTGATTGACAGCGTATGCGATTCCCGCATCCAAAAGAGCCTCCCTGTTGTTCTCATACTTGCGCAGTATCCTCTCGAATTTCGGGGGAAGGCTGGCCCCGCACATATGTACCATCCGCTCGATCTGCGCCCTGTTTGTCACGGGCATCACGCCGGCTTCCACGGGCACGTTGATTCCGGCTATCCTGGTCTTTTCATAAAAGGAGTAGAATTTTTCGTTGTCAAAAAACAGCTGGGACACCAGATGCTCCACTCCGGCATCCACCTTCTTTTTCAGATTCCGGATATCCGTAACGGCATCCGGCGCTTCCAGATGTGTCTCCGGATAGCAGCCGCCGCTTACACAGAAATCCTTCTCCGACTTCACAAATTCCACAAGCTCGCTGGCATACCTGAAATCATGCTTCGTGGGAACATTGGGATTTACGTCCCCCCGAAGGGCCAGAACGTTATCAATTCCCGCCTCCTCCAGCTGATCCAGAAGCCTTCTGATCTCCTCCCTGTCATATTGCAGGCAGGTCAGATGCACGACGGGAGTGGTTCCATAATTATTTTTGATCTTCTTCGCAATTTCAATGGTCTTGTTGTCCACGGCGCTGCCGCCGGCCCCGAAGGTAACGCTGATAAAATCCGGCTTAAGCGCACACAAGAGCCCCAGAGTCTCGTCAATGTTTTTGAGAGCCTCCTCCTTTTTGGGCGGAAAAATCTCAAAAGAGATCACCGGCCGTCCCTCTTTCTTCTTTTGCTCAAAAATTTCTCCTATCTTCATTCTTCTCCTTCTCCCCCTATCCGTATTCTCTCAGTTTGTTAACTAAATTTCCTTTGCAGCGCCGGATGCATATTGCGCAGCAGTAAAATGTCTCATGCATCCGTGCGCACATGTTTTTTTCACAGGAAAGTTAATTTCCTTTAGTTTTACCGGAGCCTATCCAATGCTCGGACCGCCAAAAAGACCGCTGATGTCCTCATCAGGCGGAACGGAATCCATAATCCGCTCTCTCTCCGAATCGGTCTCGGCATCCTTATATTTGAAAATCAGCTCTTCCTTCTGCGCCTCGGTCAGATGAGCGTTCTCGCGATAGGAGTTCTCATTGTGTATACGCTCATCCATAAGACCGATTGCCGCAATTCCTCCCGGCACGGTTCCTGTGGGAATCATACCCGCAGGCAGATAAGAATTTTGAAAATCCATAGTCACACACCTCCAAAAACAGTATGTGACCCTGATCACAATTTAATCTGACAAATTTTTACACCTGAAGCATGCCGTGAATCACAGCCGCACAGGTGTAAATTTTATTTTTTAATCTTATTCCCCTTCCTCCCCAAGGTCGTACAGCCTCCCCGTGGCAAAGGGACTCCCCACGTCGCATCTGCCGTGGTGATATGTCTTTTTCATGTCTCCCTCCGGATGTTCTTCGGAGGTCTCAATTTTCATGCGGCTGACACCGCTGTCCGTCAGATGGTCAAGCATCCCGATAATCTCATCCACATCGTTCATAATCCGTCTCCTCTACTCCGCCGGCTTCTGATAGAATCGTCCGGAGAGCTGCTGGGTTCTCATGGCGTTTACAAAGGCGTTGGGATCCACGCTCTTAACCGACCGGATCACCTTCTTGCTCTCCGCACCCGAAACCACCGAGTAAACCACGTTCCGCTCACAGTGCTCAAAGGAGCCCTGTCCCTCCAGAATCGTGGCCCCATGATTGCTGACCCGGAAAATCTCGTCACACACCTCGTTTGGCTGGTTTGTCACGATAAACAGCGTTACCTGCTGGTATTTCTTATACAGCATATGCAGCACCTGGGTGGAGGCATACTGATAAATAATGGAATAAAGCGCCTTGTCCCAGCCAAAGAGCACGCCTGCAATGGCGATGATCACAGCGTTTACGCCCAGCATCAGGTTAAAGGAATCCATCCCCTTCTTTTCCGAAAGAAAGATCGCTATAAAATCCGTGCCCCCGGTAGTGGCCTCCATCATCAGGCACAGACTGATCACCAGCCCGTTGATCATGCCCCCGAATATACTGATCAGCAGCGTGTCGTAGGTGATCACGAAGCCGGGAAGCAGGTCGGTAAGCACACTGCCCAGCACGATCACCAGGCAGGAGTACAAGGTAAATTTCTTTCCGATATAGCGGAACCCGATATAGATCGGGATGGCGTTGAGCAGGAGGTTCACCACAGTGTAGGGGATCTCAATACGAAGAAACATCTCCGCAGACCTCTGTATCAGAATAGTCAGCCCTGTCACCCCACCGGGATACAAGTCCCCGGCCCGGACAAAGGTCTTGATGTTCAGCGCCATGATCACTGCGGCAAGACAGATCACAACGATCCTCTTTGTGTCGTTTTTTAAATCAAATTTCATAATTCTCCCTCGGTTCCCCCTCTACTTATGGCCGATCTCTCCGTGAAGCTCCTGCAGAGATTTCAGCTCGCTGCCCTCATGAGTCTTCACGTAGTGAATTCCCTCAGCAGCCACTCTTGCGGCAGCCACCGTGGTAATATAGGAAACCTTTGCCTTGATGGCCGCCTTGCGAAGATAACTGTCGTCGTGAGCGCTGTATTTTTCAATGGGAGTGTTTACGATCAGCTGGATTTCCCCGTTGGCGATCATATCCGCCACGTTGGGCCGTCCCTCGTAGAGCTTTTTCACCTTCATGGCCGGGATCCCCGCCGCCGTAATCAGGTCGCAGGTCCTGCCGGTAGCCACGATTTTAAAGCCGTCCCTGGCAAAGCTCTCCGCCACCTCCACCACCTCGTCCTTATCCTTGTCGTTCACGGAGATCAGAACGGTTCCGGAAAGGGGAAGACCGGCCTGGGCAGCCTCCTGCGCCTTGAAATAAGCTTCCCCATAGGATCTGGACAAGCCCAGCACCTCGCCGGTGGAACGCATCTCCGGTCCCAGAACCGGGTCAACCTCCTGGAACATATTGAAGGGGAATACCGCCTCCTTCACCCCATAGTTGGGAATCGTCTGCTCCTTCAGCCCGGGAACAGGCGAAGGCCGTCCCGTGATCTCAGAAGTGATGATCTCCGTGGCAAGGGGCACCATGCGGATATTGCATACCTTGGAGACAAGAGGAACCGTCCTGGACGCTCTGGGATTTGCCTCCAGCACAAACACCTTCCCGTTCTCAATGGCATACTGCATGTTCATAAGCCCCTTCACATGCATTTCCTCCGCAATCCTTCTGGTATATTCCTTGATGGTCTCCACATGCTCCGGCAGAATATGCACCGAGGGGATGATGCAGGCCGAATCTCCGGAATGGATTCCGGCCAGCTCAATATGCTCCATCACGGCAGGCACAAAGGCGTGAGTGCCGTCACTGATAGCGTCCGCCTCGCATTCCAGGGCATGATTCAGAAAACGGTCAATGAGAATCGGACGATCCGGCGTCACACCCACAGCCGCATTCATATACTCTCTCATGCTCTCGTCATCATAGACCACTTCCATGCCCCGTCCTCCCAGCACGTAGGAGGGACGAACCATGACGGGATAACCGATCCTCCCCGCAATGGCAAGGGCATCCTCCACATTTGCCGCCATTCCGGATTCCGGCATCGGGATCTCCAGCTTTTCCATCATGGCACGGAACAGATCCCGGTCCTCCGCAAGATCAATAACAGAAGGAGCGGTTCCCAGAATCTTTACCCCGTTCTTTTCCAGCTCGGATGCCAGATTGAGAGGCGTCTGTCCGCCGAACTGCGCAATCACGCCAAGAGGCTTTTCCTTATTATAAATACTCAGCACATCCTCAAGGGTAAGGGGCTCGAAATAGAGCTTGTCCGAGGTATCGTAGTCCGTGGAAACCGTCTCCGGGTTGCAGTTTACGATAATGGTCTCAAAGCCAAGCTTCTTCAGGGCCATGGACGCATGGACACAGCAATAGTCAAACTCGATTCCCTGTCCGATCCGGTTAGGTCCTCCGCCCAGGATCATGATCTTTGGCTTATCCGTGCGGATGGGATTCTTATCCGGAGCATTGTAGGTGGAATAATAATAAGCGCTGTCCTTTGTCCCGCTCACATGCACGCCCTCCCAGGCCTCGTTAAGGCCAAGCGCAAGGCGGCGCTCCCGGATCTCCTCCTCCGGGATCTCCAAAATCTGGCTCAGATATTTATCGGAAAAGCCGTCCTTTTTCGCCCGGATCAGCTTCTCATCCTCCGGCAGCCCTCCCCTACAGGAAAGGAGCTCCTCCTCTTCCTCCACCAGCTCCTTCATCTGCTGGATAAAATAGGTCTTCACCTTGGTCCGCTCAAAAATTTCCTCCACGGAGGCTCCCTTCCGCAGTGCCTCATACATGATAAAATGGCGCTCGCTGGAAGGCGTATTCAGCATACGCAACAGCTCCTTTCTGGAAAGGGAAGCAAAGCCCCCTGCATGGCCCAGACCGTAGCGCCCTGTTTCCAGAGAACGGATAGCTTTCTGAAAGGCCTCCTTGTATGTCTTTCCGATACTCATAACCTCACCGACAGCCCTCATCTGGGTGCCAAGCTTGTCCTCAACACCCTTGAACTTCTCAAAGGCCCAGCGGGCAAATTTGATCACCACATAGTCGCCGTCCGGCACGTATCGATCCAGCGTCCCGTATTTGCCGCACGGAATGTCCTTAAGGGTAAGGCCTGCCGCCAGCATGGCGGAAACCAGTGCGATGGGAAAGCCCGTGGCCTTGGAAGCCAGAGCCGAGGAACGCGAGGTTCTCGGATTGATCTCTATGACAATGATCCGGTCCGTCACGGGATCATGGGCAAACTGAACATTGGTGCCCCCGATCACCTGCACGGATTCCACAATCTTGTAGGCCTGCTCCTGGAGCCTTTTCTGGCATTCCTCCGAAATGGTGAGCATGGGTGCCGAGCAGAACGAATCCCCGGTATGAACTCCCAGGGGATCGATATTTTCAATAAAGCAGACAGTGATGATATTGTTGTCCGCATCCCGAACCACCTCAAGCTCAAGCTCCTCCCAGCCCAGAATGGATTCCTCCACCAGAACCTGTCCCACAAGGCTTGCCTGAAGACCTCTGGAGCATACCGTCTTTAACTCTTCCTTATTATAGACAAGGCCGCCTCCGGCCCCTCCCATGGTGTAGGCCGGCCGCAGCACCACCGGATATCCCAGCCTGCCGGCAATATCGAGAGCCTCCTCCACAGAGTAGGCAACCTCGCTCCTTGCCATCTCGATTCCAAGCTGATCCATGGTTTTCTTAAACTCAATGCGGTCCTCCCCGCGCTCGATGGCATCCACCTGAACTCCGATCACCTGCACGTTATACTTTTCGAGAACTCCCGCCTTGTTCAGCTCCGCACAAAGATTCAGCCCAGACTGTCCTCCCAGATTGGGGAGCAATGCGTCCGGGCGCTCCTTTGCAATGATCTGTGTAAGCCTATCCACATTCAGAGGCTCAATGTAAGTCACGTCCGCCGTCTCCGGGTCCGTCATGATGGTGGCCGGATTGGAATTGACCAGCACGATCTCATAGCCCAGCCTGCGCAGAGCCTTACAGGCCTGAGTCCCTGAATAGTCAAATTCGCAGGCCTGTCCTATGATGATAGGCCCCGAGCCAATAATCAGCACCTTATGTATATCTGTTCTCTTAGGCATAAAAAACCTCCTGACACTAACCAAGTTTATCCTGCTTGTGTCATTTTATCATCATAAGGCTCCGGGTGTCAATTCGGAGAATCAAATCACCTTCCTGATTATACATTGAGCTTCTTGGATAAAAGATAAAATCCACAAAAGCTTTGCCGCTTTTTGATTTCAATGCGGACAGCCATATGGTTTACCATCTTAACCACATCTTCTCTGACCTCCCCAATAAGTTCTTTATACAGAACCGCTTGGCTCATTGCTCGCAGGAATCAAAAATGAATATCTCCTCAATCGGTGCCTCCACGACCCTTGAAATATCAATTGCCAGCTTCAACGAAGGGTTATACTGCGCCTTTTCCAGGCGCATAATAGTCTCCCTTCTCACTCCCACCAGCCGGGCCAGCTGCTCCTGTGTCAAACCCTTTGTCTGACGGTACCTTTTCAGTCTGCATTCAAAATCAGGCATCCCCATCCTCCTCTTCCAGCGGAACATCCTCCCTGTCATAGCGGTAGAGCAGGTACTGGCCAAGGAACAGCACAAACGCCACGCCTAACGCCAGAAGGACAGCCGCCGCAAGCAGGGGAATCTCCTGATTTCCAAAAATCCTTCTCCCGTAGCAAAGAACCACCAGAGCCGCCACCATGATGGCAAAGGCAATCCTAAGGGCATAATCCCAGGCCCTTTTCGCATTTTCCCGAAACCGCTCGTCCATAAAGGTATGGGACATCTTTCCCTCATAGAAAAATCCGAAAAAGCCAAAGAAGATGAAGAAAAAAACAGGGAATATGTCACCCTGTGTGCTGTAGGTCCAGAATCCCAGAAAACCAAAGAAGCCGAAGAAACCGAAAAGCCCAAACTTAGGACTGATTCTTCTCGTGGTATGAGTTTGCGCCGCCTCTCGGGCATTCCGGGATGCAGTCCTTATAATCAGCACGATCAGATAACCCAAATAGAGATAGAACAGGATCAGCGAAACGATCATCGGAAGATCCCCCGCTCGAAATACGTACTGTGAAAAATCCATAGGTGCCACCAGCCTTGCTTCATTGTACTTTACATCATACAGACCGGAAGCCGCCATAAGAAGAACAGTCAGAATTCCGGCTCCAATGACAAGGTATGCTTTTTGTTTGTTATTTTTCAATCTTACCCCCTCCTTTGACACTTTAACCAATCTCTGAAGCATGGATGAATATCCTTCCGGCCCGTTATTTTCCAGAAGTTTTCCACAAACGCCAAAAGTGATATATTTATCTCTTATTAAGATAAATATATCACTTTTCATGCCTGATGTCAATCTTTTCGTATTTTTTTATACCTGTTCGTTCCCATCCTCAGCCAGATTCCATCTTGCCCCTGTTCCAGGGAAAATGCAATTCCGCCTCTGTCTGCCTCTGATATCAGACAAGCAAGCAAGTCGAATCCGTCGTTTCCATAGTCGGAGAAGCTTGCCTGTTTTCATTCTCCAATCATGTTTAATTTCACTCTCCCCTTTGTCACCATCCGGATATAACTGAGCACAATCCGCCACAATCCCTTTCCCGCCATAAAAAACAGGACACCCACAAGCGCAGACAAAGGCAGGGTCAGCAGTGGGTGCGCTGTAAAGGAGCCAATCTGAAAGACCACAACGGGAACATCCACGCCCAGCAGAAAGCCCGCCGCCTTGATAAGACCCGCAAGGGGTGTGACCACACCGCTGAACATGAGCGCCGCACCCAAAATCCCGGTAAAGGGCAGAATAAACATGCCTCCAAGCCCGGGCCATTTCCTTCGGCTCTCCCAGCCTTTCCACAATCTGCCCCGGCGTACAGGATTTCTCCGCTTCCAGCTCCTCCATTTCACTTTTAATCTCGTTTATGATATCCGCCCTGTCAAAATAAGTACGGCACAAAAACCGTGTTCGACAACTGGGCGTAAAAAGCATAAGGCTGGCAGGACCCGGCGCATACGCAAGGACGCTTCCCAATGAACTGCTTGTCAAGGAAATCCCTTCTCCGGAATTCAACCGCCGGGCGAATTATCCTCCCCCATTCTCTTCCCGCGTTATTGCATCCGCCCTCCGGACATACTAAGATAAGGGTAGTAACCAACAAATTTTATATGCGGCAAAAAAGAAAGGCGGCAGAAATGGATAATCTGAAAACAGGAGAAGTGATCAGCAAACGGCGCAGGGAGCTGGGGCTGACGCAGAATCAGCTGGCAAAATCCCTGAATATTTCCTTTCAGGCAGTGTCAAAATGGGAAAACAATACTGCCTATCCCGATATCGAGATGCTTCCCAGGCTGGCGGCGGCCCTCAACACGACCGTGGACG
>CAJUIO010000067.1 GCA_910586025.1 uncultured Lachnospiraceae bacterium
TTTATGAGTCTCACCTCCATCGCACAAAAGTCAGTTACACGAACATTTTTTGTGCCAATTGCCGGGCGCACTGCGCAGCCAGGGCTTTTGACACCCGAATCCTAAAAAAATATGTCGGAGAGCCTCGGAGAGAAGGCCGAACGGGAGGATGTATGAAACTTGAAAAAGATCTCATTTTGGCGATGACATATGTACCGCATCTGCGTTATGATAAAATGGAACCGTTTCCGCTGCGGGGAATCGGATATACCATTTACCGGGAGAGTGGGAAAAGCCCTTCCGGCAGACGTATGATAGAGGTACCGCAGGGCGGAATTGCAATTGAATACGCTTTTTACTATGATTTTGATATTCAGCATCTCTATGATCTGGAGCATTGCTTTGTCTATCTGGATGAAAAAGGCGAAGTAAGGGGTGTGGAGAGCAGCTTTCACGGTAAATTTCTGAACAGTATGATAGAGGGAGTGCTGGAGTTTGAGGATAAGCATCCGGTTCTGTATGTGCAGCCGGGGAAACATGCTTTTTTCCCGCACCCGGATTATTTCAGGCTGGTTATTGACAGGGATACGGCCTGCGGAAAAAATGCCGGGGAGGCGGGATTTTTGATCATGCCCATGTTCGAGGGCAGGCTTTTTACCAATGAGGAGCTAAACAGAAAGGTGGAGAGGTATATCCGTGATAATTATGCGTTTACGCCTTCCTGGGAATTTACGTCGGAAAGTCCGGACGGACGCAGAGAGAACGAGATTCTCATGCCTTACCCCGAGCTGGACGGGATGATTGCGGACAGACTTCGCACCTGGTGCGCAAAAATAGAGGAGGGAGCAGGATATGGCATTAGTGGGAATGAAGGCCCTGCTTGAGCAGGCGCAGAAAGAGCGCAGAGGCGTGGGGGCTTTCAGCGTGGGTAATATGGAGATGATAAAGGGGGCGGTAAAAGCTGCCGAGGAGATGAATACGCCGGTGATCCTGCAGATTGCCGAGGTGAGGCTTGCCCATTCTCCTCTTCATCTGATGGGGCCTATGATGGTACAGGCCGCAAAAGAAGCAAAGGTTGACGTGGCGGTGCATCTGGATCACGGGCTTACCATGGAAACGATGAGGAGAGCGCTGGAGCTTGGGTTTACCTCGGTAATGTATGACGGCTCTGCCTGTCCCTTTGAGGAAAATATCAGAAGAACCCGGGAGGCGGCGGAGCTGGCAAAGAGCTTTGGAGCCACTGTGGAGGCGGAGCTTGGTCTGGTAGGCGGGAGTGAGGACGGAGGATGCGGTCACGGGATTCGGTGTACGGATCCGGAGGACGCTTTTATCTTCAGCCGGGAGACGGGAATCGATGCTCTGGCAGTTGCGATCGGAAACGCACACGGAAATTATCCTGTGTCGCCAAGGCTTGCCTTTGATGTGCTGGATGCGATTCATCAGAAGCTGGGAGGGCTTCCCCTGGTACTCCACGGAGGGAGCGGTATTACGGATGAGGACTTTCGTCTTGCCGTCTCAAAAGGAATCGTGAAAATCAATATCGCCACGGCAAGCTTCAACTGTCTGACTGCGAAGGTGGAGGAATATATCAGGGCGGAGGGAGCGCACAACTATTTTGCGCTGAACGAAGCCATGGAACAGGGCGTGTATGAGAGCGCAAAGCGCCATATAGGAGTGTTTAACTGCGGCCAAAAAACAGAAGGAGAATAGGAAGATGGGGAAAAGGATATTGACGGGAGCCGTGGACATTGGCGGAACTAAAATACAGGTGGGAATTGTGGATGATCAGGGAGAGCTTCTGGACGAAAAATCGTTTCCTACGGACTGCGGGAAACGCAGCGCCGCCGAGGCCATGGATAAAATCTGGCAGATCTTGAAGGAACAGTGCGGCCGGATTGGAATTGAAGCGGGAGAGCTCCGGGGAATCGGGATTTCCTGTGCGGGACCGGTGGATCCGGAGAAGGGAACGATTGAAAATCCATATACGCTCGGCGGCTGGGCTGGCTTTCCGGCAGCAGAGTATCTTTCGGCCCTCTCCGGCGTGGAGGCGCGGATGGAAAATGATGCCAACGGCGCTCTGATGGGAGAGGTCTTTTTGAGAAAGCTGCAAAAAAGAAAAGTCTTGATGATTACGTTTGGAACAGGGATCGGCGCAGCCTTCTGGAATGGCCGGACGGTTCATCGAAGCGGAAGATTTCATCCGGAAATGGGACACGTGATCGTCTCCTCCGGAGGAGAGAAGTGCTACTGCGGACACAGGGGATGCTTTGAGAGTCTCTGCTCCGGACAGGCGTTAAACCGCAGGGCAGCAAAAGCCGGATATGAGGACTTTGACGTGCTGTATGAAAGGGCCGGGGCGGGGGAAGCGCAAGCAGCCAGCCTCCTTGACGAGATCCTGCAGGACATCAGAAACGGAGTCTGGAATCTGAATATTATATTCAAACCGGACACGATCATTCTGGCAGGAGGATTTGCCAGAAGGTACTTCGGAATGATCAGGGATGCCATTGTGTCTGACAGCTGCGGAAAAGAAGATTTTGTGGAGCTCTTTGAAATTCTTCCTGCCAGCAGGGACCAGAATCCCGCACTTGCAGGAGCGAATATGCTGTTTGAAGTTTTAGAATCTTAAAGAGAAGAGGAAGGATCAGGATGAGGGATAGCTTACAATTGTTTGACAGCTGTACGGCAAAATGGTTTGAGGAAAATCTGGGGAAGCCGACTGCGGTTCAGCAGGAGGCCTGGCCGGCCATTGCGGAGGGAGGCCATGTGCTGGTATCGGCTCCTACCGGAACCGGTAAGACGCTTTCCGCCTTTCTGGTATTTCTGGACAGAATGAAGGAACAGGCAAAGGCGGGGGTGCTGAAGAGGGAGCTGCACCTGATCTATGTCTCGCCTCTGAAATCGCTGGCGGCGGATATCCGGGAGAATCTGAAAAGGCCCCTTGAGGGAATCGGCGGGCAGGAGCTTGTGATGGCTGCGGTCCGGACCGGGGACACGCCTCCAAGGGAACGCCAGCAGATGATCCGAAAGCCACCCCATATCCTGATTATCACGCCGGAATCCCTTTATCTGATGCTGACAAGCAAAACGGGACAGAATGTGCTGTGCACGGCGAAGGCAGTGATCATCGACGAGCTCCATGCCCTCATTGATACCAAGAGAGGGGCCCACCTGATGCTTTCCCTGGCAAGGCTGGATATCCTGTGCGGAAAAAATCTGCAGAGGATCGGGCTTTCCGCAACTATTTTTCCGCTGGAGGACGCGGCCGGGTATCTGGCCCCGGAGCCGGTGAAGATCGTGGCTCCTCCCATGGGAAAAAGTCTGCAGCTTCAGGTTCTGGGCTCCTATGTGGATAACCGCAGGCGGAAGAAGGATCCCGTCTGGCAGGAGCTTTCCGAGCTGGTATACCGGTACTGTCAGGGGAACCGGAGCGTGATCGCCTTTGTGGAGGGCAGACGGTATGCGGAAAAGCTGGCATATTATGTAAACCTGATCGGGGGAGAGGATTTTGCCCGTGTGCATCACGGAAGCCTTTCGAGAGAGCAGCGGAGTCAGACTGAGCAGGCTCTGCGGGAGGGAAGGCTTCGGCTTTTGTGCGCCACTTCCTCCATGGAGCTGGGAATCGACGTGGGGGAGGTGGACCAGGTGCTTCAGGTGGGCTGTCCCCGGACCGTTTCCAGCACCATGCAGAGACTGGGAAGGGCGGGGCACAATCCCGGACGCACCAGTGTCATGTACCTGTTTCCCAGAACGGCAGCCGAGAGCGTGCTGTGCGGGATGACGGCTCAGCTGGCAAGAGAAGGAAAGGTGGAGAGAATGAATCCTCCAAGGGGCTGTCTCGACGTGCTGGCCCAGCATCTTGTATCCATGGCTGCCTTTAAGAGCTATGAGGTGGACGAGGTCATGAAGATTTTGCCAAGGGCATGGCCCTTTGCCGGGGTAACCCGGCAGGAGGTGAAGTCGGTGCTGGAAATGCTGGCCGGAGATTATGAGCACAAAAGAGATATCCCTGTGCGCCCCAGGGTTCTGTATGACAGGATTCATGAGACGGTGGAGGGCGACGGCTACAGCAGGATGCTCGCCATCCGGGCGGGCGGAACCATTCCCGATAAGGGTCTGTATGATGTGCGGACCCAGGAGGGAGTGAAGGTGGGAGAGGCGGATGAGGAATTTGTCTACGAGACCCGGAAGGGAGACCGCTTTATTCTGGGAGCCTTTGCCTGGCGGGTGGTGAACATCGGGAGAGATACGGTGACCGTGACGAAGGCTCAGGTGGAAGGCGCCAGGCTTCCCTTCTGGAAGGGAGAGATAAAGGGACGTGATAAGGAGACCGGTATCTGTTTCGGCAGGATGCTTCGCAGCTTTCAGGAAGCGGAGGATGGCGGAAAGCTTGCGGAGAAGCTTGAGGCCCTGGGGCTGGATGAGGCGGCATCAAAGCTTTCCGCAGAGTATCTGAGGCGGCAGATTGCGGTGACGGGAGGCCTGCCTGATGACAGGACAATTATTGCGGAACATTTTCGGGATCAGTCCGGAAACAGCCAGCTTATGATCCACTCCGTTTTCGGACGGAGAATCAATGGGCCGCTGGCGCTGCTTGCGGCGCAGGCGGCTGGCAGGGAGTTGGACATGGAGGTGGGAAGCGTGGACGAGGAGGACGGCTTCCTGCTCTATGCCTATGGCGACAGGGCTCTGCCGGAGGGGCTTCTTGGCCAGATCAGCCCGGAAAGCTCCAAGGCCGTTCTGTCCGCACTGCTTCCTGCGGCACCTGTGTTTAATATGGCCTTCCGCTATAACTGCGGCAGGGCTCTCATGATGGGGGCCAAGGGAAGCGGCAGGCATCCTCTGTGGATGCAGCGGCTTCGAAGTGCGGAAATGCTGGAACAGGTGGTGAGGGAGACGGAGCATCCTCTGATTCGGGAGACCAGGCGGGAGTGCATGGAGCAGCTCTGGGATGTGGACGGAGTCCGAGAGCTTTTGGAGAAGATTGCCTCCGGTCAGATTCTGGTGCGTGAGATCTATACGGACAGCGCTTCCCCCATGTCCTTGCCCTTGCAGTGGAGTCAGGAGGCTGCGGTCATGTATGATTATTCTCCCACTCCCGGCAAAATCCATGCGGCGGTGGAGGAGGCTCTTAAGGCGGAAGAGCTGGTGGATCCGCAGGAAGCGGAGCTTTCAGGGATGCAGGAGAGAGAGAAGCTTCCCGCTGATGAAAAGCAGCTGCATTCCCTGCTTATGAGAGAGGGGGATCTGGCGGCGGGAGACCTTGATATTCCTGTGGAGTGGCTGGAGAGCCTGGAGGGCCAGGGAAGGGCTGTTTATCTGGAGCAGGGGCTTTGGATTGCTGCGGAGCAGAGAGAGGAGTATGAGTCTGCCCTGGAGCTGGATTACGGGAGCTGGGAGGCCGGAGGAGCGGATTCGGAGGAACCGGCCATGCGAAAGACGGCTTCCCGGGAAAGGGCCATGGATATTGTGCGGCGGATGCTGCGGTATCGGGGAGGAGCCGGAAGCCTCCAGGTGGCAAGGCGTTACGGATGGAGTCCGGAGACTGCGGAAGGTATTCTCAGGGAGCTTGCAGAGCGAAAGGAGGCGGTGGCGGGAAAGGAGCCGGATGGGAGAGAACCCGGCAGCAGCGGGCCTGTTTACCACCATGCCGAGCTCTATCGGAGGGCCGTAAGGAAAACGCTGCAGAACCGCAGAGCGGAGATTCAGACCTGTCCGCCCTACGCCTACGGGGCGCTCCTTGCCTCCAGGCTCTGTCCTTCCCTTCCTGCCGAGGAGGGAATCCGAATGGCGGCAGCCAATCTGGGGGGAGCGGAGATTCCGGCTCAGGCGGTGGAGGAGCTTTTGCTGCCCGGCCGGGTGAGGGGCTACAGGGAGAGTGTTCTGGACAGGTTCCTTTCACAGGGAGAATATTTCTGGCACATGAAGGAGGGCGGAAGGCTTTGTTTTGACCGCTGCGATGAGATTGACTGGGACGGGGAGCCCGATGTGCCCTGGGAGGAGCTTACGGAGAAGGAAAGGCTCCTTGCAAAGGCGCTCCTTAAGCGGGGCGCAAGCTTTATGCAGGCCCTTAACAGCGTGCTTTGCGGGGAATCTCCCTATGATGCGCTTCTTTCTCTTATGGAGAAGGGGATTGTCTGTGCGGACAGCTTTGTGCCGGTGCGCCAGTGGCTGGGACGGGAGAAGACAAAGAAATCTGCGGCTCGCCAGAGAGTGGGAGCCAGAGTGAAAGCCCTTCAGGCCGGCCGGTGGGATCTGGTAAGACCGCTCCGTGCTCCCGCATTGCAGGAAAAGCTGGACCGGTGCTTTGACAGATACCTGGTGCTGTGCCGTGAGACGGCCTCCGCCTGCGGTCTGTCCTTCCAGGAGGCGCTGTCCGTGCTCCGGATTCAGGAATATACAGGGCAGGTGAGACGAGGTTATTTTGTGGAGGGATTTTCCGGAGCCCAGTTTATCAGGCAGAAGGATTTTGCGGGTGTCGTATCCGCACTGGCAAACCCGGGCAGAGAGATCGTATGGATAAATGCCGCCGATCCCGCACAGCCCTGGGGGAAGCTGCTCTCCCATGAAAAGGACAGAGCCTTTGTCAATGTGCCGGGAACGGTGGCGGCTCTGTGCGGCGGAAGGCCCCGGGCTGTTTTTGAAAAGCAGGGAGCCGTCCTGCGCATTTTCGAGCAGGACCGTCTGGAGGAGCTTCTTTCGCTATTTGTAAAGGAATACAGGGAAGGCAGAATTTATCCGCAGAAAAAGCGAATACAGGTAAAGGAATACCCAAAAGAAGCCGCAAAGCTCCTTGCGGATTGCGGCTTTAGCCGGGAGGTGCAGGGATACGCCCTGTACCGGTGAGCGGGAGGGCTTCTCTCTCATAGAGCCTGAGGTACGCCTCCCTGTGGGAGACGGTAAGGGTATGCTCAAGCCTTTGGGCCACTTCCTTATCGCGAAGCCTTGCCGTCAGCAGCGGCGAAAACCGTTTCCCTTCCAGGGAAACCGCTTCTTCCACTGCGTCGGAAAATGTCTTTTTCGGGCCCCGGTGGAGCTGTTCCGTGCTGGTCATGCTTTCCAGAAAGTCTATAAGCCCTATAACATCCACCATCTGCCGGAAAGGACATTCCAGCCTCCTGTAGGATTCTGGATAGCCCCTGGAGCCGTCATACCAGGCATGGTGGCCGTGGGCCGCCGGGGCATAGAGACGGGTAGAGGGACTGGCGTACAGCCGGGACCGGCCCACGATGGTATGGAGCTGGGACATCTCGTACTCCTCCTCGAACCACTGCCTTCCCATCTGGGAATAGAGATTGGTAAAATTCAGCTTTCCCACATCGTGAAAGATACCGCACTGCATGGCGTATTCCTCTGTTTTCCGCCGTTTTTCCCCAGGATCCCGGATACTGCGGATATGGTCCATATCGTCAAAATAGGAGGGCTCCTCCTCCATGATAATTCCGCAAAGCACGGAGGCTGCCTTCCCCACCAGATAAGAATGCACGTAAATATCCGGTGCGAAGCGAGTGATCAGTGTCTGGAGAAAGTCCCCGTAGGTGATACTGTTCCCGGTTTCCACAAAGGTGTGGGCCAGCTGTCTCAGATAGAAGAAGAGACTCTCGCTTCCGGCCGATTCGGGAAATGTCTCCACATAGCGCAGGATTCTCCGGTACAGATTTTCAAGATACTCTGTCCGCATGGGGAGCTTTTCCGGATGCTCCTGCAGATACTGACAGTAAAAGGCGGGAATTGATATCATCCCATACATGGTATCCTGGGAAAAATCGGAATCATCCGCAGAATCCATGAGCATTTCCATCTTGGTGAGAAGACCGTCAAGGGTATCCAGACCGCAGTAATAATTGATGGAAAAATAGGAAAAGGAGGACCGGCAGGAGGGATTTATCTTCTGCTCTTCCATATCCTGCAGCATCTTATGATAGACAATGTATACGGATTCCATCACATCAGCGATATCCTCAGGGCTCATGATTCCTGTCCTGCTGCGGGAAATACTGGCGGTCATCTGCTGATGAGTCATAGAGATAAAGCGCTCCCAGGGAAGATTCGGCTCCTTCTCCTGATAGGCTTTATCCTGCATAATCTGCAGGGTGCGCTTTGTGAGCCTGATTTTTTCACCCGGAGACTTGAACTGTCCCAGGGAAATGTTGGCCCGGGAGCGCAGGATATATCCTCTGGTTTCCGCAGAGTCAATCTCGTCATAATATTTCAGATAGGCGGCGGCCTCCGCAAAGCACAGCCGCATCTTGAGCATGTATTTTTCACTCTCTGCCAGCTCCAGCCCAACCAGCTTATTGCAAAGATTATTACGTCCGATTCCCAGCCAGTAAAGCTCCCGGATAATGCCGTTTCTGTCTCTTCCAAGACGCATGAGGCTTAGAAGAGCCCTCCGAATCTGGCAGAACAGGCCGGCATCAAGCTCATCCGGATATGTCAGCAGCTTTGAGGCAAATTCCTGAAGGTCTGAAAGTACGGACCCGTCCGCCTCCGGAAGGCGGTCAAGCTCCGGGAAAAGCTCATCCCGCAGAAGCTCCATATTGCGAACCAGCTTCCGCTCGGACAGCGCCTGATCTTCGAGGGAGCGCATATAGTATTCCTCAAAGCTCTGTCCTTCCGGTCTTTTGTGTGCCGTAAGAGACGTGATCTCTTTTAAATTGTCGATATATTCCTCCTGATAGGGCTGCATGCTTTTCAACTCTTTCTGATTTTTAACTGTCTGCTGAGTATTTCCTTGAGATGCTCAAAATCTATGGGCTTTGAGATGTGATCGTTCATCCCGGCCTCCCTTGAGAGACGGATATCCTCCACAAAGGCGTTTGCGGTCATCGCGACGATAAACACCTCGCCGGCATCCGGCCTGTTCAGTCTGCGGATCCGCCTGGCCGCTTCATAGCCGTTCATCACGGGCATCTGGATATCCATAAAAATCACGTCAAAATAATTTTCGTCTGAGGCTTCAAACAGCTCGAGAGCCTCCTGGCCGTTGTCTGCGGTTTCTACATTGACGCCGATCAGGGAGAGGAGCTCAAGCGCAATCTCCTGATTCAGCTCGTTGTCCTCCACAAGAAGCACATGACAGCCGCCATAATCGCCGTCGATCCCCTTGTCTGAGTCCTCCTGTCCGGCATTCAGCAGACGGGACATGGTTTCGAGCAGCCTGCTCTTGAACAGCGGGCATGGGACAAAGGCGTTGATTCCCGCACGGGTGGTGCGGTATTCAATCTGGGACCAGTCCGTTTCCGATACCAGAAGAATCGGAAAGGAAGCGCCCGCAAGCTGACGTATATGGGAGGCCAGCTCCAGAGAGGGGGTATCCTCAAGCTTCTGTCCAAGAAGCATGGCACAGGGCATCCGGTTTTCATACTGTGCCTCCGTAAGCCAGGTGACGGCCGTAAGGCCGCTGGTCACGACCACGGGCACCAGGCCGCATTCTCGAAGAAAGCCGCATATCTTACCGGACCGGTGTTCGAGAGCTTCTGCGATCAGCACCGTGGCCCCGGCGGTAAGATTCGGACTCTTCCGGTCCCTGCGGGAAACATCGGCAAGGAGAGTGACCCGGAAGCAGCTTCCCTCGCCTTCCTCACTCTCTACCTGAATCTCTCCGCCCATACGGTCGATCAGATTTTTGACGATGGACATGCCAAGCCCGGTTCCCTCTATTTTGCTGGTGGCTTCATTATTTACCCGCTCGAAGGGCACAAAGATCCGCTTAAGAAATTCACGGCTCATTCCCATACCGTTATCCTCGCAGGAAAAATCCAGCCACACCCTGTCTTTTCCCTCCGCCTGGTTATCCGCGCACAGATGCTGGCTGAAGCTTACTCGGATCCGGCCGTTCTCTCCGGTATATTTCACGGCATTTCCGATGATATTCACCAGAATCTGCCGAAGGCGCAAGGGATCGCCGACCAGCTCCTCCTCATAAATCTCACCGATATCCAGAATAAGGGACTGGTTTTTCTGCAAAGCCTGAGGACGGATGATCACGGCGATATCGTGCACCAGATCAGGCAGTGAGAACTCCTCCTCACTGATGGTCATGCGTCCGCTGTCGATTCTGGACATATCCAGAACATCATTGACAAGGCTCATCAGATGAGTGGAGGCCGTCTGGATTTTCAGAAGGCAGTCCTGCACCCTTGCTTTTTCATCAATATGGGAAAGACCGATGGAGGTCATTCCCATGATGGCGTTCATGGGGGTGCGGATATCATGAGACATATTGGATAAAAAGGTGCTCTTTGCCCGGTTGGCGGACTGTGCGGTGCCAAGAGCTTCCCTGAGATGAATATTTTCCTTTTCCAGTCTGGCATAGCGGCGACGGTTTCTTCCGGTTTCCCGGGTTTGCTTTCTCATGTTGAAAACCTCGTTAATTTTTTGGATGAATAAGCATATTATATCATCTCCAAAGGATGATTACAAAGGGAAGACAAATTTTTGTATACCAATTAAACAGGATCGTTTATAATATCATTAAAATAAAAGAACGGCCGTTGTCAGAGGGAGAAACAATATGAAAAAAATACAACTTGAGTGTGACAGAAAATATTTATTGATTCCTATAGCCATAGAACAGCCCCTGAAAGAAATATTTGTCTATGCGGACGGAAAGCAGATCTATGATTTCAAGATTCCGGTGGCGGATGATGAGGAATTCTATGCGTTTCAGTATTATGCGCCGATACCCATAGGAGAGTATGCGGGAAGTGTGGTTTCGCTGGAGGGAGAGGTTAGCGGGGCCTTTTTGGAGGCGATTGCCTTTTCGGATGAAGCGCCGGATAAGGCCGACACACATCCGGCACTTCATTTTTCCGCCAATACGGGCTGGATCAATGATCCGAACGGTTTCTTCTATTATAATGGAGTCTACCACCTCTATTTTCAGTACAATCCCTTTGATACCAGGTGGGAAAATATGTGCTGGGGTCATGCGGTGAGCCATGACCTTCTGCACTGGGAGCAGCAGGAGACTGCAATTTATCCGGATGAGGACGGAACCATATTTTCGGGCTGCGCCATTGTTAACGAAAGAGGGCTGCTGGAGCTGCCTTCTGATTCGCCGATATTTTTCTATACCAGCGCCGGAAACCAGTCAAAGTGGAGCGAGGGGAAAAGGTTCATACAGAAGATTGCCTATTCCGCAGACGGGGGAAGAAACGTGACGAAGACGGGGATCACTGCGGTTCCCCATATAGCCGGGGGCAACCGGGATCCCAAGGTATACTGGCATGAGGAGTCTAAGGGGTATTACATGGTCTTATATCTGAAGGAAAGGGATTTTGCCATCCTGCGCTCCGGGAATTTGAAGGACTGGGAGATGACGCAGAGGCTTTCCCTTCCGGATGCGTGGGAATGTCCGGATCTGGTCCGGGTGCCCGTGGAGGAGGGAGGCTTTCGGTGGGTATTCTGGTGTGCGGACGGCTTTTACTTTATCGGAGAATTTGACGGCTATACCTTTACCCGGACCGGCGGGAAAATGCAGGCATATGCTTCCGGTATGCCCTATGCGGCCCAGACCTGTTACGGAGCGGACAGGATTCTCTCCATCCCCTGGCTGAGGTGCAAAAACCGGGGACGGACCTATACGGGAACCATGGGAATCCCGAGGGAATTATCCCTGACAGAACAGGACGGCGGCTTGAGGCTGCGGCAAAGGCCGGTAAGAGAGCTTCTCGAGCGCCGAAAGGAGATAGAGGAAACGGGAAAGGAAGGCGAAGCTACTCTGTATCAGGCGCAGGCTGGTCTTCCCCTTGAGCTTACGGTGACATTGGGAAAGAATCTGGGATTTTGCGCCTCTATAGGCGGGACCAGGGTTTCCTATGATCCCGGGAGCGGAAAGCTGGTTCTTGAGGGCTGTGTCGCATGCGGGGACGAGGAAAACTGGCGGCAGGCGGAAACAACCAGGGTATCTGAAGGCCTCGCGGTGAAGGAAATAAAACTGGACAGGGATCCGGATGTGCTTTCGATTCTGGCGGATCATGAGATTCTGGAGATCACAGCCGATGAGGGGCTGGTGTGTGCGGCCTTTGAGATTCCCTTTGACAGGGGGAGCGGGACTTTGAAGGTGGCTGTGGAAGCGGATGGAAGGGAAAGGCTCTTTGAGATCCGGGACAAAGCTTAAGCTCGAAAAGAGTGCTTCGGCACGGAAGATAACTGATAAATGGCACGGTCAAAATCTGCGGACTAAGGAGGAAGGAAAATGGCAGTAAGAAGGACATCGAGAAAGGGGCCGGAGAGGATTACGGACAGGGAGTACAGCTTCGGGGCGTTTTCAAACGGAAAGGCGTTTCCCTTTAAAAGAAATGGAGGGCTGCCCGCAATGGGCTGGAACAGCTGGAACGCCTTTGGCAGCGGGAATACCCAGTATCTCACCAGGCAGATGGCGGATGCCATGGTGCGGCTTGAGCTCGACAAGGCGGGTTATACCTATCTGGTGCTGGATGACGGCTGTTACAAGGCGCAGCGTGTGGACGAGCGGCTTTCAAACGAGGAGGTCAAGTTTCCGGATGGATTTAAGGCGTTGTCGGACTATGTCCATGAAAGAGGGCTGAAATTCGGGATGTATAACGATATCGGCACCAACCTTTGCGCCGGTGCGGCCGTGGGAACCTGCGGCCATGAGGACCTGGATGCGGAAAGCTATGTGGAGTGGGGCGTTGATTTCCTGAAGGTGGATAACTGCTATTATCCCTGGGACAATGCCACCTTTTCCGACAAGACAAACGCCCGCTACACCTATGCGCCCAATATCAGAAGCGTAAGGATCAGCGGAAACGGCATTGAGATATGCCGGTGCGCAGAGGACGGCCTTTTTGAGGGACAGGGAGGATATCTGCACCGGAACGGCTACGGGACAAATATCGGCACCTTTGACGGAACCAACACCGGCGTAACGCCCATAGGAGAGCGGAGCGGAGAACTGGTCTTTGCGCTTGAGGCTCCTGACGAGGGAAGATATGCGCTTTGCGTGGAATACGCCACAGGACAGGAGGAGGGCGTGGGGGAATGGCTGCAGATCGCAGTGGGAGAGGGAGAAGAGGAGATTCGGTATTTTGACGGGCTTCTGCCGCCTTCAAAGGATCCTGAGGCCTTTCTGTGGTCCGGGCCCGTGGAAATTTTCCTGAAAAAGGGCGGAAACCTTCTGCGGCTCATGAATCACAGAAGGCAGGAGAATGTGTTGAATTCCTACGCCGCTCTGGCAGAGAGCCTTGACGGCGCAAAGCCCGGAAACGATATCGTGCTCTCCATCTGCGAGTGGGGAAAGACGCAGCCCCACAACTGGGGATACAAGGTGGGAAATTCCTGGCGCATCCTCAATGACATCACTTTTCAGGTGGGAGCGGACGGCGATCCGGGAAGAGCCCGCTGGGCATCTGACGGCACCGACAGCATCACCTCCCAGTATAACAAAGCGGTGGTCATGGATGAATTTTCAGGGCCGGACCGGGGATGGAACGATCCCGATATGCTGGTCATAGGCATGGACGGCATTTCCCTGACTATGAGCAGGACGCATATGAGTATGTGGTGCATGATGAACGCGCCTCTCATGCTGGGGATGGATCTGCGACGGGTGGAAAAGGGGGACGAGCTGTGGAGGATTATGGCAAACAGGGAGGTCATCGCCCTGAATCAGGATCCCCTGGGCGTTCAGGCAAAGAGAATTTACTGCTCCCTGGAGGAGGAGAATCCCGATACCGTCTATATCACCAATAACGACCGTGTGGATATCCTGGCAAAGCCTCTTTCGGACGGGGATGTGGCGCTCCTGTTTGTCAATGTCAGTGAAAAGAGGCGGGAGCGGGAGACGGCTGCGGACGTGAACCGTATCGTGAAGTACATCGGGCATAAGATGACCGACAGGGACGGATTTCTTGGCGCACGGGCATACCGGCTTACGGATCTGTGGACCGGCAGCCAGAAGGAAGTGAGGTCAGGCGTTTTCTCTGTTCCGGAGCTGGAAGCCTGCGGCTGCGTGGCATACAGGATCAGACCTTTACGGTAGAAAACGGAGGTTCCCATGGAGGAATTTATTGACATAGGCGGTTTTATCGAAAGGATGCGGGAGAGACTGTGGGGCGGCATGGAGGACGGGGAGGCCCTTGAGAGGGGGCTGATTACCGATTTTGACCTGCTGCACGGGGGAGAAAGCATTCAGCGCCGCCATGCGGCCCGGATCGTACATAATACGCTGCTGTATGCAGGGGAGCCGGACGAGGAGGACTGGTCGGCGGCCCGGCATCTTGCGGATCTCTATTCCTGCCGGATTTGCGTGAATCATATTGCACAGGTCTACGCAAAGGGAATCATGAAGAAGCGTGAGGAGAGCGTGTTCGGGGTGAAGGACTATGTGACGCACGGGGAGGCGCGGGAGATAATAATGCGCATAGAGGACAGGAAGCTTCGGAGCGTGCCGGAGGATAAGGGCTGCTTTGGAAAAACGAGGTTTCTTCCGGAGGAGGAGGCACGACGCATGCTTGGAGAGGACAGAAAGATACTTCTGGTAGATGTCCGGCCTTCCGGGGACTATGCGCTGGGACACAGACCGGGCAGCATCAACATTCCCCTGAAGGATCTGTCCAAGAATCCCCGCATGATCTGCCCCGATGTGAAGGCGGCTGTTTTCCTGTACTGTGCGGGAGGATATCAGAGCGTTCTGGCTGCCGGGCTGCTCGCGGATGCCGGGTACGAAAATGTCTGTGTAATTCCCGGGCTCTCCCAAACTAATTAAATTTTGGTAAAATCCTCCTTGATGATATTGCAATTTTTTTGAATCCGTATTATAGTTGAGATATAAAAAGGAATGAGTATGCACAGATGCATGTTTTGTGCAGAGAGGAGTGCTTATGAGAATATCGCCTATCAGCAGTACCAATTCAATTTACAGTAAGCTGTCCAGTGGAAAGAGAATTAATACAGCCGCTGACGATGCGGCAGGCCTCGCGATCAGCAATAAATTAAAGAGAGAAGGCAACGGCATGGATGTTGCCGCTTCCAACATACAGGAAGGGATCGGCGTTGCCAATATTATGGATGGGGCACTCGGAACCATGCAGGATTCCCTTCAGAGAATCCGGGAGCTCAGCCTTAAGGCATCCAATTCCCTGTACGGGGATGACGAGAAGCAGATGATCCAGACAGAGATCGACCAGATCCTTCAGGATATCGAGCATACCGCTTTGGGAACGCAGTACAATGAGAAGCAGCTTCTTGACGGAAGCATGGCGGATATGTATATTGCGTCCAATCCTTCTGCGGGAGAGGGCATGTCGATCAAGATGGAAAATGCCACATTGAAGGCTCTTGGAATTGACGGCTATAACGTCACGGGTAATTTTGATATCAGCCGGATTGACTCCGCTATGGAGAAGATCAATACGGCAAGGAGCAACACAGGGGCGACCACCAATGCGATGGAGCATGCCTATAATTATAACAGAGGGGCTTCCGAGCAGCTTCTGGCAGCCAGGAGCCGGATTGAGGATCTGGATATGCCAAAGGCAATAACGCGTCAGAAGCAGGATAAGCTGATGCAGGACTACCGCATGGTAATGCTTCGAAGAAAGATGAATAATGATTCTCTGGTTGTAAAGATGTTTGGCAACATGTAACATCTGTAAAGAGCAAGGTTTTTATGAAATCACCTGTTTGATAAAAACAGGTGGTTTCTTTTAGCCTGCAACAGAAAATTTTCAGAAAGTAAGAGGAACGGAAATGACGAATAAGCACCATTCTTCCCGCAGCCAAACCAAGGACATGACGGCGGGAAGTCCTTATGCCCTTATGATTGGCTTTGCAATGCCGGTCTTCCTAAGTCAGGTGTTCCAACAGCTGTATAATACGGCTGATGCCTTTATTGTCGGTAAATTTCTTGGGACAAACGCACTGGCGGCAGTCACCTCCTCCGGCACCCTGATCTTCCTCATGACCAGCTTTTTCATGGGAATCGCCATGGGAGGCGGCGTGGTGATCTCCCGGTATTTTGGGGCGGGAGACAGTCAGCAGGTCTTCCGGGCCATCCACACGGTAATCGCCTTTGGAATTGTCAGCGGAGTGCTTCTGACTGCGGCGGGAGTCGCCCTCACACCCACCTTTCTTAAGTGGATGCAGACAGACCCGGAGGTTATGCCGGAGGCGGTGGAGTATTTTCGGTACTATTTTCTGGGAGCGCTTGCCATGGTGATGTACAATATCTGCTGTAATATTATGAATGCCCTTGGCGACAGCCGCAGACCCCTGTACTATCTCATTTTTTCCTCGCTCCTCAATGTGACTCTGGATCTTCTGTTCATAGCGGGCTTTCACTGGGGAGTCTGGGCGGCGGCAGTGGCTACCGTGATTTCCCAGGCGTCCAGCGTGGCGCTGTGTATGATACATCTGCTCAAAAAGGGAAGTATATATACGGTGGAGATAAAGAAAATACGGTTTTACGGGGATATGCTCTCGGAAATCATACACAACGGACTTCCCTCGGGAGTGCAGAATTCCGTGATCGCCTTCGCCAACGTGATCGTGCAGTCCCAGATCAACTCCTTCGGAAAGCTGGCAATGGCCGCTTACGGGACTCACGCCAAGATCGAGGGCTTTGCGTTTCTGCCCATCACAAGCTTTAACATGGCAAGCACCACGTTTATCAGTCAGAATCTTGGGGCAAAGCAGTATGACAGGGCGAAAAAGGGATCCCGCTTTTCCATTCTTGCCGCCATGCTTCTTGCGGAGGCAATAGGAATTCTCTACTATATTTTTGCGCCTGAGCTGATCGGACTGTTTGATAAGACCGCCGGCGTGATCGAGTACGGGGTGGGACAGGCCCGGACGGTGGCTCTGTTTTATTTCCTTCTGGCATTTTCCCATTCTATCGCCGCTGTCTGCAGGGGAGCGGGAAAGGCCTTCGTTCCCATGATTATCATGCTCTCCATATGGTGCGTACTGCGGATTTCCTACATAGCGGCGATTATGTATCTGGTGGGCGAGATCAGATATATCTACTGGGCATACCCGCTGACCTGGAGCATCAGCTCGGTGATCTACCTGATCTATTATCTGAGGTCCGACTGGGTGCATGGATTTGAGAGGTAAAGCCTGGGAATCAGAATAAAAAACTGACTTTAAGAGTAGTAAGAGGACGGCTGTCTGGCCGTCCTCTTTTCGTATGCAGAAATTCTGTTTTTTGAGAATCCGGATATTTCCCCTGTATTTTACCTCGAATATGTATAAAATTTAATTATACCATATTTTTCCAAAAATTCTTAAAAATTTTAGTGAATCGTGTGTTTTAATTAGCTGAACCATGCATTTCGGGCCAAATATACCAGTTCGATACGAAAAACTCATCATTTGGTAATAAAATGCAGAGTCGCCGGTTGGTTTGTATTATAATGGAGAAGTAAAAGGGGACGCTTCAACAGAAGGAATGTTCTGGAGAAGCAATAAAGGTGACAGTACTTCGTGATAATGGCATGCTTCAGGGCTGCTGTTATCACGGGTAACTGTCCGGTTCCATGTCATTTTGTTGGTTCACTTAAGCAGAAAGGGCAAGGAGGGAACTAAAGAATGGGCCCGGTGCAGAATGTAAACCGCCTGCCCGCCGGTACAAAACGAAAGAGGGAGCTGTGAGCTTGAAAAGAGTATTGATATTAGAAGACCAGAGGAATACTTTGGAATGGCTGAAAAGTATAGTCGAGACCTGTGCGCATGTCGAAATCCTGACTGCGGACAATGCGGCATCCGCTTATAAGATTGCATTGGATTTAACCATTGATCTGTTTCTTGTGGATATTGTATTGGAACCTGATATTATGCGGGATTCCTCCGGATTAAAATTTGTGGCTGACATGCGTCAGATCAGCAAGTACGGATTTACTCCGGTGATATTCATCACGTCTCTGGAAGACAGTAAGCTTTATACTTATGAGGAACTGCACTGCTATGGCTATATCGAAAAGCCTTTCGATGAAGATCGTGTAAGAAGGCTTGTGACGGGTAGCCTTAAGTTTCCGGGCAGTGACCGTGGAAGAAAAATGCTGTATTTCCGCAAGGACGGTATTATTCTCGCGGCCGACAGGGAAGTGATCGTATATGCGGAGATGGTTAACCAGCAGCTGTATCTGCACACGATGGAGGAAAGATCCATGCATGTTCCGTATATGACGCTGAAGCAGATGATAGAGCAGCTAGACAGTCCGGACATTATACAGTGCAGCCGGAATACCATTGTAAACGTTGCGTACATTGTAAACGTTGACATTCCTAACCGGCTTATAGAGCTGAAACACGGATTTGGCCGGTTGGAGATCGGCCTGGCCTACAAAAGGTATATAAAAGAATATTTTAAAATCTGCAACTAACAAGTATAAAAAATTCCTCTCAGGTAAGAATTCAAGGCAGGCGATTCTTGGCGGCAGGAGTTTTTTTGTGCGCAAAAAATGACAGAAAGTTACAGTGTTACTTACAGATATCTGTGCTTTCTGTTATCGAATTTCCAAGCCATATATAATAAGTTAAAAGTATGTGCGGAGGTCTGCCGATGAGCGAATACAAAGGTTCCATCAACAATGAAGAGGTTGGAAAGAGAATAAAAGAGATAAGAGAATCCAACAATTTGACTCAGGAGCAGATGGCTGAGATCTTGAAGGTGACCACGAATGCGGTGCGTGATTATGAGAAAGGCAACTATGGAATCTCAAAGGACGTGATGCTGCTGATCAGACAGAACTTTAATGTATCCATCGATTATCTGCTGTTTGGGGAAAACACGGATATGGAAAAGCTGTTCTTTCTATTGGAAAACGCCTCTGAAAATGATAAAATGAAGGTCTTAGCACACCTGATGCGTTACTTTGTGGATGGAAAGAGGAGGATATACAGGCAGGATACAAGCGACTGGGACGAAACTGCAAAAAAGATGAGAGACCTGTTTGGTGATTAAACAGTACAGGATATCCGGAGTTAATTATGAAAACGGTTTTGATAATTGAGGATAACGCCAGAAGCATGGAGATGCTCATACGGATCATCAAGGATATTGATGAGGATATTAATGTAAAATGCGCCTCTGATATAAATATGGCCTATAAGCTGTCCATAGAAAATCTGATTGACGTGTTTCTGGTAGATATTATATTGGATCCCTGCAATCAGGGCGATGTTTCCGGCGTTCGGTTTGCGGACAATATCAGAGAGCTGAAAAGATATGCATATACGCCCATCATTTTTGTCACTTCGCTGGAGGATCCGAAGCTCTATGCATACAGCGACCTGCGCTGCTTTCAATACATAGAAAAACCCTACAATGTGGAAAGGGTTTCAAGAGTTGTTCGTGACGCTCTTCATATGCCGATTATGAGGGAAAGCAATCAAAATGTCTATTTCCGCAAGGAGGGAGTCCTGTACAGGAAGTCGGTCTCGGAAATCATATATATTGAGAACACGAGAAGGGGAAGGGTTGTCCATGGGACGGACGGCGATATGGAACTGTCTTACAAGCCCTGCAAGGAGATCCTGGAGGAGCTTCAGTCGGATAAATTCATTCAGTGCAGCAGATACGCCGTGATCAATAAGGATTTTATTGAAAGAATTGATGAGGTCAACCGGTTTATCAAGCTGAAGGGACGCAAGGAACAAGTGGAGATTGGCATTGTTTTTAAGAAGAGGTTTATGAGGGATGTCAGGAATGATTGAGAGTGTGGCGTT
>CAJUIO010000068.1 GCA_910586025.1 uncultured Lachnospiraceae bacterium
GGCGGGTATCCTGTTTTTTGCGGCGGGGAATGGCAGCCTGCATTTCAGGCAGCCTGTCATGGACATTTCCATACTGGCGGGAAGCTGTTCGAATGGTTTTTCAGAAATGGTAAGCCAGGGCGCCTGTGCGGTGACCACATTCCTTTTTAACAGGATCATGATGAAACTGCTCGGCGAGGACGGCGTGGCCGCTATCACGATCATCATTTACGCGCAGTTTCTGCTGACTGCCCTCTACATAGGGTTTTCCATGGGCGTGGCTCCCGTTATCAGCTATAACTATGGGAAACAGGATAATGCCCGGTTAAAAAAGGTATTTTCCATCTGTATGCGGTTCATCGTTCTGGCCTCTATAGCTATCTTTGGCGCAGCTATTGCCTTTGGCTCCCCTCTGGTCAGTCTTTTTGCAAAGAAGGGGACTTCGGTTTATGAGATTGCAAGGAAAGGGTTTCTGATCTTCCCGTTCAGCTTTCTGTTCTGCGGGGTGAATATTTTTACCTCCGCCGCATTCACCGCATTGTCAAACGGAAAGCTGTCGGCGGTATTATCCTTCCTGCGGACGTTCGGGCTGATATTTGTATTCCTGCTCATCCTGCCGGAATTTATGGGAGCAGCAGGTGTGTGGCTGGCAGTGCCGGTAGCGGAGCTGATTACGATGGTGGTGGCGCTGATTTTGCTTTATCGGAACAAAAACAGGTATCATTACGCATAAAAACAGGAATCAGAGTAATGCCGGAATGCCAAATTCTTTTCAAATATTTACATTCCGTGCAGAATGGGCTACCATTCATGCGCGGAATTTTTTTTGCTCATAATTTGTGCTATGATGGGAACAGCTTTGAGGAAGGTATGTGTGATGATGAAAAACAGACAGGTACAGCAATCAAAAGAATACGGGGAAAGAAAATACGGGCTGATCAGCAACGTGATCTACAACATGAGGTCGTCTAAGATATGGGATCGGAAGCTTTTTTACTTTCAGCTTCTGATGATATTTCCGGACGTGGCATCGGCCTATCTGGGCGTACTGCTCCCTGCGCAGCTGGTGCGGGGGCTGAAGGAAAAATGGGATATGGCAGCGCTTCTGCTTACAATTTTCCTCCTGGCGCTTGGAATATGGATCTGTGAGATGCTAAGGGAGGGGATGCAGGAGTATCTGTACCGGAATTCCCTGTCCTTTCATCTCTACTATGAAAAGCGATGTTTTGAAAAGGTCATGGCTATGGACTATGAGCTGTTGGAGGAACCGGAAAACCGCAGGCTTGCGGAGAACACCTGGAATGTGGTCCGCAATGAGTTCGGAATCCGCAACTCCTTTCTGGTGGTTCCGATGCTCCTCAGTGGGGGACCGGGGACGGTGCTTTACGGCATTATGATAGGGAGGGAAAGCCCGCTGATCCTTCTTGCGCTGATCCTTAACACCGGTGTCAGCTGGCTGCTCATGTCCTTTGTGCAGAAAAAGCACCAGAAGGCCCATGAAAGGCTTGGCGTGTTTACGTCCAGGGCGGCCTACGTCAGCAGACAGTCCATGGAAAGGACTGCGGGAAAAGAGATCCGGATTTATGGGATGAAGGACTGGTTTATGCAAAAGTATGAGGAATGCCTGAAAGGGATTGACGGAATCTATGGGTATATCCACAACTGGTATTTCCTCAGGGGCTCTGCGGAGGCGCTTCTCACTCTTCTCTCAGAGGGATTTGCCTATGGCCTGCTGCTCCTGCGTCTTGCGCAGGGGAAGACGGATATTCCTGATTTCGTGTTTTTCCTGGGGCTTTTGGGAGGCTTTGGCTCTTATTTCGGGCAGACGCTTCGCTCGGTTCTGTCCCTGAATCAGGTGGATACCTCCATTGGCTATATCAGGAGATTTCTGGATCAGCCGGAGAGTGTGTGGAAGGAAGAAGGGATAGGAGAGGAAAAAATTGCCGCTATGAAAGCTGCGGGAGTAAAGGTCGAGCTTGCCGGGGTGAGCTATACTTATCCCAATGCGCAGGAGGCGGTGCTCTCTGATATCAGTCTGGTGATCCGGCCCGGGGAGAGGCTGGCCCTGATCGGGCTTAACGGAGCGGGAAAAACCACTCTGGTAAAGCTTCTTTGCGGGTTTTACCAGCCCACACGGGGAGAGATACGAATCAATAATATCCCTGCGTCAGAATTTACCAGGCAGGAGTACTACAGTCTGGTATCCGTGCTCTTTCAGGACTCCTTTTTCCTGCCGATGTCGCTGGATCTGAATCTTACGGGCTGTCCGGGAGAGGCGGCGGACACAGACAGACTTACATGGGCCCTTAGTCTGTCCGGCTTTCTGGAAAAATATGAAAGCCTTCCGGAAAGGGGCGATACTCTCCTTGTCCGGGAGGCCAACGAGAAGGCCGTTGACTTTTCCGGAGGAGAGAGACAGAAGCTTCTCTTTGCCAGGGCTCTCTATAAGAAGGCTCCTCTGGTGATTCTGGACGAGCCGACGGCGGCCCTTGATCCCATAGCGGAAAACGAGATGTACCTGAAATTCGGTCAGGCTGTGGAGGGAAGGACCTGCGTTTACATCTCCCACCGTTTATCCAGCACCCGGTTCTGCGACAGGATCTGTCTGCTTGAGGGCGGCAGAATTATCGAGGAGGGAACCCATGACGATCTGATGGAGAGAAAGGGAAGATACGCCCGGATCTATGAGATTCAGAGTCAGTATTACAGACAGCGGGATGAGAGAAAGAGGGCCGGGGGAGCCATGGGGGATGCTCCGTCGCGGCAGGAAGAGAGGGAGGAGCTGTTTTATGAGCAGAGAGGACATTAAGTATATCTGGCTTCTGTTTAAGGAGATAGCGGCAAGGGAGAAAAGGATCGTGGTTTACACGTTTCTTGTGTCCGTTCTGGAGGCAGTAAGCCCTTATATCATGATTCTGTGCACGGGTTTTCTCGTGGACGGCGTGTACGGGGGAGAGGAGCTGCGGACATTGTTTTTTTATGCCGGCACAGCCCTTGCGGCAAAGTTTCTGTGTGAGATACTTGCCATGCGGGCGAGGGAGTGGTGCAATCAGAAGATGGATTATACCAGGCAGCTGGACGAGGAACATCTGAACCGCCAGAGCCTTTCCATGGACTACGAATATCTGGAGGATACCGGAGTGCAGGAGCTGCGTACCAGAGCGCTTGCCAGATCCTATTACGGCATCAGAGGATGGCTTCTTCTGATGACGGAAGAATTTATGAGACAGCTCCTGTCGGTCATTACCGCAATAGGCATTATTCTTCCCATGATCGTCCGGGAACAGCAGTCCGGGGGAAAGAATGTCTTCTCGTTTGTGTCCTCCTTGCTTTTGCTTCTGGTCATAGGCCTGCTTGTGTGGAAAAACTACAG
This sequence comes from uncultured Lachnospiraceae bacterium, assembly GCA_910586025.1. Lineage (GTDB taxonomy): Bacteria > Bacillota > Clostridia > Lachnospirales > Lachnospiraceae > Suilimivivens. The sequence continues at coordinate 3,353 of CAJUIO010000068.1, forward strand.
GGTGGGAATTTACTATACCAGAAAATCCGTGGAAATTCTGGATGAGCTGGACGGTATTCACAATAAGAGCGCCTATTATCTGGATATGCTTTCCGGAATCGAAACCCAGAAGGATCTTCGGATGAACGGGCAGCGGGAAGAGATCGAAAAGGATGTGGACGCATTGTTCCGTGCTTCCAGGGAGGGAGAGCGGAGAATCGGGCAGATGTATATCAGAAGACAGTTTGCCGGCGTGACCTTCCCCGGCATCAGCAGCCTTCTGGTCTATCTCTTTGCGGGAATCAAGGCCTATCTGGGACAGATCACCATCGGAAATGTGGTGACCTATGCGGCAAGTATTGTGCGTCTTGCCAGATCCGCCTCCCGTTTTGCACATGTCGTGGGACGGATGAAATCCGTGGCCGACTACGCCAGGGATTATATCAGCTACCGGGATCTGGAAAAGAGGAAATACCGAGGAACGATCCCCGTGGAGAAAAGGAGGGATAACCGCTTCCGGATCGACTTCGACCATGTATCCTTCCGCTATCCGGGCACGGAGAATTATGTGATCCGCGACCTGAACCTGTCCTTTGTGATCGGGGAAAAAATGGCCATTGTCGGAAAGAACGGTTCCGGAAAGACAACCTTTATCAAGCTTCTGTGCCGTCTTTATGATGTGACGGAGGGCTGCATCAGATTAAACGGCATAGATATCCGCAAGTATGATTATGAGGAATACTGTGCGCTGTTTGCCGTGGTCTTCCAGGATTTCAGTATCTTTGCCTTCCCTCTCGGGGAGAATATCGCCTGCGGCAGCAGGCCCGGGGAGGACCGGGTAAGGGAGGCGCTGTCCCGGGCGGGACTTGGGCAGAGGCTTGCGGAGCTTCCCCAGGGTCTGGATACCTGCGTGGGAAGGGAATTTTCGTCATCCGGCATCTCCTTTTCCGGCGGGGAAAAGCAGAAGATGGCCATAGCCAGGGCCATCTACAAGGACGCTCCCTTTGTGATCATGGATGAGCCCACGGCGGCTCTCGATCCTTTGGCGGAATGCGACGTTTATGCGGGATTTGACAGGATGGTGGGGAAAAAGACGGCGCTCTATATCTCCCACCGTCTGGCATCCTGCCGGTTCTGCGAGGATATTCTGGTTTTTGATAAGGGACAGGTGGTGCAGAGAGGCAGTCACAGCGAGCTGGAAAGAGCAAACGGACTCTATCGGGAGCTGTGGAATGCGCAGGCGCAGTATTATCAGTAAATTTGAAGCTTGAAAAGTGCGGAAGCGATAGTATAATAGAGATAGCGGGATTTCCTGGATCGATTCTTGAGAGAAAGGCATGGTTATTTCTATGTATGATGGAGGAAAAGATAAAACGAGACTCCTGGTTATCAGACTTTTGCTGGTTCTGATCCTTTGTGTCTGCATTTTTGCTTTCACGGCTTTTTTTATGCGCAGAAGAAGCTCTGAAACGATCGGCAATGTGGGCAATATCTATATGCACAGCATCAGCGACGAGCTTGCACTTCATTTCAGAACAATGGTGGAGCTTCGTCTGGATCAGCTGGAAACGCTCATGACGGATGTCACCTCCCAGAGAGAGGATTTTGAGGGGGCGAGGGAGCTGCTGGCAGCAGGTGCCAGAGAGAGAGGCTTTGAATATCTCGGACTGTGCAGACAGGACGGCTCTCTCGAGACGATTTACGGCGAAGAGCTCCGGATGGAGGAGCCGGATTCCTTTCTGCCGTATCTGCTGGAGGGACAGCGGAAGATTGACACGGGCTACAATGCGTCGGGAGACAAGAAGGTTCTGCTGGGAGTTCCCTGCAGAGGAATCGGAGAGGAGGACTGCACGGCGCTCGTGGCCGGACTCGAGCTTGACTATATCAGCGATACCCTTTCGCTGAACGCCGAGGACGCTCCGGTCTATTCCTATATTATCCGGCTGGACGGCAGCTTTGTGATCAGAGGCGGCGAGGCGTTCCGGGAAGACTATTTTGAACGTCTTCGGGGGGAACTGTCCGGTGATGTGGAGAAATATGTGAATGATCTGAAAACGGCCATGACAGACACACAGCACTATTCAGCGGTGGTCACGACCCATGATGAGCGGCGCCACATCCACTGCACAAAGCTGGATGATTCAGAATGGTATCTGCTGGTGGTCATGCCCTACGGTTCGCTGGATATGCAGATTTCCCAGCTGAGCACGCAATGGCTCTACACGGCCTTCGGGGGCTGCCTTCTCGTGATGATTGCCATGCTTGGCATATATTCTTCCTATTTCAGGGAGATCAGGCGTCAGATGGCAGAGCTTGACAGGGTGAGGCAGGAAGCGGTGAATGCGAACAGGGCCAAGAGCGAGTTCCTCTCCAATATGAGTCATGATATCCGCACGCCCATGAACGCCATCGTGGGAATGACGGCCATTGCCACGGCTAATATGGACGACAGAGAACAGATTGAAAACTGCCTGAAAAAGATCACAATGTCCAGCAGACATCTCCTGGGCCTGATTAATGACGTGCTGGATATGTCAAAGATCGAGAGCGGCAGACTTACCCTGTCCGTGGAGCAGGTGTCTTTGCGGGAGGTCATAGACAGTGCGGTAAATATTGTTCAGCAGCAGCTTAAGACAAAGCGTCAGAAATTCGACGTGTTCGTGAGGGATATTTTCTGTGAGAACGTTTGCTGCGACAGCGTGCGTTTAAGTCAGATCCTGCTGAACCTTCTGGGCAATTCGGTCAAGTTTACGCCGGAGGGAGGCAGTATCCAGATCACGCTGTATGAGGAGGAATCGCCAAAGGGAGAGAACTATGTCCGGGTTCATCTCCTGGTGGAGGATACGGGTATCGGAATGGAGCCCGAATTTCTGGGAAAAATTTTTGATGCGTTTACAAGAGCTGACAGCAGGCGGGTTCAAAAGACAGAGGGCAGCGGCCTTGGAATGGCGATCACGAAATATATTCTGGATGCCATGGGCGGCACAATAGAGGTGAAGAGCACCCTGGGTGAGGGCAGCTGCTTCCATGTCACGCTGGATCTGGAAAAAGCGCGGATTTCCGAGGAGGAAATGACACTGCCGGATATTCGGATGCTGGTGGTGGATGACGACGCACAGCTTTGCGAGAGCACCATAGGGGCATTGGAATCCATGGGGATTCATGCACAGTGGTGTCTGGATGGCGAGAGCGCCATTAAAAGGATCAGGGAAAAGGAGATGAACCGGGAGCCGTATGAGATTATTCTTCTGGACTGGAAGCTGCCGGGAATGGACGGACTTTCACTCACCAGGGAGGTACGGGAGATCATCGGGAAGGAGATTCCCATTCTTCTGATCTCGGCTTATGACTGGAACGAGATAGAAAATGACGCAAGAAGTGCGGGTGTATCCGGTTTTATCTCAAAGCCGCTGTTTAAGTCCACGCTGTTTTACGGACTTAAGCCGTATCTTGCGGGACAGACCATGGAATCTCCCTCCGAGAGCGAGGGACAGGAGGACTTTACAGGAAGAAAGATTCTGGTTGCCGAGGACAATGACCTGAACTGGGAGATTGCAAACGAGCTTCTTTCCAGTCTGGGAATGGAGCTGGAATGGGCGGAGAACGGAGAGATCTGTGTGGATAAATTCAGCAGATCCGAAGAGGGCTATTATGATGCCATTCTCATGGATCTTCGCATGCCCGTGATGACGGGCTACGAGGCTGCCGTGGCAATCCGTAAGCTGGACCGGCCGGATGCCGGGACGATTCCCATTATCGCTATGACTGCGGATGCCTTTGCGGAGGATGTGAAGCGCTGCCTTGACTGCGGCATGAACGCCCATATTTCCAAGCCTATTGATGTCAGGATTGTTGCCGGAAAGCTGAAAAAATTTATGAAATAAGATTAGACAAAATAAGAAGACCCCCACAGGAAACTCACCGGAGGTCTTCTTGTCTATATGAAACTGAGGGATAGTTGAACGCTTTTTATTCCACGTCCTGCAAAGCCGCAAAATCTTCTTCGCCGGTGCGAACCTTTACAACCTTGTCAACATTGTATACAAAAATCTTACCGTCTCCGATATGACCGGTATAAAGAGCCTTCTTTGCGGCCTCGATCACGGTCTCGACAGGGATCTTACTGACAACCACCTCGACCTTGACCTTGGGAAGGAGAGTGGCATCCATTTCGACGCCGCGGTACATTTCACCCGCCCCCTTCTGGACACCGCAGCCCATAACCTGTGTCACGGTCATTCCGGTTACACCCAGATCATTGATAGCCTTCTTTAGCTGGTCATATCTGGACAGCCTGGCAATAATGGCAACCTTGAAAATACCGGAAGCGGAAACCGGGGCTGCTGCCACCTTGACTGCCGCATTTTTCTGGAAATCTGAGGCGGATTCGTAATCCTCTGTTCCCAGATCCGTATTTTCATTGACATCCATTGTCATGGTGTTGGAGATATCCATGATGCTGAAGCCCGCATAAGCGGAGGGAAGTCCGTGCTCACAGGAATCCAGACCCACGATCTCTTCCTCCCGGGAAACCCGGAGTCCAAAGACCGCCTTTATAATAAGGAAGGTGATGGTAATGGTGACCACAGTCCATATGGCAACTGTGGCAAAGCCAAGAAGCTGAAGCATCAGCTGACGGAAGCCGCCGCCGTAAAAGAGTCCCACCACGCTGTCATTTCCGGGAGCCGAGGTAGTGGCAAACAATCCAACCGCAATGGTGCCCCAGATACCGTTAAGACAGTGAACCGCAACAGCCCCAACCGGGTCGTCGATGTGCAGCTTATAATCCAGAAGCCAGACACCGAACACAACCAGAAGACCTGCAACGGCTCCGATAATGACAGAACCCGTCACATCCGTCACATCGCATGGAGCCGTGATGGCGACCAGGCCTGCCAGGGAAGCGTTCAGGCACATGGAAACATCGGGCTTTCCGTATTTAATCCAGGTAAAGACCATACACACCACTGTGGCAATGGCGGGAGCAACCGTGGTGGTCACAAAAACAGAGCCGAGCTGCTCAATGCTGGTGCAGGCCGCACCGTTAAAACCGTACCAGCCAAGCCAGAGGATGAACACGCCGAGACATCCGATGGGAAGGTTGTGACCGGGGAATGCGTTTACCTTTGAGATCTTGCCGGTGTTGTCCTTTGAAAATTTGCCGATTCGGGGGCCGAGAATTTTCGCACCGATCAAGGCGGAGATTCCGCCCACCATATGTATGGCGCAGGAGCCCGCAAAATCATGGAAGCCCGCCTGCGAGAGCCAGCCGCCTCCCCAGATCCAGTGGGCCTCGATGGGATAGATCAAAGCGGAAATAACCGCAGAGTAGACACAGTAGGACAGAAACCGGGTTCTCTCGGCCATGGCACCGGACACAATAGTGGCCGTGGTGGCGCAGAATACCAGATTGAACACAAAGTTTGACCAGTCGAAGCTCTCATAACTGGTAAAAATGTCAAAGCCGGGCTTTCCGATCAGTCCTGCCATGTCCTCTCCCAGCAGAAGCCCGAAGCCGATCAGGATAAAGACCACGGTTCCGATGCAGAAATCCATCAGGTTCTTCATCAAAATGTTTCCGGCGTTTTTGGCTCTTGTGAAACCGGTCTCCACCATGGCAAAGCCTGCCTGCATCCAGAAAACCAGGGCGGCACCAATAAGAAACCAGACACCAAATACCTCGCCGCTTACAGCACTTAAAATTTCTTCAGTCATAATTTTTCCTCCTCACATTAAAAAAGGAGCAGAGAGTTTGTCACCGGTAAACAAGCCCCTTTGCTCCAATTGCTAAAGGCGCTACGGAAACCCATAGCGCCTTTGCTTTACGTGTTGTATGATAGCACGATGAAAAAATACTGTCAATATTTTTTTAAAAAAACTTTTTTATGGGAGGATCTGGGGGTATAATAGGAAGAAAAGCAAGCATTGAGAGATTTGGGAGGTAGGAAAGCCATGAGAGAGATTCCGGGGCCGCAGCAGATATACAGACATTTCAAAGGGGGAATTTATCAGGTCCTTTCCCTGGCGGAGCACACGGAGAGCGGGGAGAAGCTGGTGATTTATCAGGCAATGTACGGGGATTTCAAGGTATATGCAAGACCTCTTGCCATGTTTATGGAGAAGGTGGACAAAGCCGGATATCCTGAGGAAGCGCAGGAGTATCGGTTCGAGCGCATGGAGATGCGAAAGGAACCGGATGAGCCGGATGAGCCTCAGATTCCGGGGATTGACCCGCTGGTGATCCGGTTTCTGGATGCGGATTCTTATTCGGAAAAGCTGGAAATTCTCACGGCTCTCCACGCCAGGATCACGGATTCCATGATCAATACCATGGCGATCTCCATTGACGTGGAGGTGGAGGAGGGAGAAATCGAGGACAGATACGAGGAGCTGCGCAGATGTCTTCTTCTGTATGACAAATTTGAGTGTACCCGGCTGAGATGACGTGGAGAGGGAGGAGGCCGGCGGCGGGAAAAAGCCGGCTTGAGTGCGGATATCATGAAGTATAAAAATATTGTGGAGGGCCGTTTCCTGAGCAGGCCTAACCGATTTATCGCCTATGTGGATATAGCGGGAAAATGTGAGAAGGTTCATGTAAAGAACACCGGGCGCTGCAGGGAGCTTCTGACGGATCATGCGGAGGTCTTTCTGGAAAAAAGCAGCGATCCAAAGAGGAGCACGGGATATGATCTGGTGGCGGTGAGAAAGGGGCAGCTTCTGATCAACATGGATTCCCAGGCACCGAATAAGGCCGTGGAGGAATGGCTTTGGAGAAAGGAGCTCTTTGCGGATCTCGTTTCCGTAAGACCCGAGACCACCTACGGAAATTCACGATTTGACTTTTATGTTGAGACAGAGCATGAGAAAATATTCCTGGAGGTAAAGGGTGTCACGCTGGAGGAGGACGGCGTGGCTCTTTTTCCGGATGCGCCCTCGGAGAGAGCCCTTAAGCATGTGCAGGAGCTGGGAGCCGCGGTGGGGGAAGGGTACCGTGCGGTTGTCCTGCTGGTTGTGCAGATGAAGGGCATCCGGTATTTTACACCCAACAGGCGGACACAGCCCGAGTTTGCCGATGCCCTGTGGGAGGCGGAGAGGCGGGGCGTTGAGGTCATAGCCTATGACTGCAGGGTCACCCGGGAGGGAATGGAGATTGATCAGCCCGTCCCGGTAAAGCTTTCTCCCCTGGAGGTGATGGCCGAGCCCCTCCTTGCATGGTATGATGCGGGGCGCAGGATTCTTCCCTGGCGGGAGAAACCCACGCCCTACCATGTGTGGGTTTCGGAGATCATGCTGCAGCAGACCAGGGTGGAGGCGGTAAAGCCCTATTACGACCGGTTTATGGAGCGTCTTCCGGATATTCCGGCGCTTGCGGCTGCGGACGAGGAGACGCTTTTGAAGCTCTGGGAGGGACTTGGCTATTACAACAGAGTCAGGAATCTGAAAAAGGCCGCAGTCAGGATCATGGAAGAGTACGGCGGAATCATGCCAGGCACCCGTAAGGAGCTGATGGAGCTTCCGGGGATCGGCAGCTACACGGCCGGAGCCGTTGCTTCCATCGCCTACGGAAGGCGGGAGCCTGCCGTGGACGGAAATGTGCTCCGGGTCTTTGCCCGGATTTTGTGTGACGGCAGGGATATGACGCAGCCGGCGGTGCGCAGACAGATGGAGGAGAGAATCGGGCAGCAGATGCCTGCGGACCGCCCGGGAGACTTTAATCAGGCGCTGATGGAGCTGGGAGCCATGGTATGCATTCCGAACGGTGCGCCGAAATGCGGGGAATGTCCCTGGAAGTCCTTCTGCCTTGCCATGCAGCGGGGAGAGTGGGCGCGGTTCCCCGCAAAGCCGGAAAAGAAGCCGAGAGTCATTGAGGAGAAGACAGTCCTGATCCTTTGGGACGAGGGGCGGGCGGCGCTGCAAAAGCGTCCTTCAAAGGGGCTTCTTGCGGGCATGTATGAGTTTCCGTCCCTGGAGGGGCGTCTTTCCGGACAGGAGGTGCTCGTCCGTCTGAGGGAAATGGGGCTTTCCGCCGTGCGGATCGAGCCTCTGGGGGACAGCAGGCATATTTTTACTCACAGGGAATGGCATATGACAGGATATGCGGTGAGGGTGGATGAGCTGAGCCCTAAGGTGGGCGGAGACGACCTCATTTTTGTGGAGCGTCAGGAGGCCAGGGACAGATATCCGATCCCGTCGGCATATAAGGCCTACCTCCGGTATTTTAATGAAAATTTTTAGAAAATATTAAGCTTTGACCACGTATAAAAGATAACGCACTTATGATATACTTTGAGATAAGTTTAAGAAAGTATGAAAAAGAAACGGAGTTTGAGACTTACCATGAAGTTATTGTCATTTGTGGTGCCCTGTTATAATTCAGCGGCCTATATGGAGAGATGTATTGATTCCCTTCTTCCCGGCGGAGAGGATGTGGAAATTCTGATCGTGGACGACGGTTCCGTGGACGAGACCGCAGAGATAGCGGACCGTCTGGCAAGCCAGTACCCTGCCATCATACGCGCGATCCACAAGTCAAACGGAGGACACGGCTCGGCGGTCAACACGGGAATAGCGAACGCCTCAGGTATTTATTTTAAGGTGGTAGACAGCGACGACTGGGTGAAGCAGGAGGCCTATATGCAGGTTTTGGAGACGCTGCGGGAGCTCACGGGAGGCGAGCGGAGGCTGGATCTTCTGATCAGCAATTTTGTGTATGAGAAGGTGGGAGAAAACCGGCACAAGGTCATGCGCTACCGCCATATCCTCCCTCAGAACGAGATGTTTACCTGGGATGAGATCCACCATTTTTACAAGGGACATTATATCCTGATGCACTCGGTGATCTTCCGGACCAAGCTCCTTAGGGAGTGCGGGATCCGTCTTCCGGAGAATACCTTTTACGTGGACAACCTCTATGTATTTGAGCCCCTTCCCTTTGTCAGGAACATGTATTACCTTGACGTGAATTTTTACCGCTATTTTATAGGGCGCGAGGATCAGTCTGTCAACGAGGAGGTCATGATCGGGCGTATCGACCAGCAGATTGCGGTCAACAAGATCATGATCGACTATATGGTGGAAAACAAAAGCGTCATTGCCCTGAGCAAGAAGCTGGAGCAGTATATGCTGAGCTATCTGGATATCGTGACCACGGTATCCTCCATCCTGCTCATACGCTCCGGCACGGACGAGAATCTGAAAAAGAAAAAGGAGCTCTGGTCTTATCTGAAGAAAAAGGACTGGATTCTCTACCGCAAGCTTCGGTTCGGCCTTCTTGGGCAGAGCATGAACCTGCCGGGCAGGGGAGGAAGGATGATTTCCGTGGAGGGATATAAGATCTGCAGAAAGCTTTTCAACTTTAATTAGATATGAATTCGAGGGAGTCTGGGAAAATATGATCCATGTCTACTATGCGGAGGATGATGAAGATATAGCCGGCACTGTCAGGGAGTTTCTGGGACGCAGGGGAATCAGGGTAACTGTTTTTAAAGGGGCGGAGGCGGTTATGGAGGCCCTTGGGGGATCCTGTCCAAGCCTGGTTCTGGTGGATTGGAATCTGCCCGATGACAATGGGGCCGCACTGTGCCGCCGGATCCGGGCGATCCGGAAGGAGCTGCCGGTGATTTTTCTCACGGTCCGGAATGATCCCTGCGATATGGTCTGTGGATTTCAGAGCGGAGCGGATGATTACGTGGTGAAGCCCTTTGAGCTGGAGGTGCTGTATCTGCGGATTCAGGCGCTGCTGCGCAGGGCGGGGAATGCTTCCGGGCGTTATCTGTCCTGCGGCGGTATTTGTCTCGACCGGGAGAGCAGGACAGTGCACAGCGGCTCTGAAAAGATCTCTCTGAGCCCGTCGGAATATCAGCTTCTCCTGTGCCTTCTGCAGAATAAGGGGAGGACTGTCACCAGGGAAAGTCTTTTGGAGAATGTCTGGGACAGCAATGGCAGCTTTGTCAACGACAACACGCTCACCGTGACCATGAAGCGTCTGAGGGAGAAGCTGAATCAGCCCCTGTGTCTGAAAACGGTCAGGAGCATCGGTTATTGTATGGAGGATAACGGAATATGATTTATGCAGCGGCCGGCTTTCTGTCAGGCATGCTGCTTTTTCTTTGCGCTTTTCTGATCTGGCAAAGAAAGCAGACAGTGCGGATAAAAAGTCTCACAAATTATCTGGAAAGGATCAATCAGGGAAAGGAGGAGATACTCTTTTCCACACAGGAGGACGAGCTTTCCAGGCTTTGGGATGAAATGTATAAGACGGTCACGGAACTGTATCACACAAGAGAGGCGGCGCTGAAGGCGAAAAATAATTTTGCGGAAAATCTATCCAATATCGCCCATCAGCTCAAAACGCCCATTACGTCTGTCTCCCTGTCGGTTCAGATGCTGAAGGAGAAGTCCGATCCCGCATATTTGGAACAGATTGAGAGGCAGCTTGACCGGCTGACTTATCTGGAGGAGGCTCTTCTTCTGCTGTCCCGAATCGATGCCGGGACGCTGCATCTGGAGAAAAAGAAGGTTGATGTCTACACCCTTCTTGTGCTGGCGGCCGACAATCTGCAGGAGCTGCTTGTGAGAGCTTCGGTCTCGGTGGTCATACCGGAAGCGGGGGAGACATGGATTTTGGCCGACCTTGACTGGACCATGGAGGCGGTCATGAATCTGCTGAAAAACTGCATGGAGCACACGCCGCCCGGCGGACGGATCTATTGCACCTATGAGCAGAATCCTCTCTATACCAAAATCCGTATCCGGGATACCGGAGCCGGGTTTTCCGCAGAAGAGCTGCCGTATCTCTTCCGGCGGTTTTACAGGGGAAAGGGCTCGAAGGGGATCGGTATCGGGCTTTCCATTGCCAGGGAGATTATCGAGAGGCAGAACGGGGTTCTTGCGGCGGAGAACTGTGCGGAGGGAGGAGCGTGCTTTGAAATCCGCCTTTACAGTCACTGACCTGTCACTTTGCTCTGCTATAATAGGAACATAAAGATTCCGGGCAGAGGAAAGAAGGAGAGTGAAATCAGCATATGGAAATTCTGAAATGCGAAGAGGTAAGAAAGGTTTACGGAAGCGGCAGCGGTCAGGTTGTCGCTCTGGATCATATTGACCTGTCAGTGGAAAAAGGGGAATTCACCGCCATTGTGGGTGCCTCCGGGTCGGGAAAATCCACACTGCTTCATATCATTGGCAGTGTGGATAAACCTACAGAGGGCAGAGTTCTCGTTGGGGGAAAGGATATTTCCACCCTCACTCCAAGGCAGGCAGCGGTTTTCCGGCGCAGAAAGGTGGGCTTGGTCTATCAGTTTTACAATCTGATCCCCACCCTGACCATTCGGAAAAATATCCTTATGCCCTTGACATTGGATAAAAGAAAGCCGGATCCGGAGTATTTTGACAAGATAGTGAGGAGCCTGGGCATAGAGGAAAAGCTGGAAGCGCTCCCGGGACAGCTGTCGGGAGGACAGCAGCAGAGGGCGGCAATAGCCAGATCGCTGATCTACCGTCCGGCCCTGCTTCTGGCGGACGAACCTACCGGAAATCTTGACCGGAGGAACGGCAGGGAAGTGGTGGATATGCTGAAGCTCTCCAATAGAAATCTCGATCAGACCATTCTTCTTATCACACATGACGAGGCGGTGGCACTGGAGGCGGACCGCATTATCATGCTGGAGGACGGGCGCATTGTGGACGATAGGAGACAGAGGGGGTGATGGCTATGTGGAAGGAATATTCGTGGAATCATATGAAAAATAACGGGCCGTCCAATATAGCCGTCATGGCTGCGGCCTTTATATCGGCCCTTCTCCTGTCGCTATCTGGCAGTGTGTTTTACAATTCCTGGAATTACGAAATCAGGAGACTTATCGCCTCTGAGGGGAACTGGCACGGCCGCATCACCGGAGAGCCGGCCGGTGAGGAGCTTGAACGGATCCGCACCTTTCCCAATGTGGAAGAAGTGAAGATCGGCGAGGGAGAGGACGGGGAGATTGTGACGGATATCTGTTTCAAGGATAAGAGGACGGCCTTCCGGGATATGGGAGAGATTGCGCAGAGCCTTGGGATAGAGCCGGAGAAGGTGACAAGTCACTATTCGCTCCTTGCCATGTATCTGATCCGTGACCCGGCAGACCCGGCTCCCAGAGCGGTTTTCCCGCTTCTGCTTACCGTGACTGTGATGGCCTGCGTCTCCCTGATCATGATCATTCATAACGCCTTTGGGATCTCCATGCATGCCAGAATTCGGCAGATCGGCATCCTCTCCAGCATCGGAGCGACACCGGGACAGATCCGTACCTGTCTGCTGCAGGAGGCCGCCGCACTGTGCGCCGGGCCGGTGGCGGCGGGAACGCTGCTGGGCATTTTGGGCAGCGTGGGGCTGATCGGCATGACGAACGCCATAGCGGAAAATGTTCCCGGACGGTTCCGGACCGTATGGACCTATCATCCGCTTCTGCTTATCCTCACGCTCTTTCTCACCACCGTGACCATAGGCGTTTCCGCATGGATTCCCGCAAGAAAGGTGAGCGCTCTCACGCCCCTTGAGGCAATCAGAAACGCCGGAGAGCCCACGCTGAAAAAGAAAAAAAACTCCCCTGTACTCTCTTTTTTGTTCGGAGCAGAGGGGGAGCTTGCGGGAAATGCGCTGAAAGCCCGGAAAAAAGCGCTCCGCACGGCTTCGCTGTCATTGACTGCGGCCTTTCTGGCGTTTTTTGTGGCACAGTGCTTTTTCACTCTCACGAGGATCAGCCAGGAGATGACTTATTTTGCCAGATATCAGGATGCGTGGGATATCATGGTGAGCGTGAAAAATACGTCCATCAGAGATTTTCAGGAGACGCAGCAGCTGCAGAGCCTGTCCGGGATCGGGAGCTGTATCGTGTATCAGAGGGCGGAGGCAAAACGTCTGATTACACAAAAGGAGCTGAGCAGGGAGCTGTCTGCGGCGGGAGGTCTTGCGGCTGCGCCGGATTATGTATCGCCCTGCGAGGGAGGGTGGCTGGTGAATGCGCCTCTTGTGATTCTGGATGATCAGAGCTTTCTGGAATACTGCCGGCAGATCGGAGCCGAACCCAGGCTGGATGGGGCTGTAATCCTGAACCGAATCGACAACAGCCGGGATTCCAATTTCCGAAGCAGGAACTATATTCCTTATATAAATGAGGAACAGGAGACAACGTTCCTGCAAAGAGCGGGGGATGAAGCCGCAGGCGCACTGCTTCCGGTAGCCGGCTTCACTCAGGACCCGCCCGTTCTCCGGGAAGCCTATGACGAGCTGGATGCCTGCGTGCTGGTGCATTTTCTTTCCCGATCCTGCTGGATGGAAATAGGGGAGCTCGTAGGAGGAGCCGGAGAGGATACCAATATCCGGATCCTTGCCGGAAAAGAGGCGTCTGCGGCGGAGCTTGACGGGCTGGAAAAGCGGGTCGGAGAGCTTCTGCATGGGAAATATGACACGGAGAGCGTAAACCGTGTCCGCGACAAAGCGAACAACGATGCCGTGCTTAACGGGATGATGCTGGTATTCGGCGGCTTTTGTGTCCTGCTGGCGCTTATCGGGATCGGCAATGTGTTTTCCAACACGCTGAGCTTTGTGACCCAGAGAAAACGGGAATTTGCCCGCTATCTGTCTGTGGGACTTTCACCGGACGGCATTACAAAAATATTCTGTATCGAGGCGCTGGTGACCGTGGGCCGCCCGGCGCTTGCGTCCCTGATTCTCACCGGGATCATAACTGCGCTCATGATAAAGGCGGCCTGGCTGGATCCCGTGATCTTTATCAGAAAAATGCCTGTAGGGCCTATTGCGGTCTTTGTGCTGGCAGTCTTTGCCACCGTTGCCCTGGCCTACTACCTTGGAGGAAGGAAGGTAATGAGAAGCAGTCTCATCGACGCACTTCGGGATGAGAATGTCTGAGGACAAAATACAAAAACGGCGGGGAAACCCCGCCGTATATTTTTTCATAAAAACTCCTGTGCAGACAACATCTCTCATTCTGTTCTCAGGCCTGAGGAAGCCGTCCCCTCCTGACGTGGAAACGACGGTGCTGCCAGACAGTGACAATATCAAGACCGTATACCAGAATATACATGACGGCTGCCATGATAAAGGCGGTGAGCACATCAAAGACAGAGTGCTGCTTGATGAACACGGTGGACAGAATGATGGAGACGCACAGAGCCAGCGAGCCCATATGAACCGCCCTGTTCCTGCGCAGCAAAGGATTCCTGATCACTGCAAAATGAGCGCCAAGTGAGTTGTATACATGAATACTGGGCCAGAGATTGGTTGGCGTATCCATCCGGTAAAGGTGGGCGATCATGGCGGTGAAAATATTGTCTCTGGGCATTACGGCAGGCCTCAGGTGATGACCGTTGGGCCAGAGTGTGGAAACGATCAGAAAGACGGTCATTCCCGTAAACAAAAAGGTGCAGATCCTAATATAATCCTGTTTGTCCTTAAAAAAGAGATAGAGCACGGTCACGGACACATAGGCGAACCACAGAAAATAAGGAATCACGAACACCTCGCAGAAGGGAATTGCGTCATCCATCTTCATATGAATCAGATTCGAGGGCCGCGTCACTGTTTTTTCCAGATAAGCGAACCAGAAGCAGTAAATCATGGCATAAATAAAAAGCGGTATAGCGTGTTTATACCTTGCGTAGTATTTTTTCATAATAATCCTCCATATTATATTAAAGAAGCATCTGCAGCTTTTCCCTCTCACAGGTAAGAGTGATGGCATCAGCCTTGACGGAAACCTCGCCGTCAGTGTGGACCCAGAGGGGAAGAGAAGCCGTAAGACGCAGTTTTTTTGCGGAATATCTGTCAATGCCTCTAAAACGGTAATGACTTCCGGTAAAGGCGGTGGGCAGTGCGAAAAGCACAAGCAGCTTCGAGATGTCCCCCACGGCGCAGATCTCCAGCAGCCCGTCGTGAAAATCCGCTCCCGGGCAGAACTTGAAGCCTCCGCCCTCGTACTGATGAACCATTCCCGCCACAAACAGAAATTTGTCAAGGCGGATAGGCGGCGACTCGTCCAGATAAAGGTCGCAGGACACCTTCTTTGCGGCAATCAGCTGTTTCAGGGCAATGACGAGATAAGTCAGCTTGCCAAGTCCCATTTTATTCAATATATTCTTAAAGTGCGACGATAATGCTTCCTCGCAGACGGCTGCATCAAAACCGATGCCCGAACTCACGGCAAAATAGCGGACAGGAAGCAGGTCACTTCCGTGCTTTCTGGAAAGCTCATCCGACACACTTTCGTATGTGATACGGCCGAGATCCATTCTCACAGGCCTCTGACAGGAAAGGATCTGCCGAAGGGCTCCTGCCGGATCCGGGGAAAGCGGCAGGTCTCTGGCGAGATCGTTGCTTGAGCCCGTGGGAATATAGCCGACACAGACCTTCTCAAAATCCGTAATTCCCTGGAGAGTCTCATTCAGCGTTCCGTCTCCTCCGAGCACGATAAGCCGAAGGCACCCGTCAAGGGAGGTGGTAAGCTTCCGGACAAGCCTTATGACATGTCCGGATTCTCTGGAAAAGAAAACCTTGTAGGAAACATTCTCTTCCCGTAAAACCGGTTCCAGTAAAGCCCAGATTCTGGCTCCGCGCCCGGATTTGGAAGCCGGGTTTACTATGATATAGTACATAAAAAATCCACCTTCGTAAAATCCTTCCGACTGTGCGGTTGGCATTTCATTAGTGGAATCCGATTTGAAGCACCAGCCCCTAGCCCAAAGCCATTCGGCGCACAGGGCTGCCGGCACCGGAATGCCAACCGCACAGCCGGAAATCTTTTCTCATTTTATCAATATTCAATTGAATAGTAAAGTGATTTTTTCATATTTAAAATTTCTTAAGAGAAAGGTTTCCCTTCCTTAAGATTCCGTGTTATACTGTCACAAAGAAGGAAAAAACAGCCATACTTTCATCGGCGGAAAAGAGGTTAAAATGTATTCGTTTGAAGACATAAGAAATGTGGATCCTCAAATCGCACAGGCGATTGAGCAGGAGCAGGAAAGGCAGAGCAGCCATATCGAGCTGATCGCCTCGGAAAACTGGGTAAGCAGGGCCGTCATGGCGGCGATGGGAAGCCCGCTTACCAACAAGTATGCGGAAGGCTATCCCGGAAAAAGATATTATGGCGGCTGCCAGTGCGTGGATGTGGTGGAGAATCTTGCCATAGACAGGGCGAAGGAGCTGTTCGGCTGTGATTACGCCAATGTGCAGCCCCATTCCGGCGCACAGGCAAACTTTGCCG
>CAJUIO010000069.1 GCA_910586025.1 uncultured Lachnospiraceae bacterium
GGCCGGACGGCAGACAGGGCCGGAACGCCAACCTCACAGATAGCAATTATTTCCACTTGAAAATAATCACGCCCGCGATCGCCACGGCCATCCCCGCGATCTTTCGCATCTCCAGAGGCTGCTTTTCCGTTCCAAACCATCCCAGAAGCTCAATCACATAGGCAACGATCAGCTGGGCGATCACGATCAGCATCACCGCCCTGGCGGGTCCTAACATCTCCATGCTTTTGATTACCGTGTAGGTGATAAACGCCCCGATAGCGCCCCCGAGCAGCATATACTTGGGCTCCACCCTCATAAGGCCCGAAAAAGAGGTTCGGTCGCTGATAAGCCACGCCCCAAGGCAGACGATCAGCGCCGAAAACTGGACAAAGGCGCTCGCCACCCAGATACTGGTTGACTTGGTCACCTGCGTGTTGAACACTCCCTGTATACTCATCAATGCACCGGAAATCAATGCGATAAAAAAACCAAACATACGGAAACCTCCTTACTCTGTAAATTAGTAATGCCCCGATAACCGGATCTTATACAAACCGCAATTTCAAATTTCACAGCCGAAATCCGGCTTTTGCGGTGCCCCTGATGATGCAGACCGCCTTCCGCTGTCAAAATGTATGGTGAACGACAAAAATTTTTGTTTTTGGCGTTCGCTGCGCCGATTTTTGCTGCGTGCAAACGCAGAATATACCTTGCAAAAATCGTGCGCATCCCCCGGAGGGGTATAGTGAAGGACAAATTATTTTGTCGTTCACTATAACTTCCGAAAAATATGTTTTGCTTTTTCCCACGATATTATGTATAATCAACGCCAAAGCCCATTGTGGCACCTGACCGAAAATAAGATAAGATTCTCCGCAAAGAGACAGAAAGAGGCCTAAGCATGGCGACATCACGAATCAAAAACATGACCGAGGGACGGCCCGCATCCCTGATTTTCACCTTTGCACTGCCCCTGATGGCGGGCAATGTGTTTCAGCAGCTTTATACTGTCATTGACACCATGGTGGTGGGCAAGGCGCTTGGAGTGAACGCGCTGGCCGCCCTTGGGGCAGCCGACTGGCTGAACTGGATGATGCTGGGGATTATCCAGGGCTTCACCCAGGGCTTTGCCATTCTCATGGCCCAGAAATTCGGTGCCGGAAAGCACGGGGAGCTTCGTAGGGTAATCGGAAATTCCGCGGTTCTCTCCCTGCTGTCCGCCCTTATTCTGCTGGGAATCGGCCAGCTCCTTGCCCGCCCCATCCTGGTTCTTTTACAGACACCGGAGGAGATACTGGGAAACGCCTTGCTCTATCTTCGAATCATGTTCTGGGGGATTCCCATCGTCATGTCCTACAACCTGCTGGCCTGCGTACTGCGCTCCCTCGGGGACGGGCAGACACCGCTTCATGCCATGATCGTGGCAGCTCTGACCAATATCGCGCTGGATCTTTTGTTCGTGCTGGTTTTCCATCTCGGAATCGGAGGGGCCGCTGCCGCCACCCTGATCGCCCAGCTCATTTCCAGCCTCTTCTGCCTGTATCATATCCGCAAAATACAGATACTGGCGTTTGTCCGCTCTGACTTCGCCCTCCGGGACGGCCTTCCCCTGCGTCTTCTCCTTCTGGGCTTTCCCATGGCCTTTCAGAACGCCATCATTGCCATAGGAGGAATGATCGTGCAGTTTGTGGTTAACGGCTTTGGCGTGCTCTTCATCGCGGGCTTTACCGCCACCAACAAGCTTTACGGTATACTGGAAATCGCCGCCACCTCCTACGGCTACGCCATGATTACCTATGTGGGACAGAACCTTGGGGCAAGCAAAACGGACCGCATCCGGAAGGGGATGCGATCCGCCGTCTTCATTGCCCTTGCGACCTCTGTCCTGATCGCCGTCTTCATGCTCCTTGCAGGACGCATGATTCTTGGCTGCTTTATCTCCGGAACGCCGGAGGAATTCGAGCAGACTCTCAAAATCGCCTATTTCTATCTGGTGATCATGAGCCTGTTCCTTCCCGTGCTGTACATCCTGCACGTGACCCGCTCCGCCATTCAGGGCATGGGCAATACCGTCCTTCCCATGGTATCCGGCGTTGCGGAGTTCGTCATGCGGGCCGCTACCGCCATCCTCCTGCCCCTTGCGGCGGGTGAGACAGGCATCTTCTTTGCGGAGATCATGGCCTGGGCAGGGGCGACGGTGATTCTGGTGATCAGTTATTTCGTGGTGGTGAAAAAAACAGAGAGAACGCTGGCCGGATAATCACTCCTCACTCGATTCCACCCTCCACTCCCCCTTGCTCACCAGCGCAAAGGGATTGTGCAGCGTCTCATATTCCCAGTCGTGCCGCCCCAGGTACTCACTGCTGTCAGAGACAGGCTCCTGCGTCACCGTGATCTCCTGATCCACGCTGGCGGCAAGATAGCGCACGGCCTCAAGCAGACCGGAGTCCTCCCGGCTCACCTCCGTGCCGATGAATTCTGCCAGCAGTCCCTCCCGCATCCTGTAAAAGGCGGCGCAGTCGATCATCTGCTTCTCCTCCATTCCCGGCATCCAGCCGCAGCAGCGAAAGAACCAGCCATACAGTCCCTCCCCGTTCTCCAGCCGGTAGCGGTAGAATTGAAGCTCCATACACTCCTCCCCCAGATACGCCTCGGCGCTGCGGCGGATCTTCTCCTTCACATCCTCAAAATCCTCCCCGAACAGATCGCCCTCCTCGTTCTTCGATACCGAATAGAAAATGCAGGAAGAGAAAATTGCGGGCTCTGCGTCCGCAAGAAGCCAGGTTTCGCTCTCCTCCTGCGATCCGGTAAGCACCGACAGACCCTTTTCCCCGGCTGTCTCCGCCCCGTAATAGACATAGAGCCATCCCGCCTCATTCTTCTTCCCAAAAGAAGCAGCCGATTCCCTCCCCCCTGGGGTGAGCGCCTCAACAATTCCGAAATCTCTCTCGTCAAGAGCCCTCAGCAGATAATATGTCCGGCTCGGGTTCTCCTCCCCGTCTGATTCGTCGTAAAGCTTAATGTAATCCGTCTCGTCCGTTCCCGGAACCTCCCTGGACGAATACAATCCCTGAAAGCCCTCCACATCCTCAAAAGCCGCAGGGCCGCAGAGGTATTCCTCCACATTCTCCATCTGCTTTGCAGAAAGCTTGTGAACTCCCCTCTGGCGGTACTTCTGGGCCGTTTCCCCCGCCAGATAATAGCAGTTTTCCGTCCTTCCCTCCTGACAGAAATAGGTGCTTGCGTTCTGGGCAATGCCAAACACATATCCCGCCGTATCCTCCGCCGATTCCATGGAAGCTCCTCCCTCATTAGCGCAGTTTCGGATGCTTCCCGTATTGTAGCCGCTGATTCCCGCAGCCACCCTCTCCTCGTTTTCATAATACCGCAGCCTGGTCACCCTGGCATGCTCCGCAAGAAGCAGGATATCTCCCGTATTTTCACATTCCGCAATGGTTCCGGAGTTGGCTCCGGCAATCCCTCCCGCCACTCTTGCGCAGGAGACAGCTCCCTCATTCCGGCAGCTCTCCACCAGGCCGCTGTTCTTTCCCACCACGCCGCCCGCACAGGATTCCATCTCGATATCGTCAGGATATCCCGATGAATCCCGCCATATTTTGAGCCCGTCCGCATAAAGCACGGTATCGCCGAAGCTGACACAGTCCCGGATTACACCCCCATGGTAGTTGACGGCTGCAATGCCTCCCGCACGCCACAGCGGGCAGTCAATATCCAGCGCCTCCTGTGTTCGAAGAATGCACCGGCCGCCTTCCAGCGTTCCCCGGAAAACACAGTCCGAAATAGTTCCATAATTGTGTCCGGCGATTCCCGCCGCTTCCCCGTCTCCCAAAATATCCGCCTCCACCGTGCAGTTCTCTATGGTTCCGTAATTGACACCGCAAAGTCCGGCTGCCGTATTCACCCCTGATGCCTCTGCATCCTCCCGCATATCCTGATTTCGGTCCTCATAGGATGCTGCAAAAAAGGATGAGAAAATTTCCAGATTTTTGATGCATCCGCTCTGCGTAATAACGCCAAAAACAGGATGCCTCTTTGACGTATAGCCCGCAATCCTGTATCCGCCTCCGTCAAAGCATCCTCCATACTCCGGTATCATACAGACGGAGTTTGGCTGCAAAGCTCCCCTCCCGTCCCCCGCATCCGCAGCGCCGTCCATGTAAATATCGCTTATCAGTCTGGCGTTGATCTGCGTCTCACCTTTTCCTGCCGCATTCACAAACCACATAAAATCCTTCCGGGATGACAGAAGATAGAAGCCCTCCTCGTCCCGGGAGGGCTCGGATTCCCTGTACCCTGCAAAAAGCAGAATAAGCAGAAAGGACAGCAGCGCCGCTGTCCTTTGCATTCTCTCCCTTATCATTCCGCCTCTTCCTCCTCCATGGCCTCCTGACGGTAGAAGTCCTCGTCCAGATATTCCTCTTCCTCGTTCTCCTCCACGGGGTCCTGAATATATTCCTCCTCAAAGGGCTGGCCCGTAACCTGCTGCATGATCTGCTCAGAGAGCTCCTTCAGCATTGTGTTGGCATCCGCCCCGTTCCAGACCTGTGAGAAGGCGGCTTCCAAAAGCACCCAGAAATTACTGGTTTCCAGCATCTTGGGCATGGAGATGGACCGCTCGTATTCCTTCGCAAACTCGCCCAGCGCCTCATAACCGTAATTTATATTCCGGGCCGCAGACACCTTGCCCGATCTTGCATAAAGAATGTCATTGTATTGGGAGGTGAGAAAAACGGCAAAATCGTTTGCCTCCTTCTGAAACTCAGAATACCCGTTCACCGCAACACAGCTTGTCATGGAAAGGGATCTGGACTTCTTGTCCCCGTCAATGTCAGGTGTCATCGCAATCCCGTAATCATAGGCAAAAAGCCCGTCCTCCCTGGCCTGTTCGAGCCTTGCCACCACGTCCGTGGTAGCCATGGTGAACACCAGCTTCCCGCTGATAAACTCGTCAATCACCTTCTCATATTCCACAGCGCCGGTATCAATGGAAAAGAACTGGTTCAGGGCCGCATAGGCGCGCATATTGCTGATTGCGTTTTCATTGTAGATATCTATCCGGGACGTGTCCCATCCGGCTTCTCCGCCCATGTCAATGGCGTCTCCCACAAAGAAATAATTGTAAAAGATATCCGTCACATCCCAGAGAAACACGGCCTCCACCTGCTCCGGTGCATCATAGCTGTCCGCAAACTCCCGGATCTCCTCAATGGTGGAGGGGAGGAGCTGTGCCATTCGCTCCTCAATCTCCCTGCGTCTTTCCTCGCTCTCCTCCTGCGGATTCTCCTGATCCCCGGCAGCCTCTATCTCCCCGGCCGGCCCGTTCTCCTCAAGCTCCTGCTCTGCCTCCTGGGCCGCAAGCATGTCAGCCTCTGCCGTAAGCTGGGCTCTCGCCATGTCCTCCAGATATGTCTTGTTGTACAGCAGGGAGCTTGTCTCAAAGTAAAAGGGATACCCGATCACCTTGTCCTTGTAGGAAACCGCCTGCAGTCCGGTATTCCTGTAGGTTTCCTCCAAAGAGACGCCCTCCGGTGCCTCCACCTCGCAGGCAAGCCCCGCAAGATATGACTTTTCCAGGGAATCATGACCCAGAATATACAGATCCGGCACTTCCCCGTGAAGCGACGCTTCATTGATCATTTCCAGATACTCCGGCCCCTTCTCAAGCACCGGCATGATCCTCACGTCATGACTCTCGCTGTAGGTCACCGCCGCACTGCTGATATACGAGGTGAGCGCCTCGTCCGTGTACCACAGATAGAGGGTCTCCTTTTCCCTTGTAAAAACAGGCTCCTCCCGCTCCGTCACAATATTGATTCCCGCTTTTGCTATTCCAAATGCAAGGGCCGCCACAAGCGCAACGGCCCCTGCCGCCATCAGTCGTTTTTTCAGACTCATTCCATTCTCCATCTATCTACAGACAGGATTCCAGAATCTCCACCATTTCGTCCACGTTCTCCCTGGAAATAACAAGAGGCGGCACGAACCGGATGATATTGGCTCCCGCATTAATCAGTATCAGTCCCCCGTCAAGGGCTTTTGCAATCACCTCGCCCACCGGCCTGTCAAATACAAGCCCCTGCAAAAGGCCCACGCCCCGCCTTTCCACAATAAACTCATATTTCCGTGCCAGCTCGTCCAGCTTTTCTTCCAGATAAGCGCCCACCTGATTCACATTTTCCAGAATATGATTCTCCTCAAACAAATCAAGCACCACGCCAACCGCCGCGCCTGCCAGAGGGTTTCCGCCGTAGGTGGTTCCGTGATCCCCGCTTACAAGAGAATGACTCCCCACATGCTCCGTCATGAGAAAAGCCCCCACCGGAACGCCGCAGCCAAGAGCCTTGGCCGTCGTCATGATATCCGGCTTCACGCCGTATTTCTGCCAGGCATACATGAAGCCGCTCCTTCCCATGCCGCACTGAATCTCGTCCAGGATCAGGAGAATGTCTCTCTCGTCGCAAAGAGCCCTCACCCTCTTAAGGAACTCCTCCTGCGCCGGATAAATTCCCCCCTCTCCCTGCACGGTCTCAAACAAAATGGCACAGGTCTTGTACGTCACCTGCCGCATCACACTGTCAAAATCATTCATTTCGGCAAACCGGATATTTCCGATCCCGGGCTCAAAGGCTTCCCTGTACTTGGGATTTCCCGTAACGGACAGCGCTCCCATCGTTCTTCCGTGGAAGGAATGCTCCATGGCGATGATCTCATGATCCGTGGTGCCATCCTTCAGATAAGCGTATTTCCTCGCCGCCTTGATGGCACCCTCCACGGCCTCAGCACCGCTGTTGGTAAAGAACACACGGTCCATTCCGGATGCCTTTTTCAGCTTCCCCGCCGCCTCAATGGCCGGCACATTATAATAATAGTTGGAGGTGTGGATCAGCTTGTCGATCTGGGCCTTTAAGGCATCATTGTATCTCTTATTATTATACCCAAGGGCAAACACCGCAATACCGGCACAGAAATCCAGATATTTTTTACCCTCGATATCATACAGATAAACGCCGTCTCCCCTGTCCAAAACCACCTGATAGCGGTTGTAGGTGTGAAGCAGGGCCTTTTCCGCCTCCTCAATATACTGCTGCATATCCATAATCATTTCCCCCTCCCTCTCAGTTGTTTTCCTCTAAAAGCTGTCTGTCCTCATCCCGCAGGATCATGGTTCCCACGCCCTCGTTGGTAAAGATCTCAAGGAGCAGGCAGTGGAGAATCCGTCCGTCCAGAATATGAACCTTGTTCACGCCGTTCTTCACCGCAGAGGTACAGTTTTCCAGCTTGGGAAGCATGCCTCCGCCGATAAAGCCGTCGCTGATCAGCGCCTCCGCATCGGAAACCGTGATCCTGGGAATAAAGGATGACTTGTCGTTGATATCCTTGTAGAGCCCCTCGATATCCGTGAGGAACACCAGCTTGTCCGCTCCCACCGCCCTGGCGATGGCACAGGCCGCATCATCCGCATTGATATTGTAGGTGGCAAAATTATCATCCAGCCCTATAGGAGCCACGATGGGGAGGAAATCCTTTTCCAGAAGATCGTAGAGAATCTTGGGATCCACCCTCCTGATATCCCCCACAAAGCCGATGTCTTTGCCGTCCACGTATTTCCGGTCCACCCGAAGCAGGCCGCCGTCCTTGCCGCTGACCCCGACAGCCTTCACGCCAAGCTCCTGCACCATGGTCACCAGCTGCTTGTTGATCCTTCCAAGAACCATCTCCGCAATCTCCATGGTCTCGTCGTCCGTTACCCGAAGGCCGTTCACAAACTGCGCCTCCTTGCCGACCTTTCCCACCCAGCGGCTGATCTCCTTTCCGCCGCCGTGCACGATAATGGGCTTAAAGCCCACCAGCTTAAGAAGGGTCACGTCCTTGATCACGTTCTTTTGCAGCTCCTCGTTGCTCATGGCGCTGCCGCCGTATTTCACCACAATAATCTTTCGGTTGAATTTCTGTATGTAGGGAAGCGCCTCGATAAGCACCTCCGCCTTTTTCAGTACCTGCTCCATATCCTTATCCATGATTATACTTTTCTCCTCTTTTCCCGGCCTTGGGGTTTCGGTCAGTTCTCCTGCCGTCTTCCGGTATCCCTCAGCTCCTGTAATCCGCATTGATCTTCACATAATCGTAGGTCAGATCGCATCCCCATGCCGTGGCGCTGTGCGTTCCCATCTTCATATCCGCAATCACAGTAACCTCCGGCTGCGAGATAATTTCCGCCGCCTCTTCCTCGCTGTAATCGGCGGATGCCCCATCCTTATAAATCAAAAGCTTTCCGGCCCTGCTCTCAAAATACAATTCCATATTTTCCGGGTCAAAGGAAACACCGCTGTAGCCAAGGGCACAAAGAAATCTTCCCCAGTTTGCGTCGTGGCCGTAGATTGCCGCCTTGCACAGGCTGGAGCCGACCACTGACTTGCAAAGAAGCCTGGCATCCTGCTTGGCCGCAGCTCCAATCACCTTTACCTCAAACAGGGCGGTGGCACCCTCGCCGTCCCCCGCCATCATCTTTGCCAGAGTCTCGTTGACATAATGGAGAGCTTCCTTAAAAGCCGCATACTCCGCAGTTCCCTCCAGAATCTCGGGGTTTTCCGCCATGCCGTTTGCCAGAATAAGCAGCGTGTCATTGGTGGAGGTATCCCCGTCCACGGAGACCATGTTAAAGGTATCGGCCACATCCTCCCGAAGTGCCTTCGTCAGAAGCTCCTTTGAGATCACCGCGTCCGTGGTGAGAAAGCCCAGCATGGTGCACATGTTGGGATGAATCATTCCGGAGCCCTTACACATGCCTCCAAGGGTCACACTCGCTCCACCCACCTGAATCTGAACCGCAGCCTGCTTGGAACAGGTATCCGTGGTCATAATGGCCTGTGCCGCAAGTGTTCCGGCCTCAAGCGTATCCTTCCTGGCCCTGGCAAGCTCTCTTACTCCCGCCTCGATCCTGTCTATGGGAAGCTGCATGCCGATCACCCCGGTGGAGGCCACCAGCACGGCGCTCTCCGGAATTCCAAGCTCTGCGGCCGCTGCCGCTGCCGTCCTCTCGCAGTAGGAATAGCCTTCCCTTCCGGTGCCCGCATTGGCAATCCCCGCATTGACAATCACCGCCTGCCCGAAGGGGGATTCCTCCACCACCTTCTTGTCCCAGAGCACGGGGGCCGCCTTCACCACGTTGCTGGTAAAGGTTCCCGCAAGGACACAGGGAGTGCGGCTGTAGATCATTGCCATGTCCTTCCTGTCCTTATATTTGATTCCCGCTTCCACGCCTGCCGCCTCAAAGCCTTTCGCCGCAGTCACTCCTCCTGTTATGATCTTCATTGCCATTCCTCCGTTTTCCGCGGCGGGCGCTATCCCCCGCCGCCCAAAAAATCTGCCGTATCTTTGCTATTTATTGTAATTCACAATATTTTCCTTATTTAATACAAAATCATAATAGTTAAGGTCTTCCCTCTTCGTCCATCCGACTCTGCGCCAGAAAGCGTTGCCCACGTCATTCTTGGTAAAAGCGATCAGGGAAACCTTGCTGATGTGCTCTCTCTCGAGGGCCTTCATGCAGTGCACCACCATGCTCTTTCCGATTCCGCGCATCCGGTAGTCCTCATGGACGCACACATGGTACAGACAGCCTCTTCTTCCGTCATGGCCGCATAGAATGCTTCCCACGATTCTGCCATCCTCCACCGCCACCACGCTGGTGCCCGGGTTTCTCTTAAGGAACCTCTCCACACCCTCCCGGGAATCGTCAATGCTCCGCATGGCAAACCCCCTGATGGTCATCCACAGATCATATACGCCCTCATAGTCCTCGATCGTCATTACTCTGACTGCCATAGTCTTCTTCCTTTCCGCCATTCCAGCCTTCCGTGCGCTTTTTCTCCTTGAACATTCACCGATTATTTTATGACATGTGGCTCCGCACGTCAAGTAATTCCTTGGCCTTCCGCATAATACCGCCCCCGGGTGTAACGGATTATCGTTCCTGTTCACGCACAGCCTTCAGTCCGCTTTGCGAACACTTGTGAAGCTGCTTGCTTCGAAATCAAAGACTTGCAACAATGACAAATCACAAGCAAGGCACTTTGGAGCCGCCGGTGTTTAGGCGCTGTGTTTTAGCGCCTTACGCACCGCTGCGAGCGACATGTAGCGAGAGCGTGCCTGTGGTGATTTGTCACTGTTGCAAGCCGGACTTTGGAAGCGATTGCTTCGCAAGTGTTCGCAAAGCGGACTGACGGCTGTGAGTGAACAGGAACTGATTATACTTTTCAAAACATGAAGCTCAAGGAAAACGTTTGAAAAAAACCAGAATACCATATATAATAGAGACCGGGAACATGTAAGCATCAGAAGGAATACCATATAGTAAGGGAGCAGCATATGACTGAGCTGGAAAAATGCATGGCGGGAGAGCCTTACGACTGCCACGACAAAATATTTTTGGAATTCAAGGAGACGGCAAGGAGGCTGCTGTCCTCCTACAACGCCCTGTCTTACGGGCAGAAGGAGGAGAAGACCCGAATCCTCGGACAGCTGTTCGCAAGAATCGGAACCAATGTATCCGTCGGCCTGCCGTTTCTGTGCGACTATGGACGCAACATTTTCATAGGCAGCAACGTGTCTGTTAACATGAACTGTACCTTTGTGGACTGCAACAGGATCACCATCGGCGACAATGTCCTTATCGCCTCCAATGTACAGCTTTACACGGCAGCTCATCCGGTAGAACTGGCCGCAAGGCTCACCCCGGACTGGACGCCGGATAAGGCGGAGTACTTCTGCCGGACCTATGCCCTTCCCATCACCATCGGAGACGGCTGCTGGCTGGGCGGCGGCGTGATCGTCCTTCCGGGCGTGACCATAGGCCCCGGTTCCGTCATCGGTGCCGGAAGCGTGGTCACAAGGGATATTCCCGCCGATTCTCTGGCTGTGGGCAATCCCTGCCGCGTAATCCGCAGGATCAACGGCGGCTCTATGGGATGAGGAATTACAGATTCAGGAAGTAAAAGGTGATTCATATGAAGGATAAAATAAAAAAGAGCGAAAACGGCAGAGGAATTCCTCTTATCGTTTCGATTATAATTGTTTTTTGCATTTTGGGAACCTTTGTTTTCTCCGTATCAAGAAAAATCTCCATGGAAATGTCCTCCTCCGCCATCGGGAATCTCAGTGAAAGTCTGAGCCTGATCAAGGGCACCATAGAGGTGCTGCTGAACAAGGATGCCGAGTTTCAAACGCTGATCGCCCAGGAGCTTACGACCCTGGAGGATCCGGAGGGCTTTATCCTCTCCTATCAGAGAAACAGATCCATGGTAAAAATGTCGTTGATTTTTTCGGGAGAATCGGAGGGAATCTCCAATAACGGAGAAGTTTTTTCAGAGGAAGGCCTTGATTTTTCCTCCGGAAATACCGTTGAAGGACTGCCGATTTCCCAGTCTTATCTGAACGACATGGGAACCTGGGCCTACACCTTTAAATGTCCTGTCGAGAAGGACGGCAGGGAAATCGCCACTCTTTATACGGAGTATATTTACGATTCCTTTGAGGAGGCCATGCCTCACAGCTTTTACAACAATATGGCCATGCTCTATATTATGGATGCCAAAAGCGAACGGCTCGTGTTAAAGCCCAGGGGAATCGGAGAGCGGAATGCGGGCCATCTGAATCTGGAGGATTTTTACCGGGCCAACAACATCCTGGAAGAGGATATCAAGCGGGAAGTGGAGTATAATATAAAGAACGGCAAAAATATCATGTTTTATCATGATGTTCAGGGCAGGGACTCCCTCATCTATATGTGGGCCGTCAACGGCGGAGCGATTTATTTAATCGGATACGTGCCCATTGAAGCGATCCAGCAGGAGGGAACGGCGGTAAACCAGAATATTCTGGTGGTTGTGGCCGTCACTCTGATCGCATTCTTTCTCTGCTGTCTTTTGTACTATTTCAATCACAGACAGCAGGAGCGCTCCCGGAAAGAGCGCGAGGAGGAAAGAGAGCTGCACAACAGACAGCTGTCGGAAGCTCTGAAGGCGGCACAGGTGGCAAGCAGCTCAAAGACCACCTTCCTCTCCAATATGTCCCACGATATCCGTACGCCCATGAATGCGATCCTGGGCTTTACCACTCTGCTTACAAAGGATGCAGACAATCCCGTCAAGGTACGGGAATACACGAGAAAGATCACCGCCTCCGGCCAGCATCTGCTCAGTCTGATCAACGACGTTCTGGATGTGTCGAAAATCGAGAGCGGAAAGGTGGTTCTGACCATCGGCGAGTTTACGCTGAATGATCTGATTTCCTCTGTGGATGCCATCATACGTCCCATGGCAAACGCAAGGAAGCAGTCTTTCAATGTTACCGTGACGGATGTGAAGCACGAGTATCTGGTGGGGGATGAAACCAGGCTCAATCAGATTCTGATCAACCTTCTGTCCAACGCCGTCAAGTATACGCAGGAGGGCGGGAATATCTGGTTCCGGATTATCGAGCTTTCCCCTCGTTCCGGTCAGTTTGCACATCTTCGGATCGAGGTGGAGGATGACGGCTACGGCATGACGCCGGAATATTTAAAGACTATCTTCGATGCCTTTACCAGGGCGGAAAACAGCACCACAAACAAGGTGCAGGGAACCGGCCTTGGCATGGCCATCACAAAGAACATTGTAGAGCTCATGGGCGGCACTATCGAGGTGTTCAGCGAGGTGGACAAGGGAAGTCTTTTCAGGGTGGAGCTGGAGCTGCGTATCCCGGATCTGCAAAGTGACGAGCAGTTCTGGAAGCAAAACGGAATTTCCCGGATCCTGGCAGTGGATGACGATGAGGATATCTGCAGGAGCATTCAGATCCTCATGAACAGCACCGGCATTCTGGTGGACACGGCATCCGGAGGCGAGCAGGCTCTGCGCATGATCGAGGAGGCGCACAGCAACAATCAGGAATACCATGTGATTCTTCTGGATGAAAAGATGCCCGGAATGGACGGCACACAGACAGCTGAAAAAATCCGGTTGGATTTATCCGATTCGGTTCCCATCGTCTTTCTTACCGCCTGTGACGAGGCGGATATGCCGGAGGCCGCTTTTCATATCGGCAGTATGGAGCTCCTCCCCAAGCCGTTTTTCGTATCCGCCTTTAAGGAAAAAATCGTAAGCTTAAGGTCAGGCCATTCAAAAGACGCAAAATCGCCGGCAGCTTCTTTGGAGGATATCGATCTGACGGGACTGCGTTTTCTGGTGGCGGAGGACAACGCAATCAATGCGGAAATTCTTTCAGAGCTTCTGGATCTGGAGGGTGCCTCCTGCGAGATCATGGAAAACGGCCAGCTGATTGTAGAGCGTTTTCAGCAGACATCCGAGGGGGATTTTGACGCAATTCTGATGGATGTTCAGATGCCTGTCATGAACGGCTATGACGCAACCAGGGCAATCCGGGCTTTAAACCGCACAGACTGTGCAAAAATTCCCATTATCGCCATGACGGCAAACGCTTTTGCCGAGGACGTGAAGAATGCCCTGGATGCCGGAATGAACGCACATGTGGCAAAGCCGATCGATATGGTATTATTAAAAAGGACATTAGGACAATATATACATAGAAAGGAATAAGTATGTCAAGAAACACGAACTCAAAAATCAAAGGACCGATTCTGGTCTGTCTTGCGCACATCACCGCCCTTGCTCTGACAGCCTGCGGTACAATGGTGCCCCCTGACAAGAACCTTGTCGCAGGCGATGACGGCCACAGGAAGAGCATTAATCTGTTTGGCCCCATGGAAAAGTCAAATCCGGATGCCGACAACCTTTCGAGAACGGCATTTGACAAGACTGTCAGCATTGCCGAGGATGAGCTTGGGCTGACGGTGGAGTACCGCACCTACACGGCGGAAAACTATCAGGAGAAAACCTATGATGACGTGGTGCTTGGCCGGGTCCGCAACAATATGGACGATCTGTATCTGCTCAATCCGGACACCATCCAGATCCTGGGCAGCGAGGGTAAGCTCCTTGATCTGTCAGAGCTTGACAGCGCCGGGAATCTGCGCGATGTCGTAAGGATTGCCAACACGGTTGACGGAAAGCTGGTTGCAATCCCTCAGGAGGTGGTTGCCCACGGTCTGTTCGTGAATAAAGACATGTTCGACAGATACGGTCTTTCCCTGCCGGAAACCCCGGAGGATCTGCTCGAATGCTGCCGCGTCTTTCAGGAAAACGGAATCGAAACCCCTATCGGGGCCAACCGCTGGTGGCTGGAAAATTTCGTCTTTGCCCTGGCCTATGCGGATCTGTATAACGGTGGAAACACGGATGCGGAAATCGAAGCCCTCAATAACGGCGAGGCCAAATACAGTGACTATATGCGGCCCGGCTTTGAATTTTTGCAGGAGCTGATCGACAAGGGATATATTGATGCCGAAAAAGCCTGCACCTATGAGGCCATTGAAGGCGAGGGCCCCGACTTCCTTTCGCAGAAAACACCGATTGTCATGGCTTACTGGGGTGCCGCAAACACGGAAACCGCTTATGGAAATCCTGATTTCAATCTTCAGGTTATCGGCTTTCCAAGCAGCCGGGGACAGATGCCGGTCATATCCAATACCGGCTACGGGATTAACGTAGATGCCGAGCACCTGGAGGATACCAAAAGGGTTCTGGACATCATTCTTTCTGACGAATGCCTTCAGATTTACACGGAAACAAACAAGGTGATTTCCCCCTCAAAAAATATCGAGGTGGACTGCATCCCCGCATTAAAGCCCCTGAATGACAAGGTGGATGACAACATTTACGTGCTTGGCTCTAATGCCGGCATGAAGGTGGAGCAGTGGGGAAACACCTGTCTGATCGTCCGCAGTCTTCTGAGCGGGGCCACCGTGGACGAATGCATGGCCGAATTTGACAGACTGCAGGAAGAATCTTTGAGGGATTGAGACCGCTATTTTACCATCCGGAAGGTTTTTTGCAGCATAACATACATCAGCCCCACAAAAAACAGGGCGTATACGGGCATCAGCCCGACCGAAATATGATTTGCGATCATCCGAACAGGGGCGGCATAAAGGTTGACCCCAGATAGGCGCAGGCCATCTGAATTCCGATGATGGCCTGCGAATTCTTTTCTCCGAAGTTGGATGGCGTTGCATGGATAATGGAGGGATAGACCGGCGCACAGCCCACTCCCGCCACCACAAGTCCTGCCAGCGCCAGCCCCTCCGCCTGTACGGGCACGAGCAGAAAAATACATCCTGCCAGCAGAATGCCCGCCCCGATACAGATCATCTTATAGTCTCCAAGCCTCTCCGTCACAAATCCCGCCAGAAATCTTCCCGCCGTGATTCCGATACAGAACAGGGCGGCAAAGGCTGCAGCCCGCTGGGCCGTGATTCCTTTTGCCTCCACCAGATAGCTGCTGGCCCACAGAATCAATGTGGATTCCAGGGCGCAGTAGGAGAAGAATCCAAGGAGCAGCTGCGGCACCCCTTTTATCCGCAGCGCACTGCGGATTCCCACCACCTCGGCGGCCTCCTCCTGCTTTTCTTTACTGCGGTTTACCTTCCATATGGGAAGCGTCACAAGAAGAACCACAGCAATTCCAAACTGGACAAAAGATACCATCCGGTAGCCGTTTCGCCAGACAGAGGTGGTCAGCGCATAACTCATGACGTAGGGACTTATAATGGTTCCGATTCCCCAAAAGCAGTGCAGCCAGCTCATGTGCTTTGAATTATAATGCAGGGCCACATAGTTATTCAGTGCGGCATCGATTGCCCCCGCGCCAAGTCCGTAGGGAACCGCCCATACGCAGAGCATCCAGAAGGCGCCTGCCGTAGAAAACCCAAACAGAGCCGCAGCTGTCAGAAATACGCTGAATACCGTGACAATGTTCACTCCAAGTCTCTTGGTCAGACGCTCCGACAGAAGGCTGGAGCAGATGGTTCCCCCGGAGATAATCATGGTGACAAACCCCGCATAAGATAAGGGAACCTCAAAGGCCCCGTACATCACCGGCCAGGCCGAGCCCAGCAGCGAATCCGGCAGTCCCAGACTGATAAACGCCAGATAAATCAACAAAAGCAGCAAAATATACATTTTTATACCCATACCTTTCCCGCATGAGCCCTTCCCATGTGGGAAAGGCCCCAATACGTAGATTGAAAATTTCAATTGTTAATCTTTTGTCCTGCTACTGATACCAGATTCGGAAAGGGAATTACCGGAACCGGATTTCTCCCGTGCTCCCCGATCAGCTTCTCCATCCAGGCCATGCCGTACCAGGTTCCGAACTTATAGCCGCATCTGTGAAACACACCTACCATGTCATATCCCATGTGTGCATGAAACTGCAGGCTGTTATTCGTCAGATGCTCGTCCTCCTGTTCCGGATAACCGATACAGGCATTCAGGTTGGTGATGTTCTGCAATCCGGAAATATCCTCCAGTTTCTCATACAGCTTTCTTCCGATCCCCATTCTCCTGCTGTCCTGCCTCAGGTAAATACTCACCTCCGCCGACCAGCTGTAAGCGGCACGTCCCACGAACGGTCCGGTATAGGCATAGCCCAGGAGTTCTCCCTCACTCTCCGCCACAAGGTAAGGATATTTTTTCAGCGTATTCGCAATTCTCTCCCGGAATTCCTCAGGTCCGGGGACCTCATATTCAAAGGTAATGGCGGTTTTCTCCACATAGGGCGCATAGATAGATAGCAGCTCCTGCGCATCCTGCTGCCGCGCCGTGCGGATAACCACCTCTTTTTCTCTGGTCTCCATAAAAACCTCCCTTATCAAAGCTCTGATCTCCTGTCCTATTCTATCATAACTTTAAAATAAAACAATTCCCCTGACTCAAAAAAGGACGGCCCTGCCGTCCTTTACTGCTCTTTTCAGATCAAAGTCTTCGCTGTATTGAATCCCACGCTCCGGCTTCCCACTGCCATCATACGTTCCATCTCGGTGCGCGCGTCTGTCTTTTTGTTTTCCTTTGAGCCGTTCTTTTCTCCGCCCTCTTCCGGCTTTGTGCCCGCCGTTCCCGTCTTCCCGCACTCCTTTGTGAGCGTGTCCATGCACTGGCCCTCCACCATCACATGCATCTGATAGATGCCCTTCTTTATCTTTTCATTTTCCTTCCTGCGTCTCTCCACCTTGCTAAGCTGCTGCTGCCTGAATTCCTGCATATCACCTATTAACATTTCTTTCCTCCATTTCCGCCGGAACGGCTCTGTATTTCTGTCTTTCATTTCGGATAAATTTCGCCTCAGCTTAATACCTTTGGCACGAAATGAGGCTTTTTGGCCATAAACTGTAGCTTTGTCTTCACATTATTTCCGGGACGAAAAAACGCCGGCCTCCCTCACCCATCCCATCAGCTCCTCATCAATCTCTGACAGCTCACTGATCATCACATGATGGGTCCATCTGCCGGGATACGCTTCTGTGGCCACATCAATACGGGGCGAATCTTCCCTGTGATCCAGCCCGAAGGTGACCACGATATAGGCCGCCGGACGCTCCTTTGCCTTCCGCAGCTTTGCAAAGGAAACACAGGCGAACATATATCTGTTGGAAAAGGAAATCTGTGTCTTCTGCACCCTGATCCGCACCCCGCTTATCTCAGATAAAACTCTCTCTTCAAATTTTTCATATAAGGTAAGCGCTTCCTGGTGTCCCTCAAAGAAAAACAATACGCTCTCGTCCATTTCCAGCCTTTACCTCCTTGCGAAATATCTGCCTGCGAAGCGCCCGCCGCCCTCCGATCGCCGAAACACTCACTGTCTTTCCTCACAAGCTTTTTCTTTTTTCATGAGTGCACGCTCACACGGACATATCCGCAAACCGGACGCAGGCCGCCGCCATATCAGACAAGTCTCCCTTTGCCTTAAGGATCAGGCAGTCCTCCTTCAGAATTTCTCCCAGAACTCTCATTTCCAGCTGCCGCCTTCTCTCAAAATGCCCTGCCACATCCTCCAGCCCCTCATAACCATGCTCTCTTCCATAGGGGGAAGCTTTCAGAAAATTCAGCATCAGAGGATACCACATCTCGTTCCCGTCCTCGTCGCTGCGCTCTTCTTTAATGTGAAGAAGGCCGCCCCGTATCTCATCCGTATCCAAATAGACCAGCCCGAATCTTTTTTTCCGCAGGATCCCATACGCCTCCTCATAGAAGGCAAGAATTTCATCCTCCTTCATCTGATAAAACAGCATCATGGACTCAATGGAGTTCTGAAGAAAAGAGCACTCAAAAAGACTTGTCTCTCCGGAAAACGCACGGTATCTTTTCATGATCACATCATGAAAGATCCGAAAATCCACCCTGCCGTTATAGATCTCATGACTCTCCATCTCCTCATAAAAGGCCCTCTTTTCCGTGAGAATACGTGTGTACGCCACGAGATATCTGTCCTCCTCCACCAACGTCTGCTCCCGGATCTGACCGGCAAATTCGGGATAGCAAAGGAGTGTCTCTTCCCACTGCTCCCGCGTCAGACAGCTGCACCAGGCAAGCTCTACGGGAGAAAGATCGCCCTCCCGGTAAATGCGGTATTCCGGCATCTCCTGCGCCAGCCTGGTCTGCAGCGTGCTCTTGCCCGTACCGGGGATTCCCTCTATAAAAATGTTTCGTTTCATTCTGCCCCCCCCTGATTCCGGAGCTTCTATATTTTTAACTCCGTGTCTTCTATCTTTTTCAGCCACGCAGTCTGCTCCGCCCTGATTCTTTCGATGGCCTCCTGGTTATTTCGATTAGCTGCAAGCTCCCAGTCAAGCATATATCGTGTGGCTTTAATCAAGAGCCTGTCATCATTTGTTCGAAAGCCCTCCTCCATCATGGAGGAATATTTTCCGTATTCCCCGGGTGCAATCCTCTTCATCAGCTCTCCTGAGCTTATGTAGTCGTCCGGAGCTCCCACCAGGGCTCCCCATCTGATGTCATATGTCACGTTTCCCTGATCGTCCTTTTCCCCGTTCATGCCGTATTTGGCGATAGTCTCCATGGCCTCCAGGAAAAGCTCCGCCTTCTCACCGTCAAGCGTTTCCGAAAGGCGCCTTGCCTCCTCCACACCGTTCAGGATCAGTTCTTTTCTCTCCTTCTCGGTGAGATCTCCTACATTATGAGGAAGAAAATTTCTGTCAATAATGTCGTATGCCGCATCCGCCGCCTTCTCGTCCGCCCCCTGAAGGCTCTTCACCAGCTTATCATTTGTCTTGATGTTGGGAATGATCCTGTGCCGCTTTTGCGCAGGCTTTATGGCCTCCTGCAGGAGCCTGAGCTGTTCCTCCCGATTCGGAATTTTCATATCCGGATTCTCATTCTGAATACCGGCCAGCTTCTCATTCAGCTTGGCAAGTCCCTCCGGGGAAATTTCCACCGAAGCGCTGCTGCCCGCTCCCGTCTCCTGAAAAAGATTTA
>CAJUIO010000070.1 GCA_910586025.1 uncultured Lachnospiraceae bacterium
TTTAAAACCAGAAACACTATAAACAGAAAGGAGTCTTTGTCACTATGAATGTTTATCTGATCATTGACACCGGAACCTCCAGCATGAGGAGCCTTCTTTACAGCCAGACCGGCGAGCTTCTTGCCAGCTTTCAAAGGACTTATCAGATGACTCTGACGGAAGACGGAGGCGCCACCATGGATGCCTCCGTCTTCCGCAATGCCCTGTACGCACTCTCCGCCTCCGCCGCCGGCTATGCCGCAGACCAGGGGCTCCATATCCGCAGCCTTTCCTTTACCTCACAGCGCAGCTCCGTGCTCCCGCTTTCCGAGAACGGAACTCCGCTCGCTCCCATTCTCATGTGGTATGACAAGCGCTGTCAGGATATCTGCGCCTCCTTTTCCCGGCAGCAAAAGGAGCAGATCCACCGTATAAGCGGCATGCTGCTCTCCCCTGTATGCAGCGCTCCGAAGATGCTCTGGCTAAAGCAAAGCTCCCCGGACCTCTATGAGTCCGCCTACAAGCTCGCCGGTATTCATGACTATCTCCTTTACATAGCCGCCGGTGTTTTCTGCACGGATGTCACCTGTGCGGGCCGCACATGCCTTCTGGATGCCGCCGCACTGGAATGGTCCCTTCCGTTACTTTGCCTGTTCGGTCTGTCTTATGACAAGCTCTGCGCCCTGAAAGAACCGGGCTCCGTCGCGGGATTCGTCACTCCCTCCTTTTCCCTGCGCACGGGTCTTGCTTCCGGACTTCCCGTCATCACCGCGGGCGGAGATCAGCAATGCTCCTGTCTCGGTCTCGGAATCCGTCGTTCGGGAGAAACAGGGATCAATTCCGGCACCGCAAGCTATGTCACCACCCTCTCGGACACTCCGGAGACAAACGCATATAAGGGGGTGAACACAGTCCCTTCCGCCCTTCCCGGCAAGTGGCTTCTCGAGGCTGCCAACACCGGAAGCGGCTCCGTGTACAACTGGTTCTGCCGGCAGTTCTACAGCCCCCGGCGGCGCTTTGTTTCCACACAGACCATCAATCAGGCAGTTCTCTCCTCCCCCGCAGGTGCCCGCGGTGTCCTTTGTCTGCCCTCTTTTGCGGGAAAGGGCTGTCCGGACTGGAACGGCGGAGCCAAAGGCGCCTTCTGCAATATCGGGCTCCATAACCAAAAGGAGGATTTTGCGCGGGCCCTTCTGGAGGGAATCTGCTCCGAAATCTATGACTGCTGGACCTCTCTTCCGGAAGCCGGCCTTGCAAAAGACCCGATCCTCTCCTCCGGAGGCATGTCCCGCTTCCCGGAATTCAACCAGATTCTTGCGGATATGATGAATTTGCCGGTGTCCGCATCCGATTGCCCGGAAACCACCTCTCTGGGCGCCTTTCTGAACACACTGCGGGCTTTGGGAGAGACCGCAGTCTTTGAGAGGCTCCTCTCCTCCCCCCGCAGGGAGCACGGCCGGATCTTCCGGCCAAGACCCGGGCTTCATGAGCTTTATATGGAGCAACACGCTCTCCGGACGCAAATTTATCAGAATATAAATTCATAGCTCCTTTACAAATCAGCCGATTATTTGTAAAATAAACATAAAATAGTTGGATTTATCTTATTTGAACAAAAAACATTGAAAGGCGCCGGTCTCCTATGAAAAACAGCAAAAGCATGATACAGGACCGCCAGAACGGCATTTTGGAATATCTGAAAAAAAACAACTCTGCAGATGTCAATCATTTGGCAGCTCTTTTTCATGTCACACCCATGACTGTGCGCAGAGATTTAGACGCATTGGAATCCCAGGGGTCTGTACGCCGGTTCTTCGGCGGCGTGGAATATCTCTCCGGTCCCGAAGATACTGCCGCCGCCCTGCCGGATACCGATTCTGTTTCCCTCCGGAAATCCGCCATCGCCCGGGCGGCGGCGGCCATGATCGAGGACGGCGACACGGTATTTATGAACAGCAGCTCCACCGCCCTGCTGGCTTTGGAGGAAATGGGGAACAAATCCATATTCGTGATCACCAACAACGGCCGTTCCCTCTACGCCAGGCGGGGCGGCAACGTGGAGCTTTTTCTCACCGGAGGCACCGTTTACGGCCAGAAGCAGAGCCTGGTGGGGGAATTCGCCCTGAAAACCCTCTCCCAGGTCACTGCCACGAAATGCATCATCGGTGTCAGCGGCATCAGCGTTACAGGCGGGATCACGAGCACCGTCGTACAGGAAACCACTATCAACCACCAGATGCTTGCCCGGTGCTCCGGAGACAAAATCGTGGTTGCC
The DNA here is from genome assembly GCA_910586025.1 of uncultured Lachnospiraceae bacterium. Taxonomy (GTDB): domain Bacteria; phylum Bacillota; class Clostridia; order Lachnospirales; family Lachnospiraceae; genus Suilimivivens. The sequence goes on from CAJUIO010000070.1 coordinate 2,255, forward strand.
GAAGGCTTCAAAATCGGCCTCAAGCATAATTTTTTCAGCGGAAACGTCTCAGACATCACGCATCTTATCACGGATTCCACCGCAGATCCGGTTCAGCTGGAAAAACTCCGCCAGCAAAATATCAAGATCATCCTTGTAGATCAATCAAACACCCCGCCGCAGGCAATGGGGTGTTAAACTTGCAGAACCCTTCCTTATAGAAAAGAGGAATCTGGTCCAACGGGCAGGGAACCCGGATTTCCCTTCCGCCGTCCAGCGTCTCGTGATTCCATGCGTTCACCCACCTTGTGCCGGACGGGAGATACACCTTCCTGCTGCGTACGCCCTTTTGGTATACGGGAGCCACCAGCACGGCGCTGCCGAACAAATACTCATCCTCGATTTCCCACGCCCTCTCATCCTCGGGATAATCGTAAAACAGGGGCTTCATTACAGGTGTCCCTCTCTCATGGGCCTCTCTCATCAGGCCTTTGATATAGGGCCGCAGCCTCTCCCGGATATTCAGATACTTCTTACAGATCTCATAGACCTCCTCCCCAAAGGACCAGACCTCATTAGGTGCCCCGGAAAGACAGGAGGAGCCTCCCGTATGGCCCACCCGGGGCTGTTTGGGTATCCTGTCCCCGTGAAGCCGCATTATGGGACAAAAGGTGCCGTATTCGAACCAGCGGATCAGAAGCTCACGAAACTCCCCGCTGGCAGGATCGCCCCCATGGAAGCCTCCGATATCCGTCGTCCACCAGGGAATCCCCGCAATCCCCATATGGAGCCCCGCAATGATCTGTATATACAGGCTGTGAAAGCTGGAATAAATGTCCCCGGACCACACGCAGGCCCCATATCTCTGCGCTCCCGCCCAGGCACATCTGACCAGGCTGAGGATGTTCTTTTCCCCCTCCTTACTCAGCCCGTCGTAAAATCCTTTCGCATGGAGCAGCGGGTAATAATTCCCGACCTGCAGATTAGTCCCCAGAGAATACCGGTAAAGGTCAAAATCATGGGTGCTGTACTCCGGCTCCGTCTCATCCAGCCAGAACAGCTTTATCCCCTTATCATAGTAGTTGTTCTTTATCTTATCCCACAGATACGCCCTGGCCTCCGGATTGGTGGCATCGTAATTCATCACGTTTCCATGGAAGCTCATTGACATGCGCAGCCCCCTGTCCGCCCATACCAGATATCCCTTCTCCAGCATCTCCTCATAGTTCTCGCTCTTTGCATCCACCGTGGGCCAGACAGATACCATCAGCTCAATCCCCATCTGTCTGAGCTCGTCCGCCATTTTTTCCGGCTCCGGCCAGAAATCCGGGTCAAACCGCCAGTCCCCCTGTCTGGGCCAGTGAAAATAATCCGCCACGATCACGGAAATCGGAAGCCCCCTTCTCTTATATTCTCTGGCAACCTCCAAAAGCTCCTCCTTGGTCTGATACCTCAGCTTGCACTGCCAGAATCCCATACCGTAATCCGGCATCATGGGAACGGTTCCCACCGCCTTCGCATAAGCCTCCTCAATCTGCATCGGAGTATCCCCCGCGGTGATCCAGTAATCCACGTACCTGGCGGAGCGCATGTACCATGTGATCCTGTTTTTTCCGAAGGCCACATTCCCTATGGCAGGATTGTTCCACAAAAATCCATACCCCAGGGAAGAGATGTAAAAGGGAACGCTGACCTGGGAATTGCGCTGTGCCAATTCCAGATCACACCCCTTAAGGTCAAAGCAGGCCTGCTGGTACTGTCCCATACCGAATATCTTTTCCTTCTGCTCCGATTCAAACCGGACGAAAATCTCGTAATCCCCTCCCGGGATCCCTCTGTATTCCCTGGCATAAATCCCCATAGAGCTGCAGTTTTCCTCGGTCAGGTCATCCTTTGTCCTGACATACTCCTCCAAAAGCACGCTCCCCCTGCGATTGAAAAAGGTAAGCTTTCCCCGTTTCGTTATCTTTGCCCTTATCTTTCCGTTCTCTATCTGCGCCCCGTCTTCTCCAAGGCTTATTTTTCCCATCTGCTCCCCCGGCTCCAAAAGGGCCCAGTCATAATCAGGCATCTGAGGCCCTCTCGCAGCGCGCACCCGCAGCGCATCCGTCCCCCATGGCTCGATCCAGACCTGTTCCCCGTCAAAGCGGTAAACCAGCCGCCCTCCGTTCTTTTCAAATCTGCTCATTTCCTTTCCCTCCATATTATCGAAAACCCGGAACCGCACTTGCAGTGCGGCTCCGGATCTGCGTTTTCCCATTATTCAACAGAAGCGTTAATCTCCGCAACCTTCCCGGCCACGGCTGCCGCTGCCTCCTCCGGCGTTTTGGAACCCACGAGCACTGCCTGAATTCCTTCCTGGTATGCGCCTGAAATCTCCGTCCACTTCGGATGAGGGCCTCTGGGCTTTGCCATCTCAAACAGTTCCACAAACACCCGCATCTTCTCATCCTCCGGATACTGCTCCTCGGGTGTCACGTCCGCTCTCGGGGAGATTGCGGCACCTGCCACATTAAACGGAACATTGTTTTCCCGGCTCAGCATCCAGCTCACAAAATCCCAGCACGCCTCCACGTTCTCTGCGGATTTCGTGATCCCGATATTTTCCCCTCCCAGGCTGCTTACGCTTTCCTTATCCTTAGGAATGTAAGCGATGGAATATTCCAGTTCCGGCGCATCCGCCAGGATATTGGAAATCTGCCAGCTCCCGTTGATCATCATGGAAGCGTTTCCCGCCGCAAACTGCTTTTCCACGTCATTCTGAGTCCAGTTGATGCACTCATTGCTCATATAACCTTCCGAGGCAAGCCGCGCAATCATCTCAAACGCCTTAATCCCGCCTTCGGAATCCGCTTCATTGACAGTGGCTCCTGTGGACTGGAAAAACGGCATGAAGTGAAACACTCCCTCCTCGCTCTTGACCGCACTCATGGCAAACGGGTATGACGAGGTGCCCATTCCCTTCAGCTTTTCACAGGCCGACAGCAGCTCGTCCCATGTTTCCGGAACCTTCTCAACGCCTGCGGCCTCCAGATGCTCCTCATTGACAAACAGTCCAAGGCAATTGCTTCTAAAGGGCAGTGTATATTGCTTTCCCTCATATTGTCCCGACTCCAGAGGACCCGAAACAAAGGAATTTCCCTCCCAGCCGTTCAACAGCTCCGTCACTTCCTCAAACATTCCCGCCGCCGTAAGGGATGCGGCATCCGGATTATCCACGATGGCGATTTCCGGCAGATCCCCTGTAGCTATCCCCAGGGTATACTTTTTCAGAAGCTCCGCGCGGGGGATCAGCTCCACGGTCACATGCACCCTGCCCTCCGGCAGATTATTATAGGCCTCCACCATCTTCTCGAAATTTTCACCGTTTACGGTCGTGTAATAATGCCAGAGAGTGATTTCCTCCTTCTCCGCCGCGGCCTTCTGCTCCGGCTCGTCTTCCTTTGTCTGCACCGCAGCCTCATCCTCCTTCGTCTCCTGCGCAGGTGCCGGGGTATCCTTGGCCCCTCCGCCGCCGCAGCCTGCAAGGCTTCCGGCCGCCAATGTCACGCCAAGCAGCATTGCCAACAATTTCTTTCTTCCCATTTTTCTTCTCCTTTTCTTTTTGAAGTGTATTTTATTCCTGCGGGCAACGAGCCAAGCGGGCATGCAGGCATGCACATTTGGCGACTGCCGCAAGGGTCAATACCCCGCAGCTCTGCTGCGTTACAAGCTTGATGCCCCATCAGCCTGCCGCGGAGTTGTTGACTTCAACTGTCCTGCCTCCCGTGAGATGATTCTTTGTCCAGAACAGCCTCTTCCTGTATTCGTTATCCCTTCACCGCTCCCGCAACCAGTCCGCCTACAACATATTTCTGCGCCAGAACAAAAATCAGGAGCACGGGCAGTACAAGAAGGCAGCCATATGCCATGATATAATTCCACCTCACCCCGTATTCATTCATCAGGTTATAGATGGCGGAGGTCATGGGGAGCAGCTTGCTGTCGCTGTTAAAGGTATAGGAAAAAATCAAGTCATTCCACCCGTGTACAAACCCGAAGCAGCAGACCGTGACAAGTCCCGGCTTGATCATCGGAAGGACGACCCTGAAAAACGCGCCCAGGGTGCCGCAGCCGTCAATCCTTGCCGCCTCCTCGATCTCCCTTGGACAGCCCATAAACATGGGGCGCAATACCAGCACCGTAAAGGGTATGGTGATGGTACTCACGGACAGAATCGGCGCCAGATACGTGTTCAGTATGCGGATTCTGGTAAACGTCAGGAACATGGGCGTAAGAGCCAGAGAGGCCGGCAGCATCTGCGTCATCAGAAAAACCATGATCACGCCCCTCTTGCACGGGATTTTATATCTCGTAATACCATAGGCGGCCGGAACGCCGAGCAGGAAGGAAATCGTCATGGCACTGACCGCAATCAAAAGGGAATTTTTTGCGGATACCAGAATCGAATATTTTCCCGTAAGCTGCTCGATATATCCCTTCAGGGTGACAGTCTCCGGCCAGAAGGTGGGCGGATTCCTGAAAATTTCCGCATCTGTTTTCAGAGAGCTCAAAAACAGCCAGATCAGGGGAAACAGGAATACCAGGGCAACGCCAAGGCCAAGGATATTCCAGAACGCAGCCCTCCAGGCAGCCTTCCTGGAAATACGCATTTTTCTTTTCATCCCATCTCCTCCTTCCTGATCAGCCAAAGATATAAAAGCGCCACAGCCAGCAGTATCGCCATCAGCACGTTGGCCACCGCGGCCCCCTGTCCGAAGTAATAGTATTGAAAGGACTGCTTATAGGCAAAGGTGGACAAGACCTCGGTGGCATTCACCGGACCGCCTCCCGTCATTACGAAAATCAGATCGAAGACCTTGAAGGTATTCACAAAGCCCAGCACCAGAACGGACATGATCGCCGGTCCGAGCAGCGGCAGCGTGATGCGGGTAAAACGCTGCCAGGCGTTCGCGCCGTCCACGGCCGCACTTTCATATACATCCTGCGGGATGCCGGAAAGTCCCGTGGAGAGCAGAAGCATATTGAACGGGATACCGATCCAGGAGTTTGCCATGATCGGTCCCCAGATCGCCGTTTTCTCCCCCAGAAGCCACCCCACCGGTTCACGGAGCAGGCCCGTCTTCACCAAAACGGTGTTAATGATGCCCACATCCGGACTCAGCATATATTTGAAAAGCAGGGCGGTCACCGTGACCGGCATCATCCAGCTCACTACCAGAAATCCCCGCAGCGGCTTCGCCAGGGCAAAGTCCCTGTGAAAAAGGAGGGCCAGCAGAAGGCCGACGGAAAACTGAACCGCCAGACAGACCACCGTGTATAAAAACGTATTTTTCAGCGCCGGAAGCATCGTCTCATTGGCAAATATTTTTCTGTAATTTTCCAGTCCGATCCAGGGCTTTTCCTCTCCCGCGCCAATATTGAAGACAGACACATCCTGAAAGCTCATGAACAGATTATAGGCAATCGGATAGCCGATCATCACCAGCATGTAAATCAGTCCCGGAAGCACAAAGCACAGCCCGATCAGGATTTCACGTTTACTGTTTGTCATCTTTTTCTCATTTCTCCTTTTCATCATAATCGCCTCCGTTCTATAGTTTTATCCTTTTATTCATTATTTATTTCCGCAGACAGCGAGCCAGCCTGGCGCGCCTCTCTATTTGTTCTTTTTTGATATTTATATGTATTTTTATTAACTTTTTCTTTGTTATGTTTGTATTTTATCATTGTTATTTTCGAATGTCAATTGTATATTATCACTTTTTCTATTTATTTTTTCATTATTTTCTTTTTTGACAGTTTTTATGTTCTTTTATATGTTCATTTGCCATTTTCAATTTTTGACACAAAAAAACCATATGAAAAAAGAAATTTTCTCTCTTTTTTCATATGGCAGCGCTCTTGTTTCTTTGCGGTCAGAGTACCTGTTTATATATGGAACAGACTTTTCTCGTAATCCTTCACATAATAGCGGATATTCGTCCTGCCCTTTTGTATGACGGTATGCCCTTCGCTCTCAAGCAGCTCCCTGTGCGCCTCGATTCCGCCTGGATATTTTGCATTTAATTCCCCGTTCGCTTTCAAAGTCCGCCAGTAGGGCGTCTCGTCGTCCTTTCTCTGAAAGCTGGCCCATGCGGCTATCGCAACAAATATCCCCGCCGTGATCGGTTCCGTGAAGTCAGCGCCGCTGCGCCTGGCGAAACATTCCCGGATCATCCCCACCGTAAGCAGCTTTCCCCTCGGCACGAGCCGCATTACCCTGTCATAATCAATGGGCGGCGCAAAGTACATCCTGTCCCCTCCGTATTTTTGTATGCTTTTTTCATCCGTAATCATCTGGAATTTCGGCATATCCTTGCTGTCGTTCAGCATGGCATTGAAATCCTTTTTATCCTCATTCGCCATAGATGCCACCTCCTTGGTAAAGCATATCCCAAAAAAGGAAGGAACGCAATGAGACAGTTTGAAATTTCTTGACTTTTCCCTCCGTTTTCGATATGCTGAATCTGTAATACAGGTATACAGATTTACTTATCTTTAAGGAGGTTCTCATGAAGCAGAAAAGTGCAAAGGAACGTCTGTGGTGGGCTCAGTTCAACGCCCTTGAGATGGGCAGCGGCTGGGATGACACTGATATCGAAAAGCCTCAGATTATAATCGAGGACGTGTACGGTGATTCCCATCCGGGCAGCGTTCATCTCCATCAGCTCGCAAAGCAGGCAGACATCGGCGTCTTTGAAAAGGGAGGCTTCCCCGCCCATTACCACACCACCGATGTCTGTGACGGCTGCGCCCAGGGACACAACGGCATGAATGTCGTTCTCGCTTCCCGGGAGGCCATCGCCGATATGGTGGAGGTACATGCCAGCGCCGTGCCCTGGGACGGCATGATTCTTTCCAGCAGCTGTGACAAATCCATTCCGGCTCATCTAAAGGCGGCCGCCCGCATCGACATACCGACCGTCTTTATTCCCGGAGGAAGCATGCGTCCCGGCCCTAACCAGACCACCAGCCTTGCGGCAGGCGACATCTCGCTTCGTCAGAAGCGCAAGGATGCCATTTCCCGGCAGGAAATCCGTGACTACTATCTCACCGGCTGCCCTTCCGTGGGTGCCTGTACCTTCCTTGGTACGGCCAGCACCATGCAGTGTATGGCGGAGGCTCTCGGCATGGCGCTTCCGGGCTCGGCCCTCGCTCCCGCCACCATGACCGATATTCTGCGCATGGCCCGTCAGGCGGGCCGCATCATCATGACGCTTGTGGAAAAGGATATCAAGGCTTCCGACATCATGACACCCGCCGCCTTCCGCAATGCGCTGATCATACACAGTGCAATCGGCGGCAGCACGAACGCCACGCTTCATCTGCCAAGCATCGCCCGGGAGCTGGGATACGAAATGCCCATTGAGCTGTTTGACGAAATCAATCACCAGGTTCCCCATCTCGGAAATCTGAATCCAAGCGGCAGGCATCTGACAGAAAGCTTCTGGTTTGCCGGGGGCGTTCCCTATGTGCAGCTTCTTCTGAGGGACATGCTGGATCTGGATGTGATGACGGTCACGGGAAAGACTCTGGGAGAAAATCTGGAAGACCTCCAAAGGGACAATTTCTTTGACCGCAATCTGGGCTATCTTGCCAATTACCATCTGACCAGGGACGAGGTGATCTTCCCCGTGGAAAAGGCCTCCGAAAAAGGAAGCGTCGCCATCCTGAAAGGGAACATCGCCCCTGAGGGGAGCGTCGTGAAATATTCCGCCGTGGCCCTCTCCCAGCACAGCTTCACGGGTCCCGCCCGGGTATTTGACGAGGAGGAGGACGCTTACCAGGCCGTTGTTGACAAAAAGATCCGCCCGGGGGATGTGATCGTGATCCGCTACGAAGGACCCCGGGGCTGCGGAATGCCCGAAATGCTCATGACCACGGAGGCCATTGTCTGCGACGAATCATTAAACGGTCATGTGGCCCTGATCACCGACGGACGCTTTTCCGGAGCAACCAGGGGGGCTGCGATCGGACATATCAGCCCGGAGGCCGCCGCCAAAGGTCCGATTGCCTTTATCGAGGAGGGGGACCTCATCCACTACGATATTGAAGAGCGCCGTCTTGACCTCGTGGGAGTGGCGGGAAAAGAAATCACTCCTGACGAGGCCGCCGCCATCCTGGATGAGAGAAGCAAAAAGGGAATCAAACCAAGACCCGTCAGGAAAGGCTTCTACAAACGATACACGGAGCATGCTCTGAGCGCCATGCAGGGTGCCGGGCTTGATTAAAAATTTCAATTAAGAGGAGGAAATCATTCTATGAATGCAAAATGGATTTGTCCGGCAATTACACCCTTTCACCGGGATGGAACCATCGACTTTGAAAGCGCAGGCCGCCTTTACGACCACCTGGCCGCCAACGATATGGACGGCGTTCTGATCGGAGGAAGTCTGGGCGAGTTTTTCGGTCAGACACTCGCACAGCGGGAGGCGCTTGCGCGCTTTGCCACAGAGCGCATCGCAGGCCGCATGAAGGTCATCATCGGAACCGCAAACATGATTGCGGAGGAGATCGCGCCTCTCTCCAACACCTGTCTGGAAGCGGGTGCGGACGCGGTCATGATCGTGCCGCCCTTTTACTTTTCCTTTGGCGATTCGGAAATGTACCGTTTCTACAGCCGCATGGCGGAGGAAATCCACGGACCGGTCTATATTTACAACTTCCCGGACCGAACCGGCTATACCATCAGCCCGTCCGTCGTGCGCCGTCTGGCAGAAGAAAATGACAATATCGTGGGCATCAAGGATACCATTGCCGGCATGGATCACACCAGGGAGCTGATCAAAGCCGTAAAGCCCATACGTCCCGACTTTGAGATATATTCCGGCTTTGATGATAATTTCGCCCATAACGTGCTCTCCGGCGGTAACGGTTCCATCTGCGGCCTCTCCAATCTGGTGCCCAGGCTGTGCACCGACTGGGTAAAAGCAGTCAATGCGGGCGATCTGGAGCAGACCTCCCGGTTCCAGCAGAAAATAAACCGCTGCATGGACATTTACTTTATCGGCGCTCCCTTTGTGCCCTATGTCAAAGAGGCCGTCCGCCAGTGCGGTATCATCGAAAGCGCTAAATGCACCTTCCCGATCCCGGAGCTGGATGAGGCGGAGCAGAAAAAGGTACATGATTTTCTTGTAAGGGAGGAGATTCTTCCCGCATAATTCACTAAAGAAGCTCTTAGGTCCGCAGGCCGGAGCCGCAAATCGGAATTCATCAACCAAACAGGAGGCAGATGTATTGCTATGGGATTACATCCGGTGGTGCGAAGCAGCATAAGCGATCAGGTGATCGCACAGATGAAGGAAAATATAGAAACGGGAAGCTGGGAGCCGGGACAGCGTCTGCCGGGAGAGATGCAGCTTTGCGAAATATTCGGCACCAGCCGGGTGACTGTGAGAAACGCTCTGCAGAAGCTGGCCGGGGAGGGACTGATCGAGACCAGGGTCGGCGACGGAAGCTATGTGCGGAAGTTCTCTCTGTGCGATGCCATGTCCCGCATGAATATTCCGGGAAGCCTGACCGATCGGGAATTCAGGGAGCTTCTGGAATTCCGCCGCGTCATGGAGGGGCCTCTTTGTGAGCTGGCGGTCTCCCGTATGACCGCCGCAGATCTGGAAAGGCTCAGCGAGTGCTATGACACCATGTGCGCCGCACAGCAAGATGAAGAATCATTTGCCGCTGCAGATGTCTCTTTCCACACCACTCTGGCCTCCTGCTGCGGCAATCAGATCCTTGAAGCCGCCTACCAGATGATATGCGCAAATCTCTCCCGGGTCATGAAAGATATTGTCCGCCAGAGGGGGAAAGCCTCCGGGCTGAAATACCACAGGGAAATTCTTGCCGCAGCGAAGGCGCATGATGCCAAAGGAGCCCGTGATGCCATGGAACGGCACATGCGGGAAATGGAGGAGGAGCTGTAAGCTCTCTTTTTCGTGCAGAGACTGAGAGGAAAACCGACGCACTGCAGGGTATACTGAAACACACAGAAAAACAGAAAGGCATGGGTATAAATATGGAATGGATTGAACGTCTGAATAAGGCAATCGGCTATATCGAGGAACATTTGACGGAAGAAATTGATTATGACCGGCTTGGGCGCATTGCCTGCTGTTCCTCCTATCACTTTCAGAGAATGTTCACCTATATGGCGGGAATTCCCCTGTCCGAGTATATCCGCAGAAGGAAAATGTCTCTTGCCGCCGTGGATTTGCAGGGCAGCAGCATGAAAATCATTGATGTCGCAGGAAAATACGGCTACAGCTCACCCACCGCATTTAACAGAGCGTTTCAGTCCGTTCACGGAATCGCTCCGTCCGCCGTAAAGAACGGAGGAGTATCCATAAAGTCCTTTCCGCCCATTCTGTTTAAAATCACAGTCAAAGGAGTGGAGGAAATGAATTACCGAATTGAAACAAAAGACGCTTTCCGTATCGTGGGCGTGTCAGTGCCGCTGGATAAGGATATTGAGAAGAATTTTACTGTCATACCCCAGAAGTGGCAGGAAATATCCGCAAACGGCACTCTGCAGAGATTGGCCGGCATGATGGATACGCCGCCCATGGGAGTGCTGGGAGTGAGCACCTGTAATGATGAGGAGCCATGGAGATATTATATTGCGGTATCTACATCCCAGCCATGCAATGACCTGGAAGAATATCTGGTGCCTGCGGCCGTCTGGGCAGTCTTTCCCGGCGAGGGCACCAATGAGTCCATCCAGGAGCTGGAGCGGCGCATCGTGACAGAATGGCTTCCCACATCAGGGTATGAGTACGGCAACGCTCCCGATGTGGAGGTTTACTTAAATCCCGATCCCGGGAACGCAAAATACGAAGTATGGATCCCGGTCGTGAAAAAATAGTCACGAAAGCAACAGGAGTCTTTCCGATATCCTTTCGGCAAGATTCCTGTTATGCGTCACGGCAAGAATTCCCATATTTCTCTTCGCCGCCTCCCTCAGAACAACATTCCAGATCTGCGCCTGCGTGATCACATCCAGCATGGCGCTGATTTCGTCACAAATGAGATAGTCCGCACCGCTCATCAACGCTCTCGCCACACAGAACCTCTGCAGTTCACCCCCGGAAAGCTCCCTCGGGAAACGATCAAGCCACGCCCTCTCGATGCCGAACGCATCCAGCACCTCTCCCTCAAGCCCGCCGCTCTCCTCCAGAACCCGTCTCAGCCTCCAACGGGGATTAATGGCTTTTTCGGGATGCTGGCAGATTAGCTGGACGGGACAGATGCCTCTTTTCGCAAGAGGACTTCCGTCCAGAAGGATCTGTCCTGTGACCGGCTCCAGATATCCTGCCAGAAGCATGGCAAGTGTGGTTTTGCCGTACCCGCTGGGCGCAAGACATGCCAGACGCTCCCCCTTATCAATTTTTATACTGTAATCCTCCAATATCCATGGCTGTTTTCTGTCATAACGAAAATAAATACTCCTTGCTTCAAGCGCCATATCAAACCTCCTAGAATACAGTGCAGCATTTCATTAGTGGAATCCGATTTGCAGCTCCAGCCCCGAAGCCATTTGGCAGCCAGGGCCCGGCACCGGAACGCCAACCGCACAGCCGGAATTTATTTTGCACGGTAACACCTCACCTCGCCGCCCCTGACCTCCCGCACAGGGGGGATTTGGTTCCCGCATTTTTCTGTCTTATAGGGACAGCGGGGAGCAAACAGGCATCCCTTTGGCAGACTTCCCGCATAAGGCTGAAAACCCGGAATCGGCCGGAAGCCGTTTTGCGGCAGCGCCTCCCACAGCGCCCTGGAATAGGGATGCCGCAGAGCGGCGGGACCTTTTTTGAAATCCGATGCCGGGGCGGTTTCCACTGTAGTTCCGGCATAAAATACGGCGACTGTGTCCGCAAACTCAAACGCCAGATCAATATCATGGGTGATGAGAATAACGGCCTTCCCCTCATCCGCCATCTCCCGGAACATGCGCAGCGCCTCCAGAGCCTGGTCAAGGCTCATTCCCGGTGTCGGTTCATCCGCTATGATAAGCTCTGCATCGGTGACCAGGGCGGCAGATACCAGGACGCGCCTTGCCATGCCGCCCGAAAGCTGAAAGGGATAGAGGTCTTCCGTATGCCCGGGAAGGTGAAAGCGTTCAAACAGCTTCCTGCGCTTTTCGGTCAGCTTCGGCCTGTAATGTCCGTCCGCCTGTGCGCCGACCTTCATCAGCGGGTCGAGAAAAGCGACTGACTGCGGGACAAGGGCGATCTCTTTTCCGCAAAGCTCCTTTTGCAGCTGCCCGGTAAGCTCCCGGCCTTTGTAATGCAAATGACCGCAGACAACCGCATTTGAGGGCAGAATCCCCAGGATTGCGCTGGCAAGCAGGCTTTTTCCCGAACCCGAGGAACCTGCGACGGCGACAATCTCTCCGGGACGCACCGTCAGGTGCAGATCGGATATGACCCGTAAATTTGTCTGCTCCAGACCATGGTCATACATGCGGAACGAGACGGACAGATTATGTATTTCCAACAGGGTTTCTTTCTTTTGCTCCATCCCATCCTCCTTATTCCTGCGCACTGTAAGGGTCAAATATCATCCGCAGGCTGTCTCCTGTTTTATCCACCAGCAGCACGATCATCACCAGGGTCAGTCCGGGCAGCACCGCCGGCCACCACATCCCCGCCGACAGATAACGCATGCTTTCCGAAAGGATAATGCCGATTGCCGATTGTTCGGGAGGCAGACCGAATCCCAAAAAGGAAATGGAGGCTTCATGCAGGATTGCGTGCGGAAACATAAGTATCAGTCCCACAAAGAGCTGAGGCGCCAGATGCGGCAGCAAATGATGCCTCAGGATCCAGCCGCCCGATTTTCCAAGCCTGCGGGACACAGCTACATACTGCTGCGATCTCAGCTGCAGAACCTCGCTTCTGATCAGTCGGGCGAGGCTGCACCAATGCGTTGCCGCAATTCCCGCAAGCAGCCCCCGCAGTCCCCTCCCGAGGACAAAGGAAATCAGAATGATCAGAATCGTGTGCGGAACTCCCATCACGAGATCAATCAGCCAGTTAACAGCTCCGTCCATCAGCTTAGAGCCTGTGGCAGCGGCAATCCCCACCAGCACGGCAATCACCGCACTGACCGCACTGGCTGCAAGCCCCACGGTCATGCTGACAGATAATCCCTTCAATGTGCGCAGGAACAGATCCCTTCCCAGAGCGTCCGTGCCAAAGGGATGCTCCAGGCACGGCGGACATCCGGCATTCAAAAAACTTCCCGTCACCGCCTCTTCCGGAATCAGGATGCCGCAGGCATAGACAGTGCACAAAACAGCGGCCAGAACAGCCGCAAGGCAGACAGCCCCGGTTCTTCGATTCATCCTTTTCATTTTCCCGCCTCCCGGATTTGAGGATCCACCACACCATAAAGAAGATTTGCCATCATGTTGCCCGCACAGACAAAGAGTGCGGAAAATAAAGTCACGCCAAGGAGCAGCGGAACATCTCCCCGCAGTCCCGCATCGGCCACGGCGCTGCCAAGTCCCGGATAGCTGAACACATTTTCCGCCATGACAGAACCGCCGAACAGCTCCGCAAAGGAAGCAAACTGCAGAGTCAATGCGGGAAGCAGGATATTGCGCAGCCCGTGCCGGCGCAAGATGGTCCATTGTCCTTCTCCCCTGGCTCTGGCAAACAGGACATAATCACTGTCAAGGACATCCGCCAGCTTCTGCCTGGTATGCAGGGCAATGTTTGCAAAGGACATCAGACTTAACGTGACAGCCGGCAGGATCAAGTGGTAAAGCCTCTGCCAGATGCTCACATCCGCACCAGGTACCCCGATGGGTGAGGAAAATCCTACCGGGAACCACCCAAGCCTCACGGAAAATACCAGCAGAAACAGCAGGCCGAGCCAGAAGGCAGGCACCGTACTGAGAAGATAGCATACCTTTTTCAGAATTCTGTCCGGCAGCCTGTTCCGGTACATACCCATTACACAGCCAAGGACGAATCCGATCCCTCCTGCCAATATCCATGCACAGAGCATCAGGGCGAGGGAATTCCAAAACCGTTCGCCTATAATATCCGCGACTGGCCTGCGGTAAATGGCGGATTCGCCGAGATTTCCGTTCAAAACCTCAAAAAGCCAGCCGAGATACCGCTCTGCCGGCGGCTCGTCTATCCCCCAATAGCTCTCTATTTCCGCACGCTGCTCCAGAGAAACGGCGGTTCCAAGCCCCAGAATATACTGCCGCACGGGATCAACCGGCGATGCGCTTACAAGCACAAAGGAAATAATACTCACCGCAAGCAGCAGGGATATAATTTTTATACTGTTGACAGCAAAAATTCGAATAAGCCATCCGGACATTCCTTTCATAAGCACACCTCATTTATCAAAAGCAGAATTATTCGCTCCAGGTCCACTCGTTCAGATTCTGAATCAGCGGCAGGCCATGGCCATGGCCGTGGATTGGCTGCTTTCCGATGGAAAGGCCGTCCCGGACATAGGTTACATGATCCAGATTGACAATCCAGACCCAGGGACATTCTCCCTGCATCGCCGTCCCGGTTTCGCCGTCCCACTGTACCCTCTGCCAGTTCCTGTTGGCCTCCTCCGCAGTAAGGGCTTCCATTGCCGCATTGAGATAGCCGTCCGTCACATCGCTCCCGTAGCCCTCCGGATTGTAAAAGTCATCAAGCAGGGCTCCCCCGGAGCGGTACAGATAATAAGTCTCATTGGGAATCGAAGAACCCCAGCCCATCATAACCGCCTCTGAAAACATACGCCGAGTGATTTCATCCCAGCCCACCCCTTCCACCGTGATCCTGATACCGATCGGGGAAACCTGCTCGGCCACAGCCATTGCCAGGGCCTGGCGCACGGAATCGCCGGACGGATAGATACAGTTGAATTCAGCCTTCAGGCCGTCTCTCTCAACAATGCCGTCTTTGTCCGTATCCTCCCAGCCCGCATCCGCCAGCAATTTCTCGGCATATTCCACGTCCGTCTCAATTTCCACATCAGGATTGTTCCAGGGCATACCGTCATTTTCCGAATATGCCGGTCTTCCGAAACCGTTCAGGACAGTTTCGGCAATCTGCCTTCGGTCGATGGCATAGGCGATTGCCTGACGGATTTCAAGATTGCAGGTGACATCATTTCCGATCGGTGCACCGCTTTCTGTCGTCCGGCCCTCGTCCGGAAGAACCGGAAGGGTAAATCCTCTGTTGTCAGCAGACGTGATCGCCTCCACACGATAGCCCTCCACCTGCGTCCTGCCAAGGGCCGCAGAGGAATAAGCGACATCGACTTCACCGGCCATCACGGCGGCGAGGGCGGCATCCTCCGACATAAAGACTACCGTCACATTTTTAATATCCGGCACGCCGCCGTAGTAGTCCTCATTTGCCGCAAAAATAATCTGTTCCTGCGCCTTCCACTCCACAAGCCTGTAGGGACCGGAGCCAACGGGACTGACCCCGTAATCCTCTCCGTAAGCATGCTCCGGAACGATTCCCACAGACGCAAGGGTATTGAGAAAGATGGAGGTCGGCCTGGACAAGGTGATCACGAGAGTGGTATCATCCCTGGCAGAGGCGCTTTCCATATAGGTCAGATCAACAGACCCCTGCGCCGCCTTTGCGGTTTCCAGAGTAAAGGCAACGTCAGATGCCGTTACCCTCTCACCATCCGTAAACCGCGCATCATCGCGAATCGTAAATGTCCATGTCAGACCGTCCGGCGAGAGCTCGAAGCCGGTCGCCAGATCATTTTCAAAGGTCAGATCAGCCGTGTACTTCACCAGCGTGCTCTGGACTATGGGGGAATTGCCGTGGCCCCATCCCTTGGTAGGATCAAGTGTTTCCGGCTCGGAATCGATCGCTATCACCACACTGTCCCTTATGCTGTCAGACGTTTCGGCCTTACTGCCTGTTTCGCTTATCCCGCCTTTGCAGGCCGTTATTCCCATAAGCAGCCCTACGGACAAAAGCAATACTGAAATTTTTCGTATCCTCATGTGTATTTTACTCCTCCCTATTCTCAGTCGCTTTCACGTTTCTCTCCCGCACGCACAATAAGGCACACAAATCCCCTTCTGAGGATCTGTGTGCCTTCCAGACATACGATTCACAGATATATGATTGCAAATACAAGGTTAAACAAGGTTAAAAAGCCAATGCTTCTGCGTCGGCACAGGCGGCTTCCTGCCGCTTATAACAGTTTACATCATCTCCGGAAAAAGTCAAGGCTCAGAGGACGTTTTTACAGCCTGAGCAATTCGCAAACCGCCGCCTGAATCAGCTTCCCTGTATTCAGATCACCGACACCCGCCACAATATTATCACAATGGCTGACGGGAATTAAAATGCGTTTGGCATTGCTTCTGGCAACCGCATTTGCCATATCGGATGTAATCTCACCGAGCATGGAATCCGCAATGACAATACCAATGGGACCGATAATGACATCCGCCTTTGTGCTGTTTACGATCACGGCATTCTCCCCGGTGGCGGCCCTGGCCGCCCCCGCCTTCAGCATGGCCGAGGTCGCAGCCGCATTTGTTCCTACCGCGGTAATGACCGCATCAGGCATATTTTCTCTGACTGCCGTAACCAGCTGTTTTCCGATTCCGCCTCCCTGGGCGTCTATAATCAGTATATTCATTGAACCTCTCCCCGAACCGCTTATATTTTGACACGATGATCTGTCTGCATATTATCGCAAATACTTGATTTTGTAAATATTATTTTGTTTCCCGCAGGCAATAAGCCAAGTGGCCGCCTACAGACATCTGACCCTATAAATGTTTCTTTTCCAAAAGCATATAAAGTGGTAAAATAAGATATCCGTTTTTGTGAAAGGAAAATCATATGATCCAGACTCTGCAAGTTGTTCCCGAATACAAAGAAGAACTGATCTACCCCGCCCTATGCCGCTCGTTTGCAGCTCTTGGCATTGAGAAGGATATGCGCCCGGACTTAAAGGTTGTGATCAAGCCCAACCTCATCATGGCGAAAAAGCCGGAGTATCCGGTAACCACCCATCCTCTGGTGATCAAGGGTGTGGTCCGCTGGCTGAATGACC